>CADBRX010000106.1 GCA_902797175.1 uncultured Coriobacteriaceae bacterium | reverse complement strand
GGCGACACCGCCGAGAAGGTCCAGGAGGCCACGCGCCTGGCCAAGGAGAAGGCCCCCGAGCTCGCCCTCGACGGCGACCTGCAGCTCGACGCCGCCCTCGAGGCCTCCGTCGGCCTGCTCAAGGCTCCCGATTCCAAGGTGCCGGGCCACGCCAACATCCTCGTCTTCCCCGACCTCGCCGCCGGCAACATTGGCTACAAGCTCGTCCAGCGCTTTGCCAAGGCCGAGGCCTACGGCCCCGTGCTGCAGGGCATCGCCAAGCCGGTCAACGACCTCTCCCGCGGCTGCTCCGCCGAGGACATCGTGGGCGTCGTGGCCATCACCGCCGTCCAGGCACAGATGGCGTAACCACTTCTACTGCGCGCGCTGACGGGGGAGGCCCCGCCGGACATTCAGGACAGAAGCCTCCGTCCTGAAAGTCCGGCGGGGCCTCCCCCGTCAGCGCGCGCCAAGAAACGCTTACGAAGGATTACTGCTCATCTATGTGAAGCTTGGCCAGGAACATGAGGGCCCAGAGGACGATGCCAAGTCCCATAATCACAATCTCGAGCACGAGGTGAACCTTGAAGCTAGCCTTTGCGAGGGTGAGTACCACCGAGGCAATGAGCGTCACCAAAAGGTAGATGAGCGAGGCTGTGATAAGCCCGCCGTTCTGCATGGCCTGCTGGCGCGTGGAGAAGTACGGAATGACTGTGCTCGCGGCAAAGCAGAGATAGGCTATGACGCAGAACGTGACGGAGATGGAGAGGTTGTAGGTCACCTGGCTGGGAAGCAGAAGTGCCGCTGCGATGCCTATAGACAGGATGACGAGATGGATGAGACAAAGGATGACCACCTTGGGCGTGCGGGAGTTCATGGGGTGTTCCTTTCGTTTAGAGCCGGCTGCCGCAGTCGGAGCAGAACTTCGCGGTGCTGGAGACCTCGGCACCGCAGTTTGGGCAGAACTTGGGTTGCGGGGATCCGCACTCGCTGCAGAACTTGGCCCCCATCGCGATAGTGGCGCCACAGTTCTGACAGACCCTCGTCTTCGGGGCCGCAGCCTCGACAGGCGCGACGACGCTTTCGGCTGCAGGCGCTGCCGGTTGAGTGGCCGTGGGCTGTGGTGAGAAGCTCCCCAAGTTGCTGAGCGGGGACATCGCGTCAGACATGCTTTGCGCAGCTGAGACGCCCATGGCCATGGCACCCGACAGCATGCCCATGTTCGCCGCCATTCCAGAGAACTGGTTCATGCCAGGGTTGGCCGCCATGGTCTCGGCAATGTCAAGCTGACGCTCTTCCCGGTAGCTAGTTCCCTGCACCTGCAGCGCCGCAGCATGGCCGCGTGCGAGCGTGAACTCCGTGAGAGCGCTTTGCTCTGCCGCCACCTGTGCCTGGGCGGCACGGTTACGCGCCTCCTCAAGGCCCGTAGAACGTTCAGAGAGCATACGGCGAACCCGCAGGAAGGCCGGATTGTCCTCAGGCAGAAGCACCTCTTCCACGGTGAACATCTTGAGCAGGAAGCCATAGCTCTTGAGGTCGGGAGCAATGCGCTCTTTCAGTTCCTCGGCCAGGATGTCAAGCTGGCCATCTAGCTCGAAGATGTTGAGCTCCTGCTCCTTGATGGTGCGGGACAGGTGTGACTTCACCTTCATGACGATGAGGGAGCGGAAGTACTTGACGAGGCCCTCCACGGTAAGCGTGGCCTCGGAACCCACGAGTCGCACAACGAGGTCGCGTGGATCGGCAGCGGCGATGCTCATGGCGCCACGCGCGCCGAGCTCGACGGGAATCCCGTACGTCGGCTCCATGTAGGTGACGCGCGAACTAAGGCCCCACTTGATGTTCATGGCCTCAACCATGTTCACGAAGTACACCTGGCAGCTGAACGTCGAGACGCCGTTCGTTGGAATCTCGATAAGCTTGCGCAGGAAGGGGATGTTCTGCGTGTTGAGAACGTAACGGCCGGCGGTGAAGGTGTCGGCGATCTGCCCGTTCTTGTAGAGCAGTGCCACCTGTGACTCGTTGACGATGAGGGTGGACAACGTATTGAAGTCCTCGGCCGGATGCTTCCAGACAAGCAGGCCATTGGGAGCTTCTGACTTGATGACGCTGAGAATCTGCATGGTGATCTCCTTAGGTAAGCTGCGAGGGAAGTGCCCTAGAGGCGGTACTCTGAAACATGGCCGAGCTGTTTCCAGTCATCTTCCTGCAGATAAGGGCCGTATTCCTGCTCAAGGCGCAAGCGCTCTTCCTCCTCGAAGGCCGAGATGACGCTGGAGAGCTCGCGTCTTAGCTGAAGAGCCTGCTCCTCGGATTGCTTCACCACGGCATGAGTCTTGCGGGCCTCGTTCTCCTTGAGCGCCCCGGAGACATTGCGCGCAATGACCGTAAGCAGGACGCCAAGGTACACCACGACAAGCACGCCGGCGTCTGAGTCCGCCTCCCCGTACCAGAAACGAGAGAGAAGGGAGAGGATGCTAGTGGAGCGGTCGCTCGCCCCTGCGTGCATCTGGATGAGGATGAACGATAGCGCCAGCGAGGGGCCGAAGGTCAAAAGGAAGCCTTTCAAGACGGCCAATGCCAAGGTGCTGAGAGCTTTCCATTCTTCTTTGCGGAAGAAGCGCCACGTCTCAAGTGCCGCAAACGTCAGGCAAACGATCAGCGTAACGTTATCCAGCGACTGCTTGAAGATGAACCATCCTACGATGGTGGCCACGCAGCAAGCGATGGCGATTGTATGGGACCACCTCAAACGCTCTTTCGAGCTCTGTGGGGCTGCGCGGAATTGCTCATAGGCAAGCAGCTTCTGATAGATGTTGGGCGATTTCTCGCTCAAGAGGTTACGCAGGTATGAGCCTGATTCTGTGAGTTGGAGAAACTCAGCACGCTTGTCGATGGCTTCCTGCTGACGTCGGGCCATGGCATAGAGCTGGTCGACCTCAGCCCCACGGTCAAAGCCGGGCAGTCTGCGAAGGACGTCGATGGTGCTTATGGTGTCGGCGTAGCGGCCGGCCTCGTAAGCGTCCCGTGCCGACCTGATGCCGTCGTCAACAAGCTTTCGCTGCTCGTTTCGGCGGCTCAACGACTCCAGCGACTGAAGGGCCGTCTTTTGCTCGTCGCTTCCCGAGGTGAGAACGTAATCAAGGTCTTCGCTTGAGGCGATGCCTGCGGATAGATGCGTGGCAAGCTCGGCGACATTGCGCGACCGGTTGGCGCAGAGAAGTCGTGCGTAGCGAAGATCCGCATAGTCGGCGCCGTATTCGTCCACAAACGCCTTGATGCGCTGCGACGCCTCGTCAAAGGCCCCGTCCTCAACGTCAAGGGTAATGCGCCGGACCAGGTTGGTTGCATTGACGGTGACGCCGTCCTTGCGGCGCACGTAGATGACCTTCTCCTTCTCGCCCGCCATGTCCTTCACGCGAGTGCACACGAGTTGCAAGGCGCCGATTTGCGAGAGGTCGATAGCTTGCATGCGCGCGATCTGGGCAGGGAAGTCCGCCGGATTCATGCCCTCGTACACCGGAAGCAGATGCTTCTTCGGGTCTTGCTGCATCAGATAAAGATAGCGGCTCCACTCATTGCGAACCCAGTCCGCCTCAACGTATTCCTTTTGCGTTCCCACGAGCACCATCACGCGCGCAGAGTACAGCGCGGCAAAGATGTAGGGCTCGTAGACTTCGCCCAGATGCTGGCGCAGGCTCACCGGCGAGAAGAACACCCGGAAGCCTTCTGTCGTAAGCGCGTCGTAGATCTCTTGAGCAAGGGCGTAGTCACGCGTGCGCATACGTCCGTCGCTCGATTTGAACGAGATGAAGACGTCGTAAGGTTTCTCGGCTCGCACAATGCTGACGAGCTGGTCCTGAATCTCTGCAATGCGCACAGCCTCTGAGCGATAGTGCGCTGCCTGATCCTCGGGCGCGCAGCGCAGCGCCATGAGGTAGTCGCGGTCCTCCAGGATGGAGTCAAAGCTCAGGCGGTTGATACTGGGTACATCGCTTTGTGTGACGTTGTCATGGGTGTACTCTATGCCGTAGCGGCACAGCACAATCGCCCATCGAGCAGCCGCATCTTCGGGGTTGCGCGAAACAATGCTTTCGTAGGCCGCAAGGGCTCCATCATAGTCATGCACGCGCCTAAGGTGCTCGGCGCGGTCGTATAGCTCACGGGTGGTCTCGTCCATCTCTACCCCCTCCTTATCAGTTATCCGTATCAATCAAGGTGCTTATCGTGTACCAATTGTTCGCGGAGTCTGCCTGTGTTGCGAGCTCCTTGAGGGGGCCATAGGTGCGCAGCGGCGCGAAGCGCTTTTCGTATTCGGCGATGTATTGCTGCTCGAGAGGCATGATGTTTTGTTTGTAGTAGGAGGTTTGCTTGTTCATGTGCGCCCTCCTGCGGCTCTCTAGGGCGGCGTCGTGTGCCGAGACAAGGCCTATCGGTATCAGGGCTAAGACGATGAGCGGTGCCATGAAAGGACGAATGGCGTAGGGAAGCTCGAGCATGAGGTTACCCACCACGGCCGCAAGCACAAAGGGGGAACCACATACCAGAGCAAGTCGTAGGGTGGGATTCTCCATCTGCTCAGTGAGCGCGGAAGTGAGGAGCCCGATGCCTGCGATGAGTCCCACAATGGCGACGTTCATCACGACTCCCTGCGCGTGGAACACGTATGCACAGGCCATCGAAACCGCAAGGGACAAGCCGCCTAGGCCGCGTTTCCACGCAGTTCCGGGCCAGTGCGGGGCGATGGCCCGGAAGCGCACATTGAGCAGCTGAGAGAAACCGGAGCTGACGTCGGGATGATCGCGCCTGATGCAGTCCGACAGATAGCTCTTGGGGTCGATGTCCTCATACTCGGCACCAAGCTCGGCATCCTCGCGCAGTACGTTTACCTCTGGGGTCGCCCGCACATTATCGTTGAGGATGGCTGCCGCCTTTTTGAATTGGCCTGCCATCATGAGGGTCCGAGCTTCGTTTACCACGTTTTGCGTGTGAAGCTCCGAATCTCGGGCTTGGGCCTCAAGCTCGTCGGAGCGTCGCAGCTCGGCGATGCGCTGGTCGTGGTGGCGCTTGGCCTGGTCAAGCAGCTGACGACGTCGGGCGTTTGCCAGGCTGTAGGCCTCGTCAAAGTATCGGCTGTCCATCCAGTTGACGTCTGCGGTAAGGAGCTCGCTCTCGTCCGTGATGCCTTGCTCGGCAAGAAGGAGCATCCACCAGGCCTCAGCGCCTTTCGGCTCGGCGGCCAGCGCATCGCGCCCTTGCTTTGTCACCTCCACGAAGTCGCCCGCCTTCAAAGCCGTGCGCATGAGGTCGCAGAGGCGGATGTATTCGGCGTGAGTGGCAGCGGTGTTCTCGCGATTGAGGAGCCTGAGCACGCCCGAGGTCAGGTCAAGAAGCGCGCCGGGGGTGCTGAGGTCCAATGCCTCGCGCATGGGAATCTCGGCGGGGAAGAGCTCGGGAGGCAGCTTCTCATACGCGGGAATGAGGTACTTGCTTTGGTCCTCGGCCATGAGCGCAAGATAGCGGCTCCACTCATTGCGGACCCACGGAGCAGTGAGGTAATCAAGCTGTGTGCCGACCACAATCATAACGCGCGCATTCTGAAGGGCGGCAAAGATGTAGGGCTCATAGTTTTGGCCGGCAACCGCGCGCAGGCTAATACGCGAGAAGAACACGCGCAGACCCTTTGCGGTGAGCTGTTCATATATCTCTTGGGCAAGTACGGAGTCACGGGTGCGTTGGCCGTTCGCGTCCTGCTCCTTGAAGCAGATGAACACGTCATAGGGCTGCTCGGTGCGAATGAGCTCGAGCAGGCGGTCCTGAATGGCTTGGATGCGATTTGCTTGGTCCATGTAATAGACCAAGGCGTTTTCGTCTGCCTCGAGCATGCATGCGCAGTAGTCAGGATCGTCGTTGAAGCGCTCGTAGCGCAGACGGTGAATGTTGGGCACGAAGTCGGCCGAGGGCTCGTCCCAGACATACTCGATGCCGTAGCGGGACAGAGCGAGGTTCCAGCGCGTCTCGGCGTTATGAGGGTCCGCTGCGACCAACATGCTCCATGCTCTGATGGCCTCGTCAAAGTCCTGAGTGCGGCGCGCCTCGTTTGCGCGGTTCATGTTCTCGATTCTCGAGTCATCGTCGAGCGTGCTTAGGGAGAAGGCGGCGCCGCAATACGCGCAGGTGCCAGAATCTCCATGAACGTCTATGTCGCCACCACAGACCTTGCACTTCAAAGCAATCATGGGTTTCCTTTCAAAGGTGTCCTTGCCTCATGCCTAGATGCTCTCCACGACCGATATCGGACGTTCGAGAACGATGCCGTCGTAGCCTTCATACCGAGAGACGTACTCATCCCAGACGTTGTCCTCAAGCGGTCGAACCACCTGCTCAACAAAGAGCAGAAGCTGGTTTCTAGCCGAAGTGACGCGATTGCCGCGCCAGATGGCGAACCCTGCGGTAACCACGAGATACGCAATGAGCATGAAGAACATGGAGAACGTCTCGCGCTTGTCGTAATGCTCGTAGGGACCGCCATAGTCGAGGATCGCGACCGTGAACAGGATGAGACCGAGGAGGCCCAGCGCAATCAGGTCGTTATCCCTGTTGAGGGCGGCGAATAATCCGAGCACCGCCATGATGATCATTGCGGGCCAGAACGGCAGGATCTTGAACTGCGTGATGAGCGCCACCACGGCCATTGCAATGCTGATGGCGACGGTTAGATAGTTTTGATCCGCGATTTCGATGGCCGCTTCCTCGCCTATGTTGGGAATCGAGCGCAGGTACTTCTCCTTGAGCGAGCTGTACGTCTCTAACACGCCGGGAGCCTGTTGCGCGATACGCTCCTTCAAGAAGAGCGGGTTGTTGAGGTCTTGCTGTGCCTTGAGGGCCATAGAGCACCATGTGATGCGCTCCTGCGCGTCAGGATGAGCATGCGCAGGTCCTTGGAGTAGCTGGATCGCCTCGCGATACCTCTGCTCTTGTATACAGTCAAGTGCGCGCAAGAAGCTCTGATCGGTCTCGTTTGCCTTGCGTGTGCGCTCCGCCTCCGCCGCAAGCTGCTCTGCTTGTGCGGCCTTGCGCATGTCGCGGCGCGTCTTTACCGCCTCAAGCAACTGTTGGCGAGTTGGCTGTGCATAGCGCATGGCACGCTGGTAGGAGCGGCTTTCGTCCCATGGCTCGTCAAGGTCTGCAAGCTTGGTGGGGCGGCTTGCGTGGTACTCGCTCAACAACAGATAGAAGTACGCATCGCCGTTTTCTGCGTCGAGATCGAGAATCTCGTTGGCCACCTCGCGAGCCTCGCGCCATCGTTCGTGTTCGACATGACTCTGTAGGCTCTGTACCAACTGCGGGATTGCCGAGCGTGTGTCGCGGGCATCCACCACGGTGCCCAGGCCCGTGAGGGTAAGCACACCCTGCACCACCTCTGCAAGGGCGCCGTCCTGTGCATAATCAAGTGCCTCGCGCACCGGAATCTGCGGCGGAAAGGCATCGCGCTCCATGCCCTCGTACACGGGCAAAAGGTGCTTCTCGCGATCCTGCGTCATGAGGTCAAGATAGCGGCTCCACTCGTTCTTTACCCATACCGCGTTGGCGTGCTCTGGCGAGGTTGCGACGAGCAACAGGAGACGAGCGCTCTGAAGTGCGGCGAAGATGTAGGGCTCGTACTCAGTGCCGGACTTGTCCTGCAGCGTGACGCGGGAGTAGAAGGTGCGGATGCCCCGTTCGGTGAGACGGTCATAGATCTCTTGGGCAATGACGGAATCACGTGTTCTTTGGCCTTCATCTTCCGCCTTGAAGCTAATGAAGACGTCATAGGGCTGTTCGCTGCGCGCCACATCAAGATAGTGCTGCTGAATACGCGCAATCTCTTCCGCGCGTCGCTGAAACTCCTGCTTGTCGCTGTCGTTGCACGAAGCGAGTACGCGAACATAATCGGGATCTTCCAGAATGGAGTCGTAGCGCATGCGGTTGAGCGTGGGTAACGAGGCGCCAGTAAGCGGGTCCTTCTCGTAACGTATGCCAAAGCGGCAGAGAACGAGCTTCCAGCGCGCCACGACGTTGCCGGGGTCTTGCGCAAGAACGTTTTGGTACGTGAGATAGGCGCTGTCAAAGTCACCGGCGTTGCGCAGTTCATCTGCTGCGCTCAGAAGCTCATTGGCGGGTCGGGCGGCAGATCGGATGGGCATCAGCTCCCGTCTTCCGCAACTCTCGCACTCGTACACACCATCGGAAACCGCTATCATACGGCCCCCGCAAACCTTGCATCTCAGGTCGCTCATGGACAAAACCTCTCAGGCGTCTTGATAGATACGAAGCCAAATTTGCGCAAAACACCAGGGGCCGCAACACTTTAGATTCGTACAGTTGGTTGCCCCGAAGGCACGAGTTGCATGCAGCATGTTTGGCCATATGGGTCAGAAGGGTCGTATGGCGAAAAGTGTTCGAATCTAAAGTGTTGCTGGACGGGTTGAATTTGGTTCTTATGGAGCTTGTCCTACCACCGGAGATAAGCCGCGCCCGATAGAAGGAGGCCAGGTACGTGAACAAGACGCTACTCCGTGGCCTTACCGATGACGCGCAGGATGCCTTGCGTGCCACTGAGGCGTTTCGGGTCATGCGGGTTGAGACGAGGTGGGTGCAGGAGCGCTACGAGGCATTTCGTAAAGAGATGAATCTTTCCAAGTCCGAATGCGACCAGCTTTTGTACGAGAAGACCTTCGCGCGCAACGCGGACGGTCCCTCGTGTGCGCAGCGCATCCGCTTCTGGCGTACGGGTCGGTACTATCCCAAGAACCGCGTAACCTGCAAATCATTCGCCAAGGCGCTGGGGCTCTCTGCTTCTGAGGAGACGCATTGCATCCAGCATTGGTATGACCGAAGTGACCGCACGTTCAGGCGTGCGGATCTGCACGACACACTCTACCTGCGGCGCGTTGCTGTTATGAACGAGCTTGGGGAGGAGTTTCTGCAGAAGTTGACGCCGGCAGAGCTTCGAACCCTGTGTGCTCCGGGCACCAGGCCGCAGCAGAACATCCTGCACGTGTACTGCAGCAAAGTTTCTGAGCTTGTGAGTGCGCAGATTGGGTCCAAGGACGGATTGTCTGAAACGAGTCGCACGGACGATGCGACCTATGCGGATCGCTTCTCTGAGGAGATGCGCTTGCTGGGGGAGATATCGCGCACAACGATGTTGCGTCATCTGCTCATAATGAGTGCGCCGTTCATCAGTGTCGAGCTACTCAATACGCGGCTTTCTCTGCTTGGATATCGTCCGTTGAGCCAGAACAACAGCGACCGTAACGGTAACGCCCTCGACCTGGTGGTGCTGCGTGTGCTTGAGCGCTACGAACGTGATTGCTGCGGGCAGGCCCCTGCGGCCTGTGATTTGTGGCTCAAAGAGGCGTGGCGGTGGATGGACGGCTACTTTGTTGCGCATGATGCGCCGGGGCTCTGCGTCTTTCGCTTCAAGCATCTCAACAGTCGGCTGAACGTGGGGGTGGGGTGAGCGCGTGGACACGAGGGTACAGTACGACGTGCAGACCTACGCTGATCTCGAGGAAGACAGACAGCAGCTCACCTACGAGCGAAGGATGCTCGAGCTTCAGCGTAAGTACTCCATGACGCCTCCGGGACAAGGCGTAGACTTCGATGCGCAGGAGGGCTTGCTTGCGGAGAGGGAACGCGTCCTTGAGCAACATCGTACGCAGGATGCGCTGTTCAGCTCCTCGTACGACATCCCTTTGTCATTGTTTGTAGGGCGCGAGCACGAGCTTCGTGACATACGGGGTCTCCTCATGTCCGGTAAGCGCGTTGTGGTGGTATCTGGCATAGGGGGCATCGGAAAGAGCGCACTTGCCAAAGAGTACGCACGGAGGAACGGCGCTGAATACGATGCGGTGCTCATTATTCCAGCCAGCCCGTCGCTTTCCCAATGCTTCGCACACGACACCCATCTCAACTCCGCAGAGCCTCCGTACTCATCAAAGCGGTACGCGTCACGACGGGAGTACGGGAGGCGCAAGTTCGCCTGTCTGTGCAAGATGCTGGAGAGACACCACTGCCTTGTCATTCTTGATGATGTGACCAAAGGGGAGCCATATCTGCTTGATCTGCTTGCGCAGCCGGCAGACTTCCTGATTACCACGAGGAGGGCCTCGTCAGAGCTGTTTGCCCGCAAGGCCGAGAGTGACGCAAGAGAGGTCAGCGCTGTGGTGGCGGGGCTAGTTCTGGAAGGCCTCGATGCCACGGACTGCCAGGGCTTCTTCCAAAGCGCCCTAGCCGAGCGTAAGAACGAAGAGGCGGGCGAGGATACGCTCTATGCACAGTTCTTGGCGTTCAGTAAAGAGGTGCTCTACCATCCGCTCTCCATGGAGCTGTGGCTGCGTGCCGACCATGCGAACCGTTCGGGTGCACAGATAGCACGCGTCGCCCCTGCATCTATGGGCGATGCGCGATCCACCGCGTTTCAGCTCGACATGATTCGTGGTCTCACTCCACAAGAAAGAAAGGCCCTCTTGTGGCTTTCGCTGCTTCCAGAGACGGGAGTGAACCTTCCGTGGTTCCTCAGCTTTACCGGTATGTCCGAGCACGTGCTCGCGGGGCTTATCGCCCGATCGCAGGTGCGTTGCTATGAGGAAATGGCTGGCAACGGTTATACGGAAGGGATGCACGTGCTCGTGCATCCCGTGCTCAGAAGCTGCGTAATACGTAGCACCGATATCTCGGTGAACAAGGTAAAGGAGCTTCTCATTTGCTTGGCACGGGACGTGGAACATGCTTGGACCGAGCCCCGTGAGGTAAACCAACGCAAGGAAGAGTCCGTCCTTTGCGTCCTCAAGCGATACCCTCCCACGTTACCCTGGATGGCAGAGACCTTCGACCTACTGATCACGTTTCTTTGGATAGAGGAGTACTACAGCGAAGCTCAACGCTACGCTCTGCAGCTCTTTCGTGCGGTCGAGAGCTACTACGGGAGTCCGCACCAGATGGTAGCGTTCGCGGCGCTAAGAACGGGAGCGGCCTTCTTCAATGACCGCAAGTTTGCAGAGGCGGACGTCTGGTATCGACGGGCTTTGACTGAGCTGGAAGAATGCGAGCCGTTCAACAAGGACTACGACGGCCTCCGCGTGACCGCATTGAATAAGTGCGCTCGCACCCTTCAAAACGAAGGGGACCAGATAGGGGCTTGGGAGTTGGTCGCGCAGGCCTTGAGAGTGGCGGAGCGGTGTCAGATGCACCACGATGAGCCTCGATGGCAGCTCAAGCTCGCATACTTGTATCGGCGTGCGGCTGTGCTGCTGTTGCGGCGAGATAGGAAGCGTGCGGACGAGTACCTCGCCAAGATGCATGACGCGGCAGAGCGGGTTTACCTATCTGAGCACGACCGTGCTATCAGGGTTGCCGACATGGGCGAGACCGACGCCCTCTTCCTGCAAGATTCGGAGCGCTACGAAGAGGCGGCAGAGGTTCTGAGAAAGAACGTCGATACGTACCGAACCTACCGCGGTCCCATGCACGAGGACACGCTGCATGCCAAGGAGCTTTTGGCAGACGCTTTGGTTCTGTGTGGGGACGAGTCTGGTGCAAGAGAGATACTGCAGGACGTTCTCGACGCATTGAAGGAGCATTTCCCGCTCGATCGCGTATGGATGCGACGCGTAGTCGACAAGCTCCGGTAACGCCTGCCCCGCTCACCCTTACAAATGGGACAGGCACCGTAGTTCGGGTGCGCACGCTGACGCGGGGAGGCCGCGCCGCCGAGGACATCGTGGGCGTCGTGGCCATCACCGCCGTCCAGGCACAGATGGCGTAGAATGGTTCGTAGCACCATTACTGCCAAATAGAAGGAGGCACCATGTCCCAGAGGGCATACAAGAAGTTCAGGGAGGCGCTGGCGGACGACGCGGGCCTCGCCGAGAAGTTCCGCGAGCGCCTGGCCGAGGCCGGCGAGACGGGCAGCGTCGACGCGACGGTGGCCTTCGCCCAGCGCCATGGCTTTGACGTGCAGGCAGCCGACGTGCGCCGCGCACGCGCCGAGGAGTAGTCGACACCATCGCCTCTTTTTGCCCACCACGGGCCTGAGCGCATCCATTCGGGGCCGCTTCCACAAACGGAAGCGGCCCCGTTTCCCATATGGCCTTTGTCTCGTAACGATAAGCACGTAAAAAGGGGGGATGCGATCAAGATGAACAACCGGGAGGTATTTCGGTGAAACACAATAGAGCCCTGCTGGGCAAGCTGGTGAACAGGGCTAGGGGGAAGCTCCGCAGCCGGGAGACCCGCGCCCTGCTCATCATGGTCCTCCTCATCCCGGCGTTTCTCCTGCTGCTCGTCATGTCCACCCTTGGGACGGTCGTGAGGGAGAACGAGAGGACCGCCAACGTCCTCGAGTCCATCGCCGAGTGCCTCGTGTATGGCACCTACATCAACGACGACCTCGCCTACATCGACATCACTCCTGAGGATGATCTCTGGTCCACCATAGACAGCAAGGACTACACGACAAAGCTCGTGCAGGCTGCGGAGGGCATCCCCGCAGGCACGATCTTGGGCTCGCTCGGCCTGAGCGGCCTCGCGCTGACCTTTGGCACCCGCGAGATCATCGCGGACATCCTATCGGGCATCTCCATCATCTTTGAGGGAGACTTTCGAGCGCGACATGGACGCCGTCTCGCTCTACCTCAACAGGGAGATCTTCCTCATGCTCGAGCGCGAGGGCATCAACGTGAAGTAGTGCGTAGCGTAGCGGAATGGTATCGCCCCTTTGGTATGCGCACCAAGGGGGCGATACCCTTTTGTATGCCACGGCAACCGTCCATGACATGCACATACGTTCCTGATAAGCTACTCGCTTGCTGACGATACCTACAAAGGAGACCAATACATGAGCAATGAGGGAAAGCAGGTCAGCGTCCACTATGTGGGCACGCTTGACGACGGCACGAAGTTCGACTCCTCCCGCGACCGCAACCAGCCGCTGACCTTTGTCTGCATGGCCGGGCAGATGATCGCCGGCTTTGACGCGGCCGTGCGCGACATGGAGGTTGGTCAGACCGTGAACGTGCATCTCGAGCCGTCCGAGGCCTATGGCGAGCGCCGTGACGACATGGTCGTGAGCGTGCCCATCGCCAACATGCCGGGCGCCGAGAACGCCCAGGTGGGCATGCGCGTGGTTCTGGGCGGACCCATGGGCCAGCCCATGCCTGCCGTCGTCTACGCCAAGGATGACCAGACCATCACCTTCGACCTGAACCACGAGATGGCCGGCAAGGCGCTCAACTTCGAGATCGAGCTGCTCGAGGTGTCCGAGGCCGAGGAGCACCACTGCTGCCACGGCAAGGGACAAGGCCACGGCCGCGGGCACGGCGAGGGCTGCTGCCACGGAGAGGGCCATGGTCACCACCATCACGAGGATGGCGAGTGCTGCCACGGCGAGAGCCACGGCGACGGCGAGTGCTGCCATGGCGAGGGCCACGAAGACGGCGATTGCTGCTGCAAGGAGTAACCCTGCAAATAGATCAGAGGTCCGGGTAACCAAGAGTGACTAGGCCCGACAAGGCTAGCTCCCCGTGAATTCCGCAGAAAGGGCGCCTAACACGAAAGTGTTAGGCGCCCTTTCGAGGACTGTCTGAGCGGGGAGCTAGCCTTGTCGGGCCTCCCCTAGTCAACCTTGGGGCCAGCAGCCCTGACCTCAGGATCCATGTCGGGGTACTTCTCCGCGGCATTGTCGATGAACATCTTGGCGACGCGCAGCGCCGTCTCGTCATAGGCGTCCTTGTCGGCCCAGGTGTCGCGCGGGTTCAGCACGCGGCTGGACACGCCCGGAACGTACTGCGGCACGTCGACGTTGAAGATGGGGTCACGCACGAAGTCGGAATCCTCGACCGTTCCGTTGAGGGCGGCCGTGACCATCTGACGCGTGGAGGCGAGGTCCATGCGTTGGCCGACGCCATAGGGGCCGCCCGTCCAGCCCGTGTTGATCAGGTACACGCGGGTGCCGGAGCGCTCCATGCGGTCACCGAACATCTCGGCATAGTGCAGGGGGTCAAGCGGCATGAAGGGCTCGCCAAAGAGCGTCGAGAAGGTCGGCTGGGGCTCGGTGATGCCGCGCTCGGTGCCGGCAACCTTGCTCGTGAAGCCCGACAGGAAGTGGAACATGGCCGCGTTCTTGTCCAGGCGGCTGATGGGAGGAAGCACGCCAAAGGCGTCGGCCGTCAGGAAGATGACGACGTTGGGGTAGCGGCCCTGGCCCATGACGGCCGCGTTGTCGATGTAGTCGACGGGATAGGCCACGCGGGTGTTTTCGGTGAGGCTGTCGTCAAAGAAGTCCGGGCGGCGGCTCACGTGGTTGACGACCACGTTCTCGCAGATGGCGCCAAAGCGGATGGCGCCATAGATCTGCGGCTCGGTGACCGGGGTGATCTTGATGGCCTTGGCGTAGCAGCCACCCTCAAAGTTGAAGATGGAGTTCTGCGCCCAGCCGTGCTCGTCGTCGCCGATGAGGACGCGCTGCGTGTCTGCCGAAAGCGTGGTCTTGCCGGTGCCGGAAAGGCCAAAGAACACGGCCGTCTCGCCCGTGACGGGGTCCATGTTGGCGGACGAGTGCATGGGCAGGACGTTCTCCTCGATGGGCATGACGTAGTTCATGACCGAGAAGACCGCCTTCTTGATCTCTCCGGAGTAGGCGGTGCCGGCAACGATGATGGTGTGGTCCTCGAAGTTGATGAGCACGGCCGCCTCGGAGTTGGTGCCGTACTTCTCGGGGTCGAGCTTGAGGTCGGGCGCGGCAAGGACGGTGTAGTCCTGCGGGAAGTAGTCGTCACGCTGGCGCTTGGAGGGACGCACGAGGAGCTGACGCGCAAAGAGGGCCTGGCTCGCACGCTCGCAGACGATGAGGAACTTGCGGCACCACCGGCGGTCGGCGCCGGCGATGGCACGCACGACAAAGATGTCGCGCGTGCGCAGGTACTCGGTCACGGCCTCCTTGACCTTCTCGTAGTTCTCGGGCGAGAAGGGCTTGTTGACGCTTCCCCAGTGGATGTTGTCGTGCACGTCGGGCGTGTCCACGATGAATCGGTCCTCCGGCGAGCGGCCCGTGTACTTTCCGGTTTCGACCGAAAGCGCACCCGCGTCGGTGAGCACGCCCTCGTTGCGGCGCAGGGCGCGCTCGATGAGGCCGGCGGGCGCCTCGTCCATGATGACGGCGCCGCGGCATCCGTTGATGCCGCCAATGGCGAGCAGGTCATGCACGGTCGCGCCGCGCTTGCCCTCACCACGAGCCATCACGTTGTTGGTGATGGTGTCGATACGTTCCTGAACAGTGGGCATAGGTACCTCCTTACCCGTTTGGCGGCAATGACAAACCTGTCACCGCCGCTTGCTTGACAAGTAAGAGGATACGGCATTGTCAGGCTCTCCATAAAAGCCGTAACAGTCTGCTGACTTTGATGTGTTTTGTGCGGAAGCCGCGGGTATGGCAAAGCGAGGACCGGCGAGCCCCCTACCCCAAGAAGTAGAAGTTGTCGGGCGGGAGCTCTCCGCCGACGCTCGAGGGGTTCTCGACGTAGGCATCGCTGATCGCGGAGGCAAGGGCGTTCTGCATGGGCGAACCGGTCAGGAAGCAGTCCTGCCCCACCTGTTGGGAGACCAGCTCCTGATGGCGGGAGACGTAGGAAACGACCGTCTCGGGGTTCGAGCGGAAGAGCGGCAGGCTGACAACGCTGGTGCAGCGCAGGGGCTCGTCGGGAAGGGCGACCGCATCGACCGCCATGAGCGAGCCGGCCGTGGCGTTGTAGAGCGCCGAAGCCACGTCGGGCGAGACCACGGCCACGTCGACGTTTCCGGCTATGATCGCCTGCGCGAGCGCGTCCACAGAGCCATAGGCCTCGCAGCCCCACGTGCCCTCGACGCATGCGACGTCATCCGGGACGGAGCCCTCGACGTAGGCAAGGCGCAGCTCCTCCACGGACACGGCCTCCTTGGGCTGAGCGTCATCCGCCTCTTCGGGGTCCTCATCACCCTGCGCCTCCGGAGCCTCCTGCTCCTCGGTCGTCTCCTCCACGGGGGCTTCCTCCGCCTGCGGAGCGTCCGTGGCGCTTGAGCCGCCGCAAGAGGCCAACCCCAGGGCCAGTGAGAGTATCATCAAAAGCGTTGCGACCTGCCGGGACCTCTTCATGGTGCCTCCTTGCGCTCGCCGTGACAGCTACATCATACTGCAACCCCAAAGAGAGGAGCACCCATGGCCCTGACCACCATCGCAGCCGGACGCATCGAGGCGACCATCGACTCGGCCGGCGCCCAGCTCATGAGCCTCAAGCTCGACGGCAAGGAGTACCTGTGGCAGCGCGACGAGAAGTACTGGCCGCGGTGCGCGCCCGTGCTCTTCCCCATCGTGGGCAACCTGAGGAACGACCGTGCGGATTCCGCCCAGGGCGAGGTGCGCTTTGGCCGTCACGGTCTGGCTCGCAACTACGAGCACGAGGTGATCGAGGCCGTGGAGGACCGCGTGACCTACGAGCTCGTCTCCAACGACGACACGCGCGCGAAGTTCCCCTTCGACTTCAAGCTCAACATGACCTACCGCATCGTGGGCGATGC
>CADBRX010000105.1 GCA_902797175.1 uncultured Coriobacteriaceae bacterium | reverse complement strand
GGTGCCGATGAAGCCACCTGCGATGGCGGGAATCACCACGAACGGAACAAAGGTAAGGTCAACCGCCCAAAGTGCGCCGCTTGCAGCGGAAAGCACGAGCTTGGAGAGCTGGCTGAAGAAGATGATGGCCAGGCTGTAGACCGCGCCCTCCTTGGCGCCCAGCGAGAAGAGCAGGCTGAGCGCAGCCACGTTGAGCGGCCCTCCCCCGATGCCCAGGAAGACCGCCACCGCGCCCAGCGCAAAGCCCGCCACAAAGATGGTAGCGGGGTTGCTGAGCTTCCAGCTGGGCATCTTGTCCTGCCTGAGCGTGTAGACAAAGATGAGGCCCAGCACCACGGCCAGGATGCCGCCCTGCACGGCCTTGACCAGGTGATTGTCAAACGAACCCGTCAGCGCGGAGAAGACCTTGTCGCCTGCGATCCCGCCCAGAAGCGAGCCCGCGGCCACGGAAAGCACCATCTGCCTGTCAAACTCAAAGCCCGACCGCAGTTGTTTGGTCAGGCTCACGCAGCACATCACGAAGACGGCCACGCTGCTGTAGAGGTTGATGGTGGCCGCGTCATGCGCACCCACGAGGTCCAGCAGCGGCTTGATGATGACGCCGCCACCCAGGCCCGCAACCGCCCCAAGCGATGTCGCCACCACGATGACCAGTGCATAGATGAGGTAGAGCATGGCGATTCCTTTGGGTTTGCTCCAGCTAGATGGCCATGCCTTCCTCGCCACAGAAGAGCTTGGTGGAGATGTAGCGCTCACCCGTGTCAGGAAGAATCGTGACCACGGTCTTGCCCGGACCCAGCTCGCGCGCCATCTTGAGGGCGGCGACCACGTTGGTGCCCGACGAGATGCCGCACATCAGGCCCTCCTCTCGCGCTAAGCGCCGCGCCATCTCGAGCGCCTCGATGTCGGTCACGATGCAGATGTCATCGTAGATCTGCGTGTCAAGAATCTCGGGAATGATGCCGTCGCCAATGCCCATCTGCAGGTGCGTGCCCACGGGACGTCCCGAAAGGATGGCCGCCTGGTCAGGCTCCACGGCCCAGATGCGCACGTCGGGGTTCACGGCGCGCAGCACGGCCCCCACGCCCGTGATGGTGCCGCCCGTGCCGATGCCCGAGCAGAAACCGTCGATGCGCGAGTCCGCGTCGGCGATGATCTCGGCTGCGGTGTGCTCGCGGTGAGCCCAGAGGTTGTCCACGTTCTCAAACTGCTGGGGCACATAGACGCGCGGGTCCTCCTCAGCCATCTGCAGCGCACGCTTGATGCAGCGGTCGACGCATTCGCCAATGTCACCGTCATCGTGCTCCAGGATGACCTGGGCACCATAGTGCACGACCAGCCTGCGCCGCTCGATCGAGACCGAGTCCGGCATGATGATCTTTGCCTGGTAGCCCAGCACGGCCGCGACGAGCGCAAGGCCGATGCCCTGGTTTCCGCTCGTGGGCTCCACAATGATGGAGTCTGGGCGCAGCTCGCCACGCTCCTCGGCAGCACGCACCATCTGCAGTGCCGTGCGGGTCTTAATGGAGCCGCCCACATTGGTCGCCTCGAACTTCACCAGAATGCGGGCACAATCCGGCCCGGGGATGTGGTTGAGGCGAACGAGCGGCGTGTGGCCCACCGCCTCAAGAATGTTGTTGTAAACCATGCCACGTTCCTCTCTCGTGCTTGGTGTGGCTGGAAAGATACTAGCACCACCATGGCAGCCCACTGCGAGCCGAATAAAGACTTGTCCTAATATGGCAACCTACGCATATGGCCGTGTGGCATCGTATTCGCCATACTCGCAGCCCACGTGCGCCACGTCGAGGTCGTCCACCAGATGCCACTCAAAGCCGTCGCGCTCAAACAGCTGCACGCGGCCGCTTCCCGTCCCGCCATTCCAAAGGCGTGTATGCCGCGCCTGCCCGTCTGGCGCCTCGTAGCGAATGAGCAGCATCTCATCCTTGGGGCATTCGATGTCGGTGATCAGCCGGGCAGTAAAGGTCTCCTGCTCGACATGCCACACCACACGATCGGCCTCCTCACGGCAGGCAAAGTGCGTCTGGCTTCCCGTCCAGAGCTTGGAGAAGTTGAACTCGTAGGGCTCTCCCTCATAGACCAACTCCCCCAAGAGCTTGCGGTCAAGCGCAAGGTGCCCGATCTTTGGCCTTCCCCCGCCAATCTCGAGAGCGCTCCCTTCCAGACGCTTGCCACTCAAGCGGCTTGTGATGTCCGAACTCGCCAACCACACCCACGGGGTCGTGAAGTCGCTGCCCCAGTTCTTGTCGGAATAGCCAAAGCAGGTCGCAGGATCCACCACGTAGCGCTCCCCGTCAAGAAAGACCTCGCCCTCGTAGGCCGTCTTGACGCCCTCGGCGTGCCAAAACATCTGGAACGCGTCGGTCGCACGGATGGGCTCGCTCGCGCCATAGCCCACATTGAAGGCTATTTGCTTGTCCACATGCAGGTCAAAGGCCATGTCGCCAGCATCGCTCATCCATTCGGGGTGAGCTGCGGCATCCTCCGGCGTCACGCGGACCCTGCCGACCAGGTCCGTCTCGCAGCAGATGCAGTCGTCTGCGGCAACCCAGAACGGCACACCCCTCCCAAGGTCAACCTGATCCCAGGCAAAGAAGCGATGGAGCTGCTTGGCACCCTTGCCCCAAGTGCCCACCTTCACCATGAGGTATGACGGCTTGCGGCCGTCACGCGTGCCGTCGGGAGCCAAGCCAAAGAGGGGTTCTGACCCGCCAAGGGCAGGGTTGCAGGTAAAGAACTCGACAAAGAAGGCGCGCTCCTCGCCCGTTTGCGCATGGCGGGCGGTAAACGAGTGCCACCACCAGTCATATCCCTGGTTTGCCAAGCTACCGGAGAGCATGAACTGGTCACGGGAAACGTCATGGGTATCGGATGCCATCTGATCCTCCTCAACATCGATGTGCATACCGATATGATGCCCCACCACACGCCGTTCGATACGCAGGGGTCCCACCCTTTCGCATTGCAACACGAAAGGGTGGGACCCCTGCGTATCGAAGACTCTTACAGCAAGCTCCCGTGCCGCGCCACATACGCACGCCGGACAATGAGCACGCTGGCCGCATATGCCGCAGCCACAAGCACGATGATTCCCACCACGGGCACGGGAAGCACGGCAAGGTCGATCACATGGCCCGCAGGCGTCAGGCACATGAAGGCGGCAACGATGATGCCCAACACGCCCAAGAGGCTGATCTGCCACGCAGCGCGGCTCTCAAGGAAGGGCACATGCTCCGTGCGCAGCAGGTGCACGGCAAGCACCTGGGTCATCATGCTTTCCAAGAGCCAGCCCGCCTGGAAGGTGCCCACAAAGCGCGCCTGGGCGGCAGTGCCCAGGGTGGCCCAGGGGCCGCCACACACCGCCGGGCAGACCACCAGGAACAGAAGCGCAAAGGTCACGATGTCAAAGACGGAGCTGATGGGGCCCATCCAGCGCATGAACGACGAGATGGAGCCGGAGTCCCAGTTGCGCGGCTCACGCAGGGCGTCGTCATCCACGTTGTCCCACGGCATGGCCGTGCAGGTAAGGTCATAGACAAAGTTGAGGAACAGCAGCTGGACCGCGCTCATGGGAAGGAAGGGCAAAAACGCACTTGCCACCAGCACGCTGAACACGTTGCCAAAGTTGGAGCTTGCCGTCATCTTCACGTACTTGTTCATGTTCGCAAAGGTGCGACGGCCCGTCTCGACGCCGCGCTCGAGCACCATGAGGTCCTTCTCCAGCAAGATGATGTCCGCTGCCTCCTTGGCGACGTCGGCACCCGTATCCACCGAGACGCCGCAGTCGGCTACGCGCATGGCTGCCGCATCGTTGACGCCGTCGCCCATGAAGCCCACCACGTGCCCGTTTGCCTGCAGGGCGCTCACCACGCGCGCTTTCTGGTCGGGCGAGAGCTTGGCAAAGACCGTCGTGGTCTCGACCGCCTTGCGGAGCGCCTCGTCACTCAGCTGCTCCACGCGAGCCCCGTCAAGGGCGCCCGTCACATCAAGCCCCAGCTCGTCGCAGACATGAGCCGTCACGCGGGCCGAATCGCCCGTCAAGACCTTGGTCGCAACGCCGTGAGAGGCGAGCGCCTTGATGGCTGCGCCCGCATCCTCCTTTGGCGGGTCAAGGAAGGCCAGGTAGCCAATGAGCGTCATCTCGCTCTCATCATCCACCGTCAGCTGTCCGACGCCCGCCGGCTCGTCCTTGCGCGCAATGCCCAGCACGCGCATGCCGTCCTCGGAAAGGTCCTGCCCGCGC
>CADBRX010000104.1 GCA_902797175.1 uncultured Coriobacteriaceae bacterium | reverse complement strand
CTCACTCTGAACCTCGGCATCGAAGAGAAGGTGGACGTGCGGAGCCTCATAGTCCACGGGGACATCGAGCGCGACACGCCCAAGGCCAAGCGCGAGCAGGCCGCGCCCGAGTTCGAGCGCGTGCTCGTGGACGGCGCCGACTGCGCGTTCCGCCGCAGGTGCGGGAGCAGGAGCCAGATGCTCGTGCTGCTCGTGACGCAGGGGCAGTACTACGTCACCGACGAGCGCACGGGAAGCCGCCACGCGCTCACCACCGCGAGGCTCGGAACGTTCTGCAAGGGCGCAACGGGGGACGCCCTCACCCCGCCATGGAGCCGCCAGCCGCTGCAGGACTACGACGCCAAGGGGCGCGCCGCCGTGGTGGCGCTCCTCAACAGCGGCGACTTCCGCGAGATGTGCAAGCGCGACATGGTGCGCGTGGAGGCGTGGGCAGCATCCCGCATGGGAGCCAACGCGAGGTGGAACCTCGGCGGCACGTGGGAACACGTGAGCCTCGTGTGGCGGCTTATCGAGCCGACCATGGGCCACGCCCACTGCCGCGAGGCGCTGAGCGCCGCGCTGAGGCTCACGTCCTTCTACGGCGAGGGGCGAGACGAGGCCGCGGCCGAGTGCTTCCGAGACAGGCTCTACGTCTCGCAGTTCGTGGAGTCCATGGGGCGCGACGTGACACGCGACCTTCTGAACGGTTACCTCGACAGGAGCGCCGAGCACCCGAGGAGAGGCACCGCCGACTTCCTTCCGAGGCTCGCATGCGCCCTGCGCTCCATGGAGTGGCGTGGCATCGCGTTCGTGCCGCGCCGCGCATGCGCCTACGCGCTCTCGCTGCTCGACATGCCCGCTCCACCGCGCCGAACCCGCTCCCACAACGTGCAGCTGTGGGCCGACTGCCTCGAGATGCAGCAGAGGGTCAGGGGCGGCGTGGAAGACAGGTACCCGTCAGACCCCGCGGCGCTGCTCGCCGACCTCGAGCGCGAGCGCGAGATGCGCAGACATCAAGCGAGCGACGAGGCCATAGCCCGCCGAGCCTTGGAGCTGGGCGGCGGCTCGTGGGAGGCCCATGGCTACCTCATCCGCCCCGCAGGGAGCGTCGCGGAGATAGTCGAGGAGGCCAACGCGCAGCACAACTGCGTCGCGTCCTTCATCGACAGGTACGCCGACGGCCAGACAGACCTCTGGCTGATGCGTCACTCCAGCGACCCCGACAGGCCCCTCGTGACCGTCGAGGTGCGCGACGGCAAGGTGCGGCAGGCGTTCCAGAGCCACAACAGGGACATCACCACGTCGCAGCGACGCTTCCTCGCCGAGTGGTGCGGGGCCGTGGGATACCGCATGCACGAGGGGAGGATGAGGGCGCTGGGCGCGTAGGGACGCTGTCCATTCACAGGCGCGAGGGAGGGGCCAGACACCCCTCCCGAAGTGCAGTTATCGTGGAGATGCCCCTGTCGGGGCGGCGCCCAGGCCATGCCCCTGGGCGCGACGCCGCCGCATGGCTCGTGGGGTGCTCGCCATGGGCGCGGCGGCGGGGGTCTGGCTGGTGCTATTGTTATGACAGCAAAAGGCTCACGCGGCGCGACGGGATCGCAAGTATGAAGAGGAACAGCAACAAGAACAGTAACTACCTCATAGTGTGTCTTATGACGTATGGAATCTTTGCCATATTCGCCGGTACCATCTTCTCTGTTTGGGCGGTAAGGTTTGCCCATTCCAATCGTATGCAAGGGATTGATGTCAGTACTAACTCCTCCTTCCATCCGTATATGGGGCTCGTGCTGATTCTTTTTGGTATTGCCTTTGTTTTCTACTCTTTTGTCTTGGACAGAAAACGGAAGAATGAGCTTCGGGCCGAGCAAGAGCGCGCCGAAGCAGATCGTGAGAGGGCCAGGATGCTCGCCTCGGACCAGGCCGAGCTCACGGCCGAGGAGTTCCTCTCCCTGGCCGACGCCCCCGAGTTCACCGGGGTCTACATTCTGCACAACGAGACCAAGGGCATGTACTACGTAGGCCAGTCCGTGCGCGTCATGCAGCGCGTGCGTCAGCACCTCACGGGCCATGGCAACGGCGACGTCTACGCCGACTACAAGTACGGCGACCGCTTCACGGTGAGGACCATCTCCATGGCGAGCAGCGGCTACCTGTCCATCGACGACCTCGAGCGCGACATGATCGAGGCGTACGACGCCTACGACAGCGGCTACAACAGGCAGAGGGGCAACGGAAGGTGACGCCGAGAGAGCCTGAACGGCAGAGGCCCACATCACATGTCTTGGTGATGCAGGGCACGTGAGACGTTTGCGCAGGTAGGGCATGCGGGGTCAAATTCACGTACCCCGCGGGGCAAACTGTTTCGACCCTACCCCGGGGCGGAAACGACCTATCGCCCACATAGGTTTTGGGGTGCTCGCCATGGGCGCGGCGGTGGGAATTTGCGTCCGGCTCGCCCGTTAGCATAGAATCCTACCCGCATCTGCCCCGCCTCATCGCTTCCTCATCTCGAGAAACAGCGGTACCAGCGGGTTGTCGTTGTCGGCGCGCCACGCAAGCGACTTGGTCACCACAAGCCCCCTCGCCCGTATGGGAACCTTCACCAGCTCGCCCTCAAAGCCCGGCAGCAGCAGGCTCTGCGGGATG
>CADBRX010000103.1 GCA_902797175.1 uncultured Coriobacteriaceae bacterium | reverse complement strand
GGTGAGGTTGGAGAAGGGCGTCTGCGTGCCCCAGCGGCTGGGGACGTTCATGTTGTAGACGAAGCCCTGCATCTCCTGCTTGACCTCCTCGTAGGAGAGGTGGTCGACGCGCACGAACGGCGCGAGGTAGGTGTCGGTGGAGCTGAAGGCCTGTGCGCCGGCCCACTCGTTCTGGAGGGTCCCCAGGAAGTTGACCATCTGACCCATGGCGACGCCCAGGTGCTTGGGAGGCGCGGACTCGACCTTGTTGGCCACGCCGTTGAAGCCCTCGTTGAGCAGGGTGCGGAGGCTCCAGCCGGCGCAGTAGCCGCTCAGCATGTCGAGGTCGTGGATGTGCACGGCGCCCGAACGATGCGCCTCGCCCACCGCGGGCGGATACACGTGGGACAGCCAGTAGTTGGCGATGACCTTGCCCGACACGTTGAGGATGAGGCCGCCCAGGCTGTAGCCCTGGTTGGCATTGGCGTTGACGCGCCAGTCCGCGCGAGAGAGGTACTCGTTCACAGAGCTGGTGACATCGATGTAGGTCTCACGGTCACGGCGCGTCTGGCTGCGCTTCTCGCGGTAGACGATGTAGGCGCGTGCGGTCTCGAAGTGGTTTGCCGTGATGAGCGTCTGTTCGACGATGTCCTGGATCTCCTCGACCGTGGGGGCAGCGCCGCTAAAGCGGTGCGCGATGACCTTGCACACCTGACCGGAGAGGATGATGGCCTCGTCGGGGCCGAACTCTCCGGTGGCCTCGCCGGCCTTCTCGATGGCGGCGGTGATCTTTGACTGGTCAAAGCTGGTAAGCGAGCCGTCTCGCTTGATGATTGACGTGGGATAGGCAAACGGTGACATGCGTTCCTCCTGGGCCTTTCGGCCGCAAAATGGTCTAGTTGGGTTGGAAGGTGCATGAAACACAATAACTTGTGCATGTTTCAGATTCAAGACGCAAGATATAGTGTTTAACCAGTTATGCCGTTCGCGGAACAAACCACAGGTGAGAGCGGGAAAAACGGATTCTGGACGCCCATCTTGCTCCGAAGCCCACTCAAATGAGCCGCAGGTAATGGGGCTTTCGGAATTTGGGTACAATGTGCGCATGGACAGCAGAGAGCTACAGAACTCAGACAGCCAAGCGGCGCTGGAAGACGTTCCCGACACCGGGGCGTCCTCGCTTGACCCCGAGCACATCGCCAAGGTGGCGGGACGCGTCGCCGCGTCCGCCGTGCTTGCCACCTCGCTCACCGCGGCGCTCACCGAGCCGCCGCGCGCAGACCTCATAACCCTGCCCGAGCCCACACCCATCGTGGAGGTCTACAACCCCTACGCCGACGACATCGAGCCCGCAGAGGATGACGAGGACGACAGCGAGTCCAACCGCTGGCGGCGCATTCTCAAGATCTTGCGGGCTCTGGCCGTGGCGCTGCTCGTGGCTGGCTCAATTGCCTTTGGCATGCTCAAGGGTTGTGTTGGCTGTAGCGCAGGCCTACTTATGCCTCCCGACGATCCCCCACAGGAGGAGCAGGAGGATACGGCCTCGCAGGCCGCAGCCCTCATCTTTGCCTAGCCACTTCCATAAAGGGTCCCACCCCTTTTGGAAGTGAACTTCCATAAAGGGGTGGGACCCTTTATGGAAGTTGGGAGAGATTAGATTGTCTTTGTGGCGCAGGCCCACCAGCCGTGCCCGAGCGCCGCGTCGGCAACGCACCGAGCCACCTCGTGGCTTTCGCAGATGCCAAACGTGCAGCTACCAGATCCGGTAACCTGCGCCGCACGCACGCCTCCCTGCGCACGCAGCCACTCCACGACCGCCCGCTCCTCGGGCTCGAGGCGGCAGGCCGGCGGCTCGAGGTTGTTGAAGAGGTTCTTGGCCACGGCTTCTATGTCGCCCGCACGCAACGCCCTGCACATGTCAGTGGGGCTAGCCGGGGCACTGGGCTCGCGGTCAAACTCGGCGTACGCCTCGGGCGTGGAAACGCCTCCGACCGGCCGCACCAAGACGATGGGCACGTCGGGAAGCGGCGGGAAAGTCTCTTTGAGCTGGTCGCCCACGCCCACGAGCAGCGAGGGAACCGGGTTGAGGAAGAACGCCATGTCGGCACCCGCACGGCGAGCCACCTCCACGACGCGCGGGTCCTTCTCGTCGATGCACCACAGCATGCAGAGCGCGCGGATGGTGGTGGCGGCGTCCGTCGACGCGCTGCCCAGGCCGCTCTTGTCGGGGATGTGACGCACGACGTCGATCTGGGCGCCTGTGTTGATACCAAAGGCCGCTGCAAGGGCGCGGGCGGACCGCGCGACAAGTGTGCGGCGTTCCGGCACGTCCAGCTCAGGCGTGGTGTTGACCACGATGGGGTACTCTTCGCTGCTTGTGACGGTGACCCTGTCGTGCAGGTCGACGGCAATCATGATCGAGTCGGCGCGATGATATCCGCGCTCGTCCCGACCCTCGTAGATGCCCAGGTGGAGGTTCACCTTAGCGTGGGCAGCAAGTGAGATGATGCGTGCCACGTCCCACCTCCGTGCTTGTTACTGCAGCGGCTCTTCGGGCGTGTAGTCCAGAATGCGCTCACCCGAATCGATGTCGTAGAGCTCGACCGTATTGGTCAGCACGTCGACGTATTGATATGACTGGCGCGCGCGGCGGCCGCGACGCTCCTCGACCTCGACGACAAACAGCGACGGGTGCGCGCCCACCAGCGTGCCCGTGCGCTCCACGATGCGCGAGCGGCCCATGTTGGCACGAACTTTTATGCGCTGGCCCTGAAGTGCGACCAGCTCGTCACGAATATCGTCTACCCTATTGACGGACGGAATCTCGGTATCCATCTACTCCTCCGATATGCTGCATGCGCAGACTTATTGCAAGCATATGATTTTACCTTAGGATTTTCGGATTCACGAAAGGCAGACATGAACAAAGAGCGCATCGACCGCGTCATGGGCAACCTGGAAAGCATTGGGCTTTCGCAGGCGCTCATCTGCGACCCGGTTTCCATCAAATACTTGACCGGTTACTACACCTTCCCGCACGAGCGCTTCTTTGCCCTGCACCTCTCCCCCGCAGGCACGACGCTCTTTTGCAACCTGCTCTTTCCCAACGCGGAGGGCTTTGCGGACCGCGTGGTGACCTTCTCGGACACCGACGACCCGCTGCCTTTGGTGGCCGGCACCTGCGAGAAGGGCTCAGCGCTTGGCGTGGACAAGAACCTGCCCGCCCGCTGGCTGCTTCCGCTGATGGATCTGGGTGCCGCGACGGGCTTTGAGGTGGCGTCCGGTGCGGTCGATGCCGCACGCTCCGCCAAGGACGCCGAGGAGCAGGCGCTCATGCGCGAGGCAAGCCGACTGAACGACGAGGCCATGGGGTGGCTCGCGGCGCAGGTACGTGAGGGCGTCACCGAGCAGGCGATCGCCGAGGGGCTGCTGGGCGCGTACCGCGCGCTGGGGTCGGAGGGCTACTCCTTTGAACCCATCGTGAGCTTTGGCGCCAACGCGGCCGACCCGCACCACGAGCCGGACGACACGCCCTTCGTTCCCGGCCAGATGGTCCTCTTTGACGTGGGATGCCTCTGGCAGGGGTACTGCTCCGACATGACGCGCACCTTCTTTACGGCCGAGCCCACCGACCGGCAGCTCGAGGTGTATGAGACCGTGCGCCGCGCCAACGAGGCTGCGGCGGCGCTTGTTGCGCCGGGCGTTGAGTTTGCCGCGATTGACGCCGCGGCCCGCGACCTGATCACCGATGCGGGCTACGGTCCTTACTTCACCCACCGGCTCGGGCATCAGATCGGTCTTGAGGTCCACGAGCCAGGCGACGTCTCAGGCGCCCACCACGAGCCGGTGCGTCCCGGGCAGATCTTCTCGATCGAGCCGGGCATCTACCTTGAGGGAGAGATTGGCGTGCGCATCGAGGATCTGTGCCTGGTCACCGAAGGCGGGCACGAGATCTTGAACCACTACAGCCACGAGGCGACGGTGCTGACGCTCTAACCACGACAACTGCACAAAGGGGTCCCACCCTTTCGTGCGGTACAGCACGAAAGGGTGGGACCCCTTTGTGCGGCTAGCATGTGGCTAGAGCTTGGTCGAGAGGTCCTGCAGCGCGTGGAAGCGGTGGCTGATGGCGTTCTTCTCTTCGGGCTCGAGCTCGGCCATGCGACGTCCGGGCAGTTCGGCCAACTCGAAGAGGGGATCGTAGCCAAAGCCGTTAGTCCCGCGACGGTCGTGGGCGATGGTGCCCTCCACGTCTCCGTCGCCGCGCAGGACCTCTTCTCCGGCGTCGTCGCGCGTGACGAGCACCACCGTCGAATGGAAGCGGGCGGTGCGCTGGTCGTCGGGCACGCCCTCCATCTCGGCAAGCATCTTGTCGTTGTTGGCGTCGTCGTTGCCGTGCTCGCCGGCCCAGCGTGCGCTCATGATGCCGGGGGCTCCGCCCAGGGCGTCCACGCACAGGCCCGAATCGTCGGCCACGGCAATGGCCAGGCCTGTCTCGTCGAGCGCGGCACGTGCCTTGATGAGGGCGTTCTCAAAAAAGTCGCTACCATCCTCGACAGGGTCGGGAAAGTCGCCCAGCTCGCCGAGAGCCACAAAGCGCATGCCACCAAGCGCAGGCGTGGCACCCAGGATGGCCTCGATCTCGGTGAGCTTGTGTGCGTTGCCCGTGGCCACCACGATGGTTGCCGCAGGGTCGAGCGTAGAGATGTCGATCATGTCCGTTCCTTTCTGTAGGCGCTATGCGCCGTAGCCTGTGACCTCTTGCTGCTTTTTGATGAGCTGTGCGATGCCGGCTTGGCCCATGTCGAGCAGGGCATCCATCTGGGCGCGGTCGAAGGCGACCTTCTCACCCGTCCCCTGGACCTCCACGATGCGGCCGTCTGCCGTGCCCACCAGGTTCATGTCGACCTGCGCATGGCTGTCCTCGGGGTAGTCAAGGTCGAGCAGAAGCTGCCCGTCGACCATGCCCATGGACACGGCTGCCACCTGGCCGGTGAGCGGCAGCTTCTTGAGCTTGCCCTCGGCGACCCACGCCGCCAGCGCGTCGTACAGGGCCACCCAGGCTCCCGTCACGCTCGCCGTGCGCGTGCCGCCATCGGCCTGGATGACGTCGCAGTCGCAGGTCACAGTCACCTCGCCCAGCTTGTAGAGGTCAACCACCGTGCGCAGGCTACGTCCGATGAGTCGCTCTATCTCCATGGAGCGGCCCTTGCGTCCGCGCTGCTCGCGTGGGGTGCGACGGCCGGTCGAGGCGGGGAGCATGGCGTATTCGGCCGTGACCCACCCGGCACGCTGGCCCTTTCGCCAGGCAGGGACGCCCTCCTCGATGGTTGCCGTGCAGAGCACGCGCGTGTCGCCAAACTCCGCCAGGCACGAGCCGGTTGCGTTCTTCATGATGGCGCGCGTCAGCGTGACGGGGCGCATCTGGTCTGCACCGCGACCATAGCTGCGGACACTGTCTGTCATGTTCCCTCCCTATGTTGGTTTGCCCACCCATTGTACGACGTGGCTCCCACCTGTGATACACTTCCATATTGCACGGGCGATTGGCGCAGTGGCTAGCGCAGGTGCCTTACAAGCACAAGGTCGGCGGTTCAAATCCGT
>CADBRX010000102.1 GCA_902797175.1 uncultured Coriobacteriaceae bacterium | reverse complement strand
GAAGGCCGTCTGTTCACGCTCTTTATTCTGGCCTCGGCCTTCATCGAGGCTCTCTGCCTGATCGGCTTCGTCGTCTCCATCATGTAGATGGCGTCGCGAAGCAGGCATACACAGGTAGGGGAGAAGCAATGACACACACCCAATCACGCATGCTGCACGCCCTCGGGGGTGCGACTCTCCTCATGGCAGGCACGCCAGTCGCTGCCTTGGCTGAGGAGGAAAACACCGGCATCAAGCTGCTCATGCCGAACATGGCTGAGTTCATTCCCGCGTGCGTCGCATTCATCATCATCTTTGTGATTCTGTCCAAGTTTGCTTGGCCCACGATTCTCAAGATGATGGAGGACCGCGAGGCCAAGATCCAGGGCGACCTTGACGCTGCCGAGCAGGCAAAGACTCAGGCCCAGACCGATGCCAAGGCCTACGAGGAGCGTCTGGCCGAGGCAGAGCGCGAGGCCGCCGAGATCGTGGCCGCCGCAAAGCGCGAGGCCGAGGAGGAGCGTGCCCGCATCCTGGCCAAGGCCCAGAAGGATGCTGCAGCAACTATCGCCAAGGCACGCGACGCAGTCGAATCCGAACGCAAGAAGGCTCTCGTGCAGCTCTCGGGCTCGGTCGTCGACCTGTCCGTCGAGATCGCGAGCAAGATCGTGGGCGACGACCTCACCGACGACCAGCACCGCAAGCTGGCCGAGCGCTACCTCGCAGAAGTGGGAAGCACCAATGGCAATGATTAAGGGTCGCGAGAAGGTCGAGCAGTACGCTCGCATGCTCTTTGACGCGGGCGTGTCCTCTGGCCGCGCGGGGGCTGACCTCGTGCAGTGGCGCCATGCGGCAAAGTTCACCCCCGAGGTGATGGAGGCCATCGCGACGCTGAGGCGCGAGCGCGACACCGACCTCGTGAAGGAGGTCCAGGCGCGTCTCGCAGAGCTCGTCGACGCCGACGACTCGACGGTCCTGGTCACGGCGACCACCGCCGTCCCCATGGACAACCACCTGCGCCAGGCAACCATCGACAAGAGCAAGCAGCTGTTCAATAGCGACGTCTACCTTGTGGAGCGCGTCGAGCCGAGCATCATCGGCGGAATCATCATCGAGGCGCGCGGCCAGCGCTACGACGCCTCGGTCAAGACGCAGCTTGCCACCGTGCGCCGCACCCTCTCCAACGCGTTCATGGGAGGTGAGGACTAATGGCAGAGCAGGCTGAAACCAGCGTGAGCACCGAGCACATAATGCAGATCGACGCCGACAGCATCATGGGTGTCCTGCGTGGCAAGCTCGAGGGCATCACGCCCACGGTCGACCGCCGCGAGTCTTCGTTTGTCCTCGAGGTGGGCGACGGCATCGCCCATGTGGCGGGCCTCAAGACCGCCATGGCCGGCGAGCTCCTGCGCTTTACGAGCTCCGCATCGGGCAAGAGCGTCTATGGCCTGGCCCAGAACCTCGAGGAGAACGAGGTCGGCGCGGTCCTGTTCGGCGACGTCTCCTCCATCAAGGAGGGCGACGAGTGCCGCTCGACCGGCCGCGTCATGGACATCCCCGTGGGCCACGCCATGCTTGGACGCGTGGTCAACCCGCTGGGTCAGCCCATCGACGGCCTCGGCCCCATCGTGACCACCCATCGTCGTCCCATCGAGTTCAAGGCACCTGGCATCATGGAGCGCCAGCCCGTGTGCGAGCCCGTCCAGACCGGCCTCATGGCCATCGACGCCATGGTTCCCATCGGACGCGGCCAGCGCGAGCTCATCATCGGCGACCGCAAGACGGGCAAGACGGCCATCGCCATCGACGCTATCATCAACCAGCGCGAATCCGACATGGTCTGCATCTACGTGGCCATCGGCCAGAAGGCATCCACGGTTGCGGCCATCCGCCAGACGCTGGCCGACCATCGCGTCCTCGACAAGACGATCATCGTCTCGGCAACCGCCGCAGACTCCGCGCCGCTTCAGTACATCGCCCCGATGGCGGGCGCCGCAATCGGCGAGTACTTCATGTACAACGACAAGGACGGCAATCCCGCGGATGCGACGCATCCTGGCGGCCACGTGCTCGTGGTGTACGATGACCTCTCCAAGCAGGCGGTCGCGTATCGCCAGATGTCGCTGACGCTGCACCGTCCGCCTGGACGCGAGGCCTACCCGGGCGACATCTTCTACCTGCATTCGCGCCTTCTTGAGCGCGCCTGCAAGCTTTCCGACGCCAACGGCGGCGGCTCGCTCACGGCGCTGCCCATCATCGAGACGCAGGAGGGCGACGTCTCCGCCTACATTCCGACCAACGTGATTTCGATCACCGACGGCCAGATCTACCTGCAGTCTAACCTCTTCTTTCAGGGCCAGCGCCCGGCTGTCGACGTGGGCATCTCGGTGTCGCGCGTCGGTGGTTCCGCGCAGGTGAAGTCCATGAAGAAGGTTGCGGGCACCCTGAGGCTCGACCTCGCGAGCTACCGCGAGAAGCAGGCCTTCTCGCAGTTTGGCTCTGACCTCGACGAGACCACGCAGTACCAGCTTAACCACGGCGCCCACATGATGGAGATGCTCAAGCAGAAGCGCTATGCGGCTCTCGACGTGGCCGACCAGGTCATCGCCATCTTTGCCGCCAAGGAGGACTTCCTTGACGACATCGACATGGAGAACGTCATCACGTTCCGAGACGAGCTTGCCGACTACATGCAGCAGGGCTATTCGAGCCTTCGTGCCGAGATCCGTAAGGGCAACCTGGGTGATACCGAGTCTGCCCAGCTCAAGGAGGCCATTGCGACCTTCAAGGAGGGCTTCCTCAAGACGTATCCCAACAGGGCCCAGATGAACGTCGAGGAAGCGGCAGAAGACACCGTCTCGGCAGACGATTACTCGCAGGGGAAGGCGTAAGGTCACATGGCAAACCTTCGCGACATATCGAGGCGCATGTCGTCCATCAAGAGCACCATGCAGGTGACGCGCACCATGGAGATGATTTCCACTGCGCGCATCCGCAAGGCGCTGGACCGCGCCGAGGAGGCGTCGCCGTACAAGGACGCCATCACGCGCATGCTTGCCAACGTGGCATCG
>CADBRX010000101.1 GCA_902797175.1 uncultured Coriobacteriaceae bacterium | reverse complement strand
CGAGGACGCAAGGAGCACCACGGTGAAAACGTTCTATCACAGCACGCGCTCGGCTGACGATTCCGTAACAAGCAAGCAAGCAATCCTGACCGGCATCGCCCCCGATGGTGGTCTTTTCGTGAGCGATCAGCTTGGCGACGAGGCCCTCGACCTTGCCTCGGTCGTCAAGAAGACCTATCACGGAATCGCCCGTGACGTCCTGGGCACGCTTCTTCCCGACTACACGGCAGACGAAATCTCCTCATGCGTTGACGGCGCCTACGCCGACAACTTTGACACGCAGGCGGTCACGCCATTGTCCGCGGTGGGTGCCGACTGGCTCCTCGAGCTGTGGCACGGGCCGACCTGCGCCTTCAAGGACGTCGCGCTCCAGATGCTGCCGCGTCTCATGTCCGCGGCTCGAGGTGGCGCCAACGCCTCGGGCGGCGTGATGATAGTCACCGCCACGTCGGGAGACACCGGCAAGGCGGCGCTCGACGGCTTTGCCGATGTCAGCGGAACGGGCGTTACCGTCTTCTACCCCGACGGGAAGGTCTCTGACGTGCAGCGCCTGCAGATGGTCACCCAGAGGGGCTCCAACGTTGCCGTCGCCGGCATCCGCGGCACCTTTGACGACGCGCAGACGCAGGTAAAGCGCATCTTTGCCGACAGGGAGCTCGCGGAGCGCCTTGCCGAGCGCGACATCGTGCTCAGCTCCGCCAACTCCATCAACGTCGGTCGCCTGGTCCCTCAGGTCACCTACTACTTTGACGCCTACGCGCAGCTCGTGAAGTCCGGCACCATAGCCTGCGGAGACGCCGTGGACTACTGCGTGCCGACGGGCAACTTTGGCGACGTGCTGGCAGGCTACTACGCAAAGTGCCTCGGCCTTCCCGTGGGCCAGCTCATCGTTGCCTCAAACACCAACAAGGTGCTCACGGACTTCATCGAGACGGGCACCTACGACCGGCGCCGCGACTTCGTGAAGACCATCTCCCCCTCCATGGACATCCTTGTGTCCTCCAACCTAGAGCGCCTGCTGTACTACCTCACCGACGGGGACTGCGAGCGCGTCAGCGCTTGGATGTCCGACCTTTCGAGCACAGGCGTCTATACGCTGCCCGCCGACATCATGGAGCGCATGCGCGCGACCTTCTCGTGCGGCTTTGCCACCGATGACGACACGCGCGACGCCATCCGCACCACCTGGGAGCGCGAGCACGTGCTCATCGACCCGCACACGGCGGTGGGCAAGTGCGTGCTGGACAGGACCGAGCGCACTGGCCGCCAGAGGGTCTGCCTTTCGACGGCAAACCCGTACAAGTTCTCGGCAGACGTGCTCGCGGCGCTCGGACATGACGTCTCTGGCCTTGACGGCTTTGCCTGCATGGACAGGCTCGAGGAACTGACCGGAATCGGCGCCCCGACGCAGCTCTCGTCCCTGCGAGACGCACCGGAGCTGCACACGAGCGTCTGCGACCAGGCCGAGATGGCCGGGTTTGTCGAGGCGTCTTGCGCCCGGGTGTTTGCGTGATCGGCGAGCCGTCGACAACACGCGTCATCGTCCGCGTGCCCGCCACATCGGCAAACCTCGGGGTTGGATTTGACGTTTTGGGGCTTGCCCTCGACCTCGACGCGACGTTTACCTTTGAGCCCTCGGAGCGGCTCCTCGTAAGCGGCTGCGACGAGAGCTTCAACACCCCTGACAACCTCGTCTGGAGGTCGTACCTCATGGCCTGCCAGGAGCTTGGCCTCGCGAGCCAGCCCCTGCACATACACGAGGACTCCCCCATCCCCGCCTCCGGTGGCCTGGGATCGAGCTCCACCTGCGTCGTGGCGGGCATCGTTGCCGCGCAGGCCCTCGCCGGACGTCCCATAGACCGGCAGAAGACCCTATCCCTCGCCACGACGATCGAAGGCCATCCCGACAACGTCGCGCCCGCCGTCATGGGCGGGCTCGTCAGCTCCTACATAGAGGGAGGGGACACCATCACCACGCGGTGGCCCGTGGCCCCCAACCTGCGCTTTGTGTGCATGGCTCCCCCCTACCGCGTCCTCACTTCGGACGCGCGGATGGCGCTCCCCTCCATGGTCCCCATGAGCTCGGTCTCGTGGCAGGTCGGGCGCTGCCTCGCCATGGTGAGCGCTCTTGCCTCGGGAAGGGGCAAGGACATCCGCGCCTGCTGCCACGACCGCATCCACGAACCGTACCGGGCACCGCTCATCCCCGACTACGAACGCCTCCAGGAGGCATCCCTGCAGGCAGGCGCCATAACGTTTCTCATCTCTGGCTCTGGAGCCACCATGCTCGCCATCTGCGATGGGGACACTTCGGCACGGCAGGTCTCGGATGCGGCCGTCGCCCTCATGCCCGAGCTCTGGGTAAGGACCATGTGTGCCAGCGAGCGAGGGGTAAGCGCAAGCCACCTCTGATGAGTCATTGCTCATGACACAAAGGGGATACTCCCTTTTGTGTCAGAAGGAACGCTGCGACACAAAAGGGTCCCACCCCTTTGTGTCGCAGCGTGAGACCCAACGGAGGTGCTGGCAGAGAACTACAGCGCGGCCTTGAAGGCTGACAAAAGCTCGTCAAACTCCTCGTATGCGGGCAGGTCGGGGTTGTCCGCCTTGATCTGCTCGGTCGAGCGGAAGAGGAAGCCCGCCTTGCTCGCGCGGATCATGGCGAGGTCGTTGTAGGAGTCACCCGTTGCGATCGTGTCGAAGCCCATGGCCTGCAGACCACGAACCGTCGTGAGCTTCGACTGCTCGCAGCGCATATGCACGCCGACGACCATGCCGTCATCGTCAATCTCCAAGGTGTTGCAGAAGAGCGTCGGCCAGCCAAGCTTCTGCATGAGGGGCTTAGCGAACTGCTCGAAGGTGTCAGAGATGATGATGACCTGCGAGATGGACCGCAGCTCGTCAAGGAACTCGCGCGCGCCAGGAAGCGGGTCGATGGTGGCGATGACGTCCTGGATCTCCTTCAGCCCAAGGCCGTGCTCGCGCAGGATGCCCATGCGCCACTTCATGAGCTTGTCGTAGTCTGGCTCGTCACGTGTGGTACGGCGCAGCTCGGGGATGCCGCTCGCCTCCGAAAACGCAATCCAGATCTCGGGGACGACGACGCCTTCCATGTCAAGACAACAAATGTTCATGCGGAGCTCCTTTCGGGAGTGAGGCCAGGACCAGACCTAGCCGCCAAGGTAGGCTTTCCTCACGTCATCGTCGTGGAGCAGGTCCTTGCCCGTGCCTTCCTTTGACACGCGGCCGACCTCGAGCACGTAGCCACGGTCGGCGATGGCAAGCGCCTTGCTTGCGTTCTGTTCGACGAGCAGCACGGTCGTGCCGTCCTCGTTGAGCGCCTTGATGATGTCGAAGATCTCCTGCACCAAGATGGGTGCGAGGCCCATGGACGGCTCGTCGAGCATGAGGAGCTTAGGCTTGGACATGAGCGCGCGGCCCATGGCGAGCATCTGCTGCTCACCGCCGGAAAGCGTGGCGGCAAGCTGGTTGCGACGCTCCTTGAGGCGCGGGAAGCGCTCGTAGACCTCGCGGCGCGTCTCCCTTGCCTCGTCGTCAGGACGGGTGAAGGCACCCATCTCGAGGTTCTCGCGCACCGTGAGGTTGCCAAAGACGCGCCGCCCCTCAGGGCACAGCGCGATGCCGCGCGACACCATCTTGTGTGCCGGGACACCCACGAGGCTCTCGCCCTCGAACTCGATCGTGCCCGTGCGCGGGCGCAGGATGCCCGACACGGTGTTGAGCGTAGTGGACTTGCCGGCGCCGTTAGCGCCAATGAGTGTGACGATCTCTCCCGCCTCGACGTTGAACGAGACGCCCTTCACGGCATGGATGCTGCCGTAATAGACATGAAGGTCGTGGACCTCGAGCATGCTCATTGGAACCTCCTGCCCTTGCCTTGCAAGGCATTGTCCTCAGCCTCCTGGGTGCCGAGGTAAGCCTCGATCACCTGCGGGTTTGACTGAATGTCGGAAGGCGTGCCCTTGGCGATGATCTTGCCAAAGTTGAGCACGGCGATGCCCTCGCAGATGCCCATCACGAGGTCCATGTCATGCTCGATGAGCATGATGGCGATCTGGAACTCGTCGCGGATCTTGCGGATGTTCTCCATGAGCTCCGCCGTCTCGGAGGGGTTCATGCCCGCGGCGGGCTCGTCAAGCAGCAGGAGCTTGGGCGAGGTGGCAAGCGCGCGCACGATCTCGAGCCTGCGCTGTGCGCCGTAGGGCAACGAGCCCGCCAGCACACCTGCCTGGTCGGCCATGTTGAACACGTCGAGCAGCTCGAGGGCGCGGTCGTGGAACTCCTTTTCGGCAAGCCAATACTTGGGAAGGCGGAAGATGCCGCTCCACATGCCACAGTCGACCTGGTTGTGCAGGCCAATCTTGACGTTATCCTCGACCGTGAGGGAGTCAAAGAGGCGGATGTTCTGGAACGTGCGCGCGATGCCCGCCTGGCTGACCTGCGGCGTGGTCATGTTGGCCGTGTCGATGCCGTCCAGGATGATGGCGCCACGCGTGGGCTGGTACACCTTGGTGAGCAGGTTGAACACCGTGGTCTTGCCCGCGCCGTTGGGGCCGATGAGCCCCGCGATCTCGGTCTTTCCAACCATGAAGTTGAAGTCCTCGACCGCGTGCAGGCCACCAAAGTCGATGCCCAGATGGCGACATTCCAAGATGGTCTGGCCGGCATCGCGCTCAGGGATGAGCGAGTCGGTGGGCAGCGGCACCAGCCGCGAGCCCCTCTCCTCCGCCTGCGGCCTCTTGCGGTCCTGACCCGTGGCGGCAGCGCTCTGGGCACGGTAGGTTCCCTCTTCGCGAGCCATTACGCAGCACCTCCCTCGGCAGCTTGAGTGGGCGCGTCGTCATCGTCGTCCCCACGTCGCTTCAGGAGCTTCTCCTTCAGCATGTCAAACGCGTTGTTGATCTGGCGATTGTTGGACACCAGCATGACCAGAATCAACACCACGGCGTAGATGAGCATGCGGAAGTTGCCCAGGAAGCGCAGCTTTTCGGGAAGCACCGTGAGCAGCGTGGCAGATATGATGCCGCCACGGATGTTGCCCATGCCGCCCAGCACGACGAAGACGAGGATGTTGATCGAGTTGTTGAAGTCGAACTTGCTCGGCACGATGGAATTGAAGTTCATGGCATAGAGGGCACCCGCCATGCCCGCAAGTCCCGCAGAGACCACGAACGCCATCAGGCGGTACTTGGTGGTCGAGATGCCCACGCTCTCTGCAGCGATGCGGTTGTCGCGCACGGCCATGATGGCGCGGCCCGAGCGACTGTTCACCAGGTTGAACACCACGAAGAGCGTGAAGATCACCAGGATGAAGCCGAGCGTGAAGCTCGAGATGCGCTCGATGCCCGAGGCTCCCTGCGGTCCGTTGATGAGGATCTTGCCTCCCTCTCCCAGACCGAGCGCCGCGGCGTTGCTCATGGACACGTGCAGGCCATTCGAGTCGAGGCCGAGCCACAGGTTGTTGAGCAGGTTCTTGATGATCTCGCCAAAGGCGAGGGTGACGATCGCCAGGTAGTCGCCCTGCAGGCGCATGACCGGGACGCCGACGAGAAAGCCTGCGCACGCGGCAGCCGCGCACGCGACCAGGCATCCCAGGAAGAACCGCGCAACGGGAGAACCCACGGCGCCCTGCATCATGCTCACGGCCACGACGCTCGTGAACGCCCCCACGCTCATGAAGCCCGCGTGACCCAGCGAGAGCTCGCCCGAGATGCCCACGACGAGGTTGAGCGAGATAGCAAGGCAGATGTAGGTCGTGATGGGAACCAGCTGTCCCGCCATGGAGCTCGACAGCGCGCCGATGGAACCGAGCCCCTGCATCACCAGGTAGGCAACGATGACCATCGCGTAGGTGATGAGGTGCGAGCGTGTGGTCTTGTCCATATTCTTAAGCATGTTCATGGCTACACCTTCTCGTGCATCTCTTTGCCGAGGAGTCCCGCCGGTCTTACGAGCAGCACCACGATGAGCACCGCAAAGACGATCGCGTCAGCGAGCTGCGTGCCGATGTAGGCGCGCGCGAAGATTTCGATGACGCCCAGCAGGATGCCGCCCAGCGCGGCTCCCGGAATGGAGCCGATGCCGCCGAACACGGCCGCCGTGAAGGCCTTGATGCCCGGCATCGAGCCCGTCGTGGGCATGAGCACGGGATAGGCAGAGCACAGCAGCACGCCCGCAATGGCCGCGAGGCCGGAGCCGATGGCGAAGACCATGGAGATGGTCGCATTCACGTCGATGCCCATCAGCTGGGCGGCAGCCTTGTCCTCCGAGCAGGCGCGCATGGCCTTGCCCATCTTGGTGCGCTGCGTGAAGAGCGTCAGGCACACCATGACCACCACGCAGGCCAGCACCGTGACGATCGAGATGGGGCTCACGACCAGCTGGCCGCCAAACAGCGTGATGTTGGGGAGGCTCACAACGCTGGGGAAGACCTTGGGGTCGGACTTCCATATGAGCAATGCCGAGTTCTGCAGGAAGTAGCTCATGCCGATGGCCGTGATGAGCACGGCGAGGCTCGGTGCCTCGCGCAGCGGCTTGTAGGCCAAGCGCTCGATGACGACGCCGAGGCAGGTGCAGCCCACCACGGCGAGCAGGATGCCCACGATAGGTGGCAGGCCCAGATACTGCATGCAGCAGAAGCAGATGTAGCCGCCCACCATGATGACGTCGCCATGAGCAAAGTTCAGCATCTTGGCGATGCCGTAGACCATGGTGTACCCCAACGCGATGATGGCGTACACGCTGCCCAGGCTGATTCCGTTGATCAGGTTGGTCAGAAACCCCATGGCCCTCCCCTCTCTTACCAAAAGGGAGGCCGCCGCAGGCGGAGCGACGGCCTCCCAAGACGTTCGAACAAAAGTGATTCTAGTCCATCGACACGTAGACGCCGTTCTGGATGATCATGCCCTTGGGGGACTTGGAGACCTCGCCCGTGGCAGACCACGACGCCGTGCCCGTCAGGCCCTCGACGGAGAAGCTCGGGTCGGTAAACTGCTTGATGAGCGCCTCGCAGAGATCCTGGGCGGACATGTCGGCGGTGAGGCCGGCAGCCTCGATGGCGGCGGCGATGGCCTTGATGCAGTCATACGCGTCGGCGGCAAACTGGTTGGGATCCTCCGAGGATCCGGAGACCTCCTTGTACGCAGCCACGAACTGCTTGGTGGCGTCGTCCTCCGCAGAGGCGACGAAGGGGGTCAGCAGCATGACGCCCTCGGCAAGGGAGGTGTCAAAGCCCTCGAGCGTGAGGATGCCGTCCATGCCGTCGACGCCAAAGAACTTGGGAGTGTAGGACTGCTTCTTGGCCTCGGCCAGAATGAGCGAGGCGGGCGTGTAGTACATCGGGAGGAACAGGAGGTCGGCTCCCTTGGTCTTGGCGTCGCCCACCTGCACGGAGAAGTCGACCGTGTCATCGGTGAAGGTGGTCTCGGAGACGACCTCGAGGTTGAGCGTCTTGGCCTCCTCCATGAACTTGTTGTAGATGCCCGTGGAGTAGGCGTCGGCGTTGTTGTAGATGACGGCGATCTTGCTGCCGAGACCCTGCTGGGAGATGTACTGCGCAGAGGCGATTCCCTGGTTGGGGTCGGTGAAGCACATCTGGAAGACGTTGTCCTTGGCAGGCTCGTTGGTGCCCTCGACGCCACCGATGACGTCAACGGAGGACGCGGACGGGGT
>CADBRX010000100.1 GCA_902797175.1 uncultured Coriobacteriaceae bacterium | reverse complement strand
CAAGGCCTCGAGCGACATGCTCGCCCGCGCCTGGTTCCGCACCTACGGCGTGCCGGTCACCATCTCCAACTGCTCCAACAACTACGGGCCCTACCAGCACGTGGAGAAGTTCATCCCAAGGCAGGTGACGAACGTGCTGTGCGGGATCAGGGCGAAGCTCTACGGCGACGGGCGCAACGTCCGCGACTGGATCCACACGGAGGACCACTCGAGCGCCGTGTGGGCCATCCTCACGCGCGGGGTGCCGGGGGAGACGTACCTCGTGGGCGCCGACGGGGAGAGGGACAACATCACCGTGATGCGCGACGTCCTGCGCGCGATGGGGGAGGCGGAGGACGCCTTCGACTGGGTGCGCGACCGCCCCGGGCACGACAGGCGCTACGCGATCGACTCCTCCAAGCTCCGGCGCGAGCTGGGGTGGATGCCCGCGCACACGGACTTCGCCGAGGGGCTGGCGGCCACCATCGAGTGGTACCGGGGGAACGAGGACTGGTGGCGGCCCGCCAAGGAGGCGACGGAGGCCAAGTACGCGCGCCAGGGGCAGTAAGGCGCTGCTTTCTACGAGGATCATTCTTATTGGCTGCGATGACCAAGGTGTCGTGTGCTCAGCTTTTTGTCATCTTTGATTAGGCTTGATGCTAGATGCTAGGGCTGAGGCAGTAATCACAAAGATTGGAGATGGTTATTCAATCATCTCCTTTTTGCTCTGTACTGCCTTAGTCTCTCGATATTGTCTGTATCTCGTCGCGCTTAGCCAGCTCTACTTGTTGGCTGGGTGTATCATCTTTCAGGTTCTTTGGTTACAGCTATGAAGGGATGGTAAACGCACGAATGTGGTCAACGTTGGCGCTGGCTGTGATTGTCGGCATGGTGATGGTTTACGTGCCTGGATACTTCTTTGCGCGTGCGCTTTCGATTGATCGGCTTGCGTCTACCATCATTTCCCCTCTCTTTACGTGTTTTGTCGTTGTGGTGCTCGGCGTTGTTTTGCAGAAGGCGGGCATAAGCACTTCGGGGCTCGTGCTCTTTCTACTTGCTACGGCTATCTGTCTTTGCTTTGCGTGTATTTCGAGGCTTCTCCGACGTTACGGGGATCATAAAGACGCGACGCCGCTTCTCTCTTTCGAGGACAATCGAGAGGCGCTGAAGCATCTTGGATTGTATATCGGGGCTGCCACGTTCGTAACGCTCCTCATCTTCGTGACTGCGTTGGATGGGCCAAGTGCATTTAGCCATCATGACGATTCGACGTTGCATCTCTCGGCAGTGCGTGCCTTTGTCCAAACGGGCACATTTAGCACGCTCAACGTAAGCGCGTATCTTGACCAAGGGGTAACCGGCTCGTACTATCCGGCTGGGTGGCATGTTATGGCCGCGTTGATCGCTTCGTTCTTTGGTGCTGATCCTGTCGTGGCGTCTAATGCGCTCACCCTGGTATTCTTGATTGTTTTGTTCCCCTCCGTACTGTTTTTGCTTTTAAACACCCTGTTCCGCGATTCGCCGCGCGTGAGGGCTTGCGGAGCTCTCTTCTCGCTGGCCTTCAGCGGGTTCCCCTGGGGCTTTCTGGTCTGGGGGCAATTGCTGCCGAACCTTGTGTCGTACAGCTTTGTGCCTCTGGTGATGGTTCTTGTGATTGAGGCGTATCGCTCGCAGGTGACCCGTGATCGCTTGAGACTTGCCCTTGCAGCTTTTGTGGGGCTTCTTTCTGTTGCCCTTGCCCAGCCAAACGGTGCGTTTACGCTGGGTATTTGGTTTGTCGTGTTCACGCTCTCTTGTATCGCTTATCCTTCTGACTCTGAGAGGGCGCAGCTTGACCCACGCCGAATCGCCGGCATGATTTCTTGCTTCGTGGTGGCTTGGTTGGTATGGATAGCCGTTTATCGATCTTCATTTATGCAGGGCGTTCTGGTCGTCAACTGGAGTGCGCTGGCCGGACTACCTAAAGCAACGGCCAGGGCACTGCTGTTTAAGTTTGGGCCGCGAGAGGGGCTCCATCCGGTCTTGGCGACCATAGTGTTGGTGGGGGTAATCCGAACGTTTAATAATCGGCGTTACCTTTGGCTAACGATTGCTTACGCGTTTGCCCTACTGCTTGTCATCCTTGACAAGGGGACCGAGGGTCCGCTCAAAAGCTTTCTGACGGGGTTTTGGTACACGGATTACTACCGCACGGGAGCGATGGCAACCCTGTTTGCGCTGCCAATTGCCGCATACGGCTTTGAGTGGATCGTAAGCTATTGCGAATCGTGGTATGCGCATCATTCCGGGCGTGAGGATAAGACTCAGGGTGTTCTCGGATCGCGAGTCTTTGCTGCCCTGGTAGTAGCTCTTGCGCTTTGTGAGTTGGTGCCTTACAAGATCTCGTTCCTTGACCTCGTTTATAGGCCGGGATTATGGCAGATTCACTCAACGATGAAGTATTTCTACTCTTGGGAGAAAAAGCTAACAAGAGAAGAGGATCTCTTTGTAAGGAGGGCTCTGCAGCAGATTCCGAAGGGGTCGCTTATTGTCAATGTCCCCAGAGACGGCAGCTGTAACTGCTACGCCGTCGAGGACGCAAACGTATTTTTCCGGCGAGCGAATATTACCGGAATGGCCGATGAGGAAACCTGCGAGATTGTTCGGTTGCGTCTGCGTGACTATGTAGAGGACAAAGAGGTTCACGATATCATCAAAGAGCTTGGGATTAAGTACGTGCTCCTGCTGGATTGCGAACCAAGCGAGAATCCGACAACCATCGAGATTCGGTATAAGCCAGAGGACTGGTATGGCATCGAGACGATAGACGAGAACACGCCTGGATTTACGCTCGTGCTATCTGAAGGTGATATGCGTCTATACGCTGTTGATGAGGCGTAGCTGCAGGGTAGGCCGAACGCATTTGTTGGGATTGTCCCCGTAACGAGGGCGGCTTGCAATGCGTGCTACCATAAAAACCTACGTGCCAAATAGAAGGGCAATCCATATGAAGACTCACGCCGTCATCATCGCCGGGGGCTCCGGCGCCCGCATGGGGCAGGACATCCCCAAGCAGTTCATCAACGTGCACGACAAGCCCGTGCTCATCTACACGCTCGAGTCGTTCCAGCGCCACCCGGACGTGGATGACATCGTCGTGGTGTGCATCGACGGCTGGCATGACGTGGTGCGCGCCTACGCGCGGCAGTTCGACATCACCAAGCTGTCGCAGGTTGTGAGCGGCGGCAACACCGGCCAGGAGTCCATCCGCAACGGCGTCTACGCGCTGGAGGGCGTGGCCGCGCCGGACGACCTGGTCATCATCCACGACGGCATCCGCCCGCTCGTGGCGCCGGAGGTCCTCTCCGACGTCATCGCCGTGGCGACCGAGAAGGGCAACGCCGTGACGTCGCTGCCGTACAACGAGCAGATCTTCGTGGTTTCCGAGGACGACCCGTCTACGACCACGCAGTTCATCCCGCGCGAGACGCTGCGCCGCGTGTCCACGCCGCAGGCCTACCGCTTCGACCTGCTGGACGGGGCATACCACGATGCCTTCGAGCGCGAGATCGGCATCCACGGCTCGCACTACACCAACACCATGATGGTGGAGCTCGGCCACACGCTGCACTTTGCCGCGGGCTCCGACCGCAACATCAAGCTGACCACGCGCGACGACCTTGAGATGTTCAAGGCCTGGCTCGCGCTGGACGAGGACACCTGGCTGAAGTAGCGATACGTAGGGGTGGGACCCTTTCGTATCGTCGATACGAAAGGGTCCCACCCCTACGTATCGGTGAGGAGGATGAGATGAACCGACTTGAGCACCCGCTGTACCTGGAGGACCTGGACGCCGTCGCTTCGTGCGGGATTGATTGGTCCGCGCTTGATGGCTCTACGGTGGGCATCTCCGGCGCGACGGGCATGGTGGGCACCTTCCTGGTGGATCTCCTCATGCGCAAGGCTCACGAGGACGGTCTGGACGTCCTCGTCGTGGCGCTCGGCCGTAACGAGGCCAAGGCTCGCGAGCGCTTGCCGTACTTTGACGATCCGCTTTTCACCTTTGAAGAGCTGGACATCTCCGTGCCGGGCGCCCGTCCGCGCGCTGCGGCCGACGTCTTCGTGCACCTGGCCAGCACGACGCACCCGCGCGCCTATGCCACCCAGCCTATTGGAACCATCACGTCCAACGTGGTGGGCCTGCAGAACCTGCTGAACTACGCGCTTGACTGCGCAGGCACGTCTTCGCGCTTCGTCTTTGCTTCGTCGGTGGAGGTGTATGGCGAGAACCGCGGCGACGTGGACCGCTTTGACGAGAAATATTGCGGCTACCTGGACTGCAACACACTGCGCGCGGGCTACCCGGAGTCCAAGCGGCTGGGTGAGGCCCTGTGCCAGGCGTATGCCGCCGAGCGCGGGGCGAAGGTGTGGGTGCCGAGGCTCCCGCGCATCTACGGGCCGACGCTGCTGCCCTCCGACACCAAGGCCCTCTCGCAGTTTTTGCACAAGGCCGTGGCGGGGGAGAACGTGGTCCTCAAGAGCGAGGGGACGCAGGAGTACTCCTACCTGTACGTGGCCGACGCGGTGGCGGGCCTTTTGTGGGTGCTGACGCATGGAGAGGCGGGTATGGCCTACAACGTGGCTGACCCCTCGGGCGACGTGCGCCTGCGCGACCTGGCCGCGATGATCGCGCGCGCCGGTGGCGGGGACGTGGTCTTCGAGCTGCCCGACGAGGTCGAGCGCGCGGGGTATTCCACCGCGACGAAGGCGCTTCTCGACGGGTTGCGCCTGCGTGAGCTGGGCTGGAAGGCGCTGTACGACTTCCCTACGGGGATTGCCCACACGGTCGAGCTGCTGCGCGCGCTGTAGCCGGGGTTTCTCTCCGCCCAATGAGACGAGTTCGGCTTCGATTCTGTCTCATCTAGCGTAGGCTCCGCCCAATGAGACGAGTTCGGCTTCGATTCTGTCTCGTCCGGCGGAGGCTCCGCCCAATGAGACGAGTTCGGCTTCGATTCTGTCTCGTCCGGTGTGGTTCACGTTGGTTGCGACTGGTTCGCTTCCGCATCTGTCCCATTGGGCGTGCGGCCACCCAACAGATCCGCTCAAGCCAAAATCGCATCCATTCGGCTGCGGGCTTGTGGAGATTCAATCGAGGCAGACTGGCACCTCAAAAGGGCATCCAGAACTCAGCGGCCGACCGCGTCCATCCCAACCTGCGGCGATTCATACGCTGGTCAGGTACCTGCAAGCAAGCATGCAGGTATCCGAGAGCCATATGAAAGGTGCGGCGAGTAGCATTCCCCTCCCGGCGAAAGGAGGGGCCTGTGTACTCGTCAACGTGCAAACTCATCGATAGCCTCATTGAGGAATCAAATACCGAGCGACTTTGCATCACAAGTTCTAAGACGTCGCTCAGGCGCGAGCTTGCGCGGCTTGCTCGTTCGGGCGAACTCGTCTCGCCGTGGCGCGGCATGTATGCGGGCGCCGAGCAGTGGGGTGACCTCAAGCCCCTGGAACAACAGCGCCGCGTTGTTCGCACGCTTGCAAAGAAGCATCCTGACTGGGTATTTTGCCAGCTGACCGCGGCGCTCATGCATGGCATGGAGGTCTCTTACCGTGACCTCACGCCGCTGCACGTTGCAATTGGCCTGGATTGTCATACCAAGAGCAACCGGAAGATCCTCCGCCATCCTCTTGAGGGGGAAGAGGTCGTGACGGCGGACGGGGTGAGGGTGACCACGCTTAAACGCACGGCCCTCGATTGCCTTATTGAGCTTGATTTCCGTCATGGGCTGGCGATTGCAGATTCGGCGTTGCGCATCGGCAAGATGAAGAGAACTGAGCTTATCAAGTACATAAAGGCGAGGGCGGACGTGCTAGGCTGGCAAAGCGCTCTGGATGCTGCCGCCTGGGCCAATCCGCTGGCGGCCAACGGAGGGGAGTCCATTGCGCGGGCAACCATGATCGAGCAGGGGTACGTGGTTCCAAAGTTGCAGGTAGAGGTGCCAAACATCGTTGACGGCAGTGGCAAGTATTATGCGGACTTCTACTGGGAGCTTCCAGACGGGACGCGAGTTGCGGGGGAGCTTGATGGGCTCGACAAGTACTATGAGCCCGAGATGACGGGAGGCAGGAGCGCCGTCAGGGTCATGGCGGACGAGCGTCTTCGCGAGTCTCGGCTTGGTGCGGCCGGGTTGAGGGTCGTGCGGTTTTCGTTTGCCGACGTTGAGGACGGGGAGAAGTTCTCGAAGCTCCTAAGTGCATATGGCATCCCGCGCGGTGAGGCTCGGTACCGCGGGAGGCGGTATGGGGTGTCCCAAGGTGCGTAGGCTTCGCCCGATGGGGACAGAAATGACCTGCCCTGCTCCTAAAGATGAGTCAAGGAGCCGCCTCCTGCGACCGGAGCCACGCCGAGAGCAGCGCGTTGTCGCGCTTGTACCACCTGT
>CADBRX010000099.1 GCA_902797175.1 uncultured Coriobacteriaceae bacterium | reverse complement strand
GTTGTAGAGGTACTGCATCTCGCGGGTCTGCATGTTGACGGACTCGAACTTGGCGGACTGCTGGAAGTTCTCCTCGTTCACGCGGCCCGTGCGGATGTCGCGGTACTTGGTGCGGACGTAGGTGTTGCCCTTGCCCGGCTTGACGTGCTGTGCCTCGAGAATGACGCAGTCCTTGCCCTTGATGTTGACGCCAAGGCCGACCTTGAGGTCGGTGATGCCCAGAGTAGCCATATGTGTAACCTTTCAGCCAGCCCAGGGAAACTGGGCATATCTACATACAGATGGTAAGTATAGCGCAGCTGAGCTGCCTACACGCAGATTCCGTGATGTGGCCCGGGCGAGGCGTGGCGTTTCTGTCTGCCCTGCGCTGACGGGAGGGGTTTGGCGTTTCGTCGGCGATTCTTCGCCAAGCACCACGCTGTCGAGATGTGCTTTCCAATCCGTCAGCGTTTCTCAGCCGCCGCGCCGCGCTGTCGAGATGTGCTTTCCAATCCGTCAGCGTTTCTCAGCCGCCGCGCCGCGCTGTCGAGATTCGATTTCCGTTCCGTCAGCGTTTCTCGGGGGTCGCGACACGCTGACGGAATGGGTTTTGCGTTCCGTCAGCGTTTCTTCGCCAAGCACCACGCTGACAAGATGGGTTTTCCGTTCCGTCAGCGTTTCTCCGTCGCCGCGCCGCGCTGACGAGATGCAATTTCCGTTCTGTCAGCGTTTTCCCAGATCGTCCACCTCAACATCTCTTAAAATTCGCCAATTTATGAATTTTTACTTCTCTTATCTGCTATGGTAAGAGAATGCGAACGCACGTCTCGTCCCCACAACGAGAAAGGAGCCTCATGGGCGTCGTCGTTTTGGCAGGACCCACGCTCGACAGGGCAATGGGCCTCATCAGGGTTGGTCGACTGTCTACCACGCCCATCGACCTTGCTGAGCTTGCGCCGCGAACGTGCGTGTCCCGGCCAAAGGACCTCGCCCCCATCGCCAGCGCGGCTCCACAAGACCTAGCCGACCTTCTGTCCCCGCAGGGAGCCGAGCCGGTCCACGTCTTTGTTGCGAGCGCGGCAGAGGCTCATGCCTGCAAGCAGGTCAAGCATCATGTGCTGTCGTCATCGTTGCCTTCCGACTCGTTCATGCGCCTGTGCGACGACGTGCTTGTCCCCTCGTGGCCCCTCTACTACGTGCTGCGATGCGCACGCCTGAAGCGCCTCTCGGATCGGCTCAAGCTGGGGATGGAGCTTTGCGGCAGATACGCGCACCTCGTGGCTGGTGACGAGACGACCCCGACCTTCTATCGAGAGGCAAACAAGACAGGCGAACTTGTCAGCCAACACCGAAACCCCCGCATCAAGCAGGCAACCACCGTCAAGGAAATCGCCTCGTTTTGCTCGCTGTCAAAGCGCATCGCAGGGCTGCGTCCCGCCCAGGAGGCGGCGGCATTCCTGCTTGATGGCTCGGCGTCACCCAATGAATCTGTGCTTGGCCTCATGATGAACCTTCCCTGCAGGAAAGGTGGCTATGGCTTTGGTAGCGTATCGCTCAATCCTGATGTGCCCGTTAAGTCTGAGCTGAGACATCTTGTCAACGTCGACACCTATCAGCCTGACTGCTACCTTGAGGCTATCGAGACGGACCTTGAGTTCCAGAGCTTCGAGAACCATCTGGGGCGCCGCGCGCTTGTACGTGATGCGTCGCGCCGTAACGACATCCAGACGCTGGGGATAGAGGTGAAGGACGTCACATGGGATACCGTTTCGCATCTTGACAAGCTTGACCTTCTGGCAAGGCAGCTTGCCCACAAGGAACAGCTACTCGGCGCCAAAGGAGAGGCGGCTCATAGAAGGGCAATTGAGCATCCCGACAACGTGGCAGCGAGAAGGACGCGCCTCATGGAGTTGCTGCCGGCTTGGCCGTACGAGCAATAGGGTATGGGTTGGGCGCTGACGAGATGGAATTTGCGTTCTGTCAGCGTTTCTATGTCGCAGAGCCACGCTGACAGGATGGGTTTTTCATCTCGTCAGCGTTATTGAGGAGGGACACCACGCTGACGAGATGGGATTCACGTTCCGTCAGCGTTTCTCGAGGGGGACGGCACGCTGACAGGACGTGTTTTGCATCTCGTCAGCGATTTTGAGGGGGACGCCACGCTGACGAGATGGTATTTGCGTTCCGTCAGCGTTTCTTGAGAGCCGCGCCACGCCGACGAGATGGTATTTGCGTTCCGTCAGCGTCCTTGTCCGTCAGCGTCCCCAGGAAAGTCGCCCTACCCCGCCTACCACACAACGGGCAGGAAGGTGAGCAGCGGGGCGACGATGATCGCAGGCAGCATGTTGGCCACGCGCAGCTCGGTATCCCACACGAGGTTCACCCCTACGCAGAAGATGAGGACGCTGCCCACAAGCGAAAGGCCCGCAAGCGCAGGTTCCGTCATGAGGGGCTTGATGAGCACCGAAAGCGCCGTGACGCTCCCCTGGAAGACGCCCACGGGAATGGCCGAGAAGGCGCTGCCCCGCCCAAGCGAGCAGGTCATGACCAGGATGATGACAAAGTCGAGGATGGCCTTGGTGCAAAGGATGGAGATGTCGCCCAGCAGCGCATCCTCCACGGCGCCGACCACCGCCATCGCGCCCACGCACACCGTGACCGACGCCGTCACGAAGGCGTCCACAAAGGCGGGGTCCTTGGCGTTGCCCGTCGTGCGCTTGAGCCACTCGCCAAAGCGGCGCACGAGCGCGTCGATGTCGATGGCCTCGCCCACGAGCGTGCCCGCGACGACGCTGATCACCACATAGAGCGATTTGCCCGACGTGAGCGAGCCCCCGCTCACGTCAAGCATCCCCTGGAGCGCCCCCGCCAACGCGATGAAGAGCACGCACACGCCGGAAGCCTTGGTGAGGCCGTCCTGCATCCGCTCGGTCAGCAGCCTCCCGGCTCCCGACCCGATAAGCCCTGCCACCACGATGGCGGCGACGTTGATGAGCGTTCCCAGCCCTGGCATGCGACACCCGCTACACCGCGATGACGCGCAGGTCGTGGCTCGCGGCCGTAAAGGGCACATAGCCCTCTTCCGTCACCACGCCGCAGTCCTCGAGACGAATGCCGAACTCCCCCGGCAGGTAGATGCCCGGCTCGATGGTGACCACCGACCCTGCGGGAACCGGCTTGTCCCAGCTGCGCCCAAATCCGGGGCGCTCGTGAATCTCAATGCCCACGCCATGGCCCAGGCCATGCCCATAGAAGGCACCATAGCCTGCGTCGGAGATGACCTTGACCGAATGGTCGTGAACCTCCTTGCCGATGATGCCCGGACGCACCATGGCCGCGCACTCCTCGTGCGCGCGCCGCACGACCTCGTACACCTCGCGCTGCTTGGGCGTGGGCTCGCCGACGCAGACGGTGCGGGTCATGTCCGCATGGTAGTCGTGATAGAGGGCACCGTAGTCCATGACGATGAGGTCCCCCTCGCGCACCACGTACTCCCCCGGCTGCGCGTGTGGGTTTGCCCCATTGGGGCCCGCGGCGATGATGGTGCCAAAGGAGAGGCCGTCCGCGCCGTGGCTCAGCATGTAGTTCTCCAGCTCGGCACGGATCTGCTGCTCCGTCAGGCCGGGACGGATGAACCCACAGATGTGCTCGAACGCCTCGTCGGTGATCTCCTGGGCCCTGCGCAGGAGCGCCAGCTCCTCGTCATCCTTGACCATGCGCAGGTCGCAGAGGTCGCCATGCAGGCGCGGCAGGGCAGGTGCCACGGACGCCTTGGCAAGCTGCACCTGCAGCTCATCATAAAACGCCAGGTCGACGGTGTCCTCGATGGCCAGCACCCGCACGCGCTCAGAACGCGCGCGCTGTGCCGCCCACGCCGCGGCGCCGACCATCTCCTGGTCGATGACCCAGGGCGTGTCCGCGCCAAGGCGCTCGCAGAAGGTGTTGTAGTAGCGCGAGTCGGTGTGGAGCCACAGGCCCTCGGCCGTGACAAACGCTGTGTGCGCGACCTCGTCGTCAAAGGTGCGCTCAGCTCCCGTCAGCCAGCGGAGGTCGGCATTGTTGCGCAGAACGACGGCGTCGTAGCCACGCTCCTCCATGAGCTCGCGCAGGCGAGACACGCGCCCGGCGCAGGCATTCACGTCACTCATATGGTTGGTTCCTTTCGCGTGCTTGGTTGGTTCTATCGGCTCGCGCGCGTGGCGCACCAGGCGCTCGCGTGCTCTGCCAGGAGGTCGTCGTCGACAGATGCGGGCCTCACGCGGCCGATGCCGCGCGGGAGGCAGAGGATGAAGCGGCTTGACCTGAGGAAGCGCTCCTCCTTGAGCGCCGAGACGAGCTCGTCGGGGTCCACGTCGGCGCTCACCGGCTCGAGGCCCAGGAGGTCGAGCAGCTCGTCCATGGTGAGGACGTCGTCGACGGAGAGGATCTCCATCGCGGCGGCGATGCGCGACTGGAAGCGAATCGCCTCGCCAAGGAGCTGGCCCCGGGGAATCGATCCGCCCGTCAGCCGTGTCAGCGCGCGCACGAAGGTCTGCCCATAGTCGATGGTCTGGCGCGTGGCGATCGAGGTCGAGGCGATGAGGTGCCCCCTGCTCTTGGCGGTGTCGGCGAGCTGGTCCTTGAGCGTCTCGACGTCCCCGTCAACGAGGAGCTCGGCGCGGTCCCACAGGCGCGAGACGGCCTGCTCGGAGTCGCACAGGGCGGATGCCGCCATGATCGCGCGGGCATCGAGGGACGCTCCGTCCCGCGGGTCGGTGCCCACGACGTCCAAGTCGCAGAGCTGGTACTTTGCGCCACCCCGCGTGGCGAGCATGTCAGGGATGCCGGCCACGCCGATGCCGCTGGGGGTCGTGGAGGCGGTGATCGCCGAGAACAGGTCGGTCGGGATATGGCAAAGCGACGTCCCCGCACACCAGGACGCGCACACGAAGGACGAGAGCGACAGCACGTCGCTGCCCCCGACGGCGCAGACGACGTCGTCGGCAGTCACGTGAAGCTCGGCCAGCGAGGAGGCCAGACCCTCGACGGCAGGCAGGGTGCACGCGCAGACGTCGCCCGCAAGGCGCACGGGCCTGACGAGGTAGCCCGCGTCGGTCAGCTCCCGCCGGACATGCTCCGCCAGCTCCTCGCCGACCGAGTTGTCCGTGACGAGCGCGCAGGTGCGCGGCTTGCCCGTCGACCCCTTGAGCACCGAGCCGAGGGTGTCGATGGCTCCACTTCCCACGCGCAGGTCACACGACCCGCCCGGCATGGACACCCACTGCCTGATGACTCCGCTCACGTTGTTGCTCACAGCAGACCCTTCTCCCACAGCAGCTGCGCGGCCTCGGTCGCCACCTGCTCGAACGTCTTGTCACGAATGTCCACGGTGTAGTCCGCCTCGCGCTCGTACAGCGGGCGGCGGTGGAGCCAGAGCTCCCTTGCCTCGTCGGGCGACCCGAGGTCCGGTCGCTTCTCGGGGTGCTGGATCTGGCGCAGCGAGTCCTCGACGTCGCCGTCCAGAAACACCACAACGCCCATCTCGTGCATGAGCCTGCAGCTCTCCTCATGCTCGACGATGCCGCCGCCACAGCTCACGAGCAGGGACTTCTCGCTCTTGAGGCGATTGAGGGCGGCGACTTCCGCCTCGCGGAAGGCAGCCTCCCCGTCCTGCGCAAAGACGTCGCAGACCGACTTGCGCACGATCCGCTCGACCAGGCGGTCGGTGTCGACATACTGGCGATGGAAGAGGCGACCGAGGTTGCGCGCCAAGGTCGACTTTCCCGCACCAAGAAAGCCCACGAAGAAGATGTGGTCACATCCCTCGTGGACGATGTATCCGTCCGTTCGTTCCATGCAGAGTTGCTCCGTGCCAGATCGTTGTTCTGAGTTGATTCTAGCATGACGGGCTTGTGCGGTTACGAAGGCAAATGCCAAACCGCCTGAGACGGAGACGGGGCAAATGATACGAAGGGGTAATGCCAGATACGAAGGGGTGGGACCCTTTCGTATCGGATGAAGCCCGCGATACGAAAGGGTCCCACCCCTTCGTATCGGGGCCCCTTGGATCTAGTCGCCCTCGTAGGTGCGCTCGCCATAGAGCGCCCGCTCGATCTTCCTGAAGATGAGGGTGTACCAGAGGTCCTTCTCTGACTGCGGCCGCACGAGGATGGTGCGCACGCCGGCAAGGTTGCCCGCGGCGACGTCGGTAAAGAGCTGGTCACCGATGAGCACGGTCTCCGCCGCCGTCACCCCCATGCGCCGCATGGCGACAAAGAGCGCGATCGGCGCCGGCTTCATGGCGTGATGCACCACGTCGCACCCCAGCTCGCGCGCCGAGCGCTCCACCTGGGCGGAATGGAAGTTGTTGGAGACCACGCAGGTCTTGATGCCTGCCGCCCGCACGCGCTCGAGCCATTCGATGATCTCGGGCGGCGCCACGGTGTCGTCGCGGGGGACGCAGGTGTTGTCGCGGTCGATGAGCACGCAGCGGACGCCGGCGCGCACAAGCGCGTCGACGTCAATGCGGTCTACGGTCGCGACACAGCGCCAGGGACGTGGGAATGCCATTTAAGCGGTTTCCGCGTCGACCTTGTTGATGGCCTCAAGGTGCTGTTCGTACGTCTCGGAGAAGGCGTGGTAGGAGTAGTCGCCCTCCTCGACGATGAGAAAGTACAGGTAGTTGGTGTCGGCCGGGTGCAGCGCCGCCTCGATGGACTTCAGGCTCGGATTGCAGATCGGGGTGGGCGGCAGCCCGTAGTTGAGGTAGGTGTTGTAGGGGCTCTCCGTCTCGAGGTCCTCCGGGGTCACCGCACCGCCGGTGACGTAGCCCATCGTCGCATCGGACTGCAGGGGCATCCACTGGTTCAGGCGGTTGTAGAAGGTGGACGAGACGTTCACCCAGTCGTCGCCGCTGTAGGCCTCCTTCTCGATGACGGACGCCATGATGAGGATCTTGTAGTCGGTCATGTCGACGTCATACTTGGCGGAGAGCTCGTTGCGTGCGGTCTCGAAGTCAAGCGAGCCCACCTCGGACGCATACTGGTTGAGCATGGTCCTGATGACGGCGTCGGCAGTCTTCTCCTTGCCGCCCATGTCGTAGGTCTTGGGGAAGAGGAAACCCTCGAGCGAGTCGTCGACCGCCTCGGAAAGGAACGGGAAGTCGTTCACGTAGTTGGACGCCTTCGCACGCTCGAGGAAGTCGCCCGCGGGGATTCCCAGGCGCTCCTCGACGATGCGCGCCACGTCACCCACGTTGTAGCCCTCGGGGACCGTGAACGAGTCTGCGGTCGAGTTGGGGCCCTCGACGAGCTGGCGCACGACCTCCTTGACGTTGGCGCCCGTGAGGAAGCTGTAGCTTCCGCTCTTCATCGACGCCTCGGCGTCCTGGTTGCGCACCTCCTTGAAGAAGGTGGCCGTATCGGAAATGACGCCCGCCTCGCGCAGGATCTCTGAGATCTCCGCGCCGCCGGCGCCTTCGGGGATGGTGATGTTGACCTCGATGCCCGGCTCGACCTTGGGGCCATCGTCAGAGGTGTCGAGCACGGTGTGCGTCAGGAAGAAGCCCACCGCGCCCATGACAACGAAGGCCACGATGACAAAGGCGATGACGGGGATGTGGCGCTGGCTGTTGCGACGACGGCGCCTGCGGTCGTGCTTGCCCGCCTGCTGCGCCGCGCGGCGCGTGGCCTGTGCGCTCCGAGACGAGATGCCCGTCTGGACCATGGGCGTCGCCTTGGCTGCAGAAGTTTGGGGGGCTTGCTGTGACTGGTTGGATCCGCCGGTGAAGTGAGATCCTTGCTGGGTCTGTGCCATGTCAGTCTATTCCCTTGTCCTGCCTGGCATCGAGCCAGGACTGCAAAAACAGAGAGGCGGCAATCATGTCGACCTTGCCTCGCATGCCCCTCTCAGAATAACCCTCATCGCGAAGGATACGCTTTGCCTCCGCAGAAGACAGCCGCTCGTCCGCAAATTCCAGAGGAAGACCGCAGGCGTCGGCAATCTGGCGCCCCTGCGCCATCACGCGCTCTGCCTGCGGGCCGTCCTCCCCCGCCATGGTCTTCGGCCTGCCGCATACCAAGACGTCTGGCTCATAGTCCTCGAGGATGCGCCTGAACGTGCGGGCACCTCCCAGGACCTCGGCGGCGGGAAGCACCTTGACGGGGCTTGCGACGCGCCCCGTGGCGTCGCTTGCCGCGATGCCGATGCGGACCTCCCCTATGTCGAGCGCCAGCGCCCTCATGCTGTGCGGGCGCTATGCCCCGAGCAGCGTGCGGGCGGCGTCGAGCGCGGCGTCGATGCCGCTGACGTCGGAGCCGCCTGCCTGTGCCATGGCGGGCTTGCCGCCACCGCGGCCTCCCACCTTGTCGGCGATTGAGCGGATGACGTTTCCTGCGGCAAATCCGGCCTTGACGGCGGCGTCGGTGCCTGCGGCGAGCAGGGCCACCTTGCCGTCGGGCGTCGCGGAGGCGAGCACGCATGCGCAGGACTCGCCCAGACGGTCGCGCACGGAGTCCCAGGCGCTCCTGATCTCCTTGCCGTCGACGCCATCGAGACGTGCGATGACCAGCTGGTAGGAGCCCATGTCGACGGCGGCGGAGATCGCGTCGGCAACCTTGTTGGAGGAACCACCGGTAAGCGCCGCCTTGAGCTTCTTCTCGGCCTCGAGCTTCTCGGCGGCAAGGGCCGCGACGCGGGCGGGCACGTCCGCGGGACGGCACTTGAGCGATGCGGCAACCTCGTCCATCTGGGCCAGGCGCTCGTCGACGTAGTGGATGGCGCCCACGGAGGTCACGGCCTCGATGCGGCGGGCGTTGGAGCCAACGGAGCCCTCGGAGACGATCTTGAAGATGCCGCAGTCGGCCGTGTTGCGGGCATGGGTGCCGCCGCAGAGCTCGCGCGAGAAGGGCGTGTCGGAGGTGCCGGTGGAGACCACGCGCACCACGTCGCCGTACTTCTCGCCAAACAGCGCGATGGCGCCGGAGGCCTTTGCCTCCTCGATGCCCATGACCTTGGTCACGATGGGTTCGGCAGCAAAGATCTGGGCGTTCACCAGGCCCTCGATGCGCTCGAGCTCGTCTTTGGAGAGCGCCTCGAAGTGCGTGAAGTCAAAGCGCAGGCGGTCGGGCGCGACCATCGAGCCGGCCTGCTTCACGTGGTCGCCCAGGACCTCCTTGAGCGCGGCGTCAAGCAGGTGCGTCGCGGTGTGGTTGCGACGGATGAGCTCGCGACGGCCGTGGTCGACGGTGGCGGTGAGCACGTCGCCCACCTTCACCTCGCCGCCCATGACCTCCGCCACGTGCGCGGTGATGCCCTCGTGGTGACGGGTGTCGCTGACCTTGAGCGAGACGCCCTCTGCCGTGAGCTTGCCGGTGTCTCCCACCTGGCCGCCCATCTCGGCGTAGAACGGCGTGCGGTCGAGGACCACGTCGACGCGCTGGCCCAGGGAGGCGGCGTCCACCTCGGCGCCGTCCACGACGAGCGCGAGCACGCGGGCTCCCTCGAGCCAGTCCTGCTCGTAGCCACAGAACTCGGTGTCGTCGAGCTTGTCGGAAAGGGCGACCCACACGTCGTTGAAGGTCCCCCAGGCGTCCTGCTCGGCATGGGCGCGGGCACGCTCGCGCTGCTCGGTCATGCAGCGGTCGAAGCCGTCCATGTCGACGGCGCGACCCGCGGCCTCGCAGATCTCGCGCGTGAGGTCGATGGGGAACCCGTAGGTGTCATGCAGCTGGAAGGCGATCTCGCCGGGAAGGTCCTCTCCCTCGGCGAGGTCGGCGATGGCGGCCTCGAGCTTGGACTCGCCCGCGTCGAGCGTGCCGTTGAAGCGCTCCTCCTCGGCGGTCAGGAGCTGCAGGATGAGGGCCTTGTTCTCGGTGAGCTCCGGGTAGACGTCGGCCATGAGGCGCATGACCTCCTCGGAGTACGTGGAGAGGAACGTGCCCTCGATGCCCAGCAGGCGGCCGTGGTAGACCGCGCGACGCAGCAGGCGGCGCAGCACGTAGCCGCGTCCCTCGTTGGAGGGCAGGATGCCGTCGCCGATCATGAAGGTGACCGAGCGGCTGTGGTCCGCCACGATGCGCATGGAGCGGTCGGCCTTGGCGTCGACGCCATAGGTGCGGCCGGAGAGGCTCTCGCCCACGCCGATGAGCGAGGTGAGGACGTCGCCGTCGTAGTTGGTGCCCTTGTGCTGCATGATGGCGGCTATGCGCTCGAGGCCCATGCCGGTGTCGATGTTCTTGTGCGGGAGGTCGGGCATCGAGCCGTCCTCCTGGCGGTCGTACTGCGTAAAGACGAGGTTCCAGAACTCGAGGTAGCGGTCGCCGTCGTCGCCAGGAGCCTCGCC
>CADBRX010000098.1 GCA_902797175.1 uncultured Coriobacteriaceae bacterium | reverse complement strand
TCGCGGGGGCAGGATTTGAACCTACGACCTCCGGGTTATGAGCCCGGCGAGCTACCAGACTGCTCCACCCCGCAATGTCTGGGCGCCTTAGCGCGAAATATAAATATAGCCTCTCCCTTTGTCTGGGTCAAGAAATACGATCCACTTCCCCGCTTATCCACATTTTGAACAAAGGACGCAAACGGGGAGGGCCATTCGCGTCTCGCCCGCATCCCCACCTCTCCCCTATACTGAACCACGCACAGACAAGGGAGACCACCGTGCCCAGCCCCTACGCGGACATCGATCGCGCCACCTATTCGCTCATCTGCTCGAGCGATGGCATCACCGCGCGCGAAATCGCACGCAAGCTGGGCATAACGCGCAAAGAGGTCAACCAGTGCCTCTATCACTACCCCTTCATCCACGACCTCTGCTACCACGATGAGGATTATCGCTGGCACGGCCTGATACGCCAGGCATTCCCCCACGCCGGTCTCAGAGACTACTGCGGTTGGTACGGTTACGCAGACGAGTTCCTCGCCCTTGACGAACAGGCGTGGCTGGACGAGCTCGAGCAGGGCTGCCGTTCCATCGGCCGCAACCTCAACGACACGCGCGGACTCATCCATTCGTTCACCGACACCCGCCAGGTCATGCGTGGTCTCTTTGATGACCTGCATGCCTATGGGGTCGATTGCGACGATTGGGAGTTGGCCTTTGAACTGCGCATCAAGCGCGCAAAGTGGATCCGTATCTATGCCGACGTGCTGGTCGTCACTCCCACGCACGCCTTCTCGCTGGAATTCAAGATGAAGGATGCCATCGACCCAGACGAGGTGCTCCAAGCCGCAAAGTACGTCCCCTACCTGGAGGTCATCTTTGGATCCGACATCGACATGGTGCCAGCACTCGTGTTAACCCGCGCAACCGACCTCTTCTGCCACGCCCAGCTCCCCCACTCGACGGCAGAGTTGCCCGTCGCTTCCGCCGACATGCTCTTCAACGTCTTTGACGAATACCTGACGTTCCTCACACAGTGACAACACCCCTCCCTGCGATACAATCAAGGCGTCGACCTTGGGTGGGAGGTGCACCATGAAGAAGCTTACGCGCAGGTCGTTCACGGCAGCGGGCATCCTTTCCGCAATGGGAGTCGCCGCTTCCTTCGTTCCCAGTTGCAACGAGGCCGAAGGCGTCTATGGACCTCCACCTGAGTACTACGAGGCCACGAACAACGAACCCGTAACCGTCTACGGGCCTCCCGAGGACTTCGATCCATCAGGGAACGAGCTGGTCGACGTCTACGGACCACCCGAGGACTTTGACCCCGAAGAGAACGAGCCCGAAACCGTCTACGGGCCTCCGGAGGACTTCGACCCTTCGGAAAACGAGCTGGTCGACGTCTACGGACCGCCCGTCGCCTTCGAGTCCCACACCTTCGACTCTGCAAACAACGAGCTCGCCGGCGTCTACGGCCCTCCCCCAGGCGCATAGCCATGGACCTCTCCGCCATAAAGACCGAGCACCTCACCAAGCTCGCCGACCACACGCGCAAGCTCTACCAAAGGCCCGAGCTGCGCAAGCTCTTCTTTGAGCTCACGCTCCAATGCAACGAGCGGTGCTTTCACTGTGGGAGCTCCTGCACGGCAGCCCGCGGCGACGAGCTCACGCGCGAGGAATGGTTCCGCATCATCGACGAAGTCAAGCGCGACTTTGGCACGAAGCGCTTACAGCTCTGCATCACCGGCGGTGAGCCCCTGCTCAACCGCGCCTTCTTTGACATCATGGGCCATGCGCATGCCCAAGGCTTCCACTGGGGCATGACGAGCAATGCCACGCTCATCACGCCCGAGGTTGCCCAGCGGCTGGCAGAGGTCGGCATGGGCACCATATCCGTCTCCATCGACGGCCTGCGCGACACGCACGACGAGCTCCGCGGCCTGCGTGGTGGTTACGACCGTGCGATGGCAGGCATCCAGAACCTCATCGATGTGGGCACCTTCCACGCCATCCAGGTGACCACCGTGGTCAACCATGGCAACATCGACCAGCTTGACGAGCTGTTTGCCATCATGGACGGCCTGGACATAGACTCATGGCGCGTCATCAACCTCGAGCCCATCGGGCGCGCCCTTCTGCGCCCCGACCTCATGCTCACGCCCGACGACTACCGACGCCTCTTTGACTTCATCCGCGCAAAGCGTGTGCAAGGCTACCCGTTGGAATACGGCTGCAGCCACTACCTGGGCCTGGACTATGAGGCTGAGGTGCGCGAGTGGTACTGGCTCTGCAACGCAGGCGTTTACACGGCCTCCATCATGGCAAATGGCGACATCGGGGCATGCCTCGACATTGAGCGCCGCCCCGAGACCATACAGGGAAACATACGTCACGACCGCCTGCGCGACGTGTGGGAGGGACGCTTTGAGCTCTTCAGGCGAGACCTCTCCGACTCAAACGAGACCTGCCGCGCATGTGAGCACGCGCGCTTCTGCCGCGGCGACGCCCACCACAGCTGGGACTATGACGCAAACCGCCCCATGGTCTGCCTCAAGGGCGTGCTGTTCTAACAACTAACCGATACGTAAGGGTCCCACCCCTTCGTATCGCTTCCCAGAAGCGATACGAAGGGGTGGGACCCTTACGTATCGGAGCCTAGCAGCACTATGCGGCCTGATCCAGCTCCTCGTCACCGTAGACATAGGTGTTGCGCAGCTCGTCCAGCCTTCCGCTCTTCTCCTCTCGCGCAAGGAAGTCATTCACATAGGCAAGCAGGTCGCCCGACTCCGCGTTCATGAGGGCGCCGATCTCGCCACGGCTGAACGGCTGGTCGATGAGGGGTGCAGCCAGGCGCGGGTCGCGGCTTGCGTAGTAGCCCGCCTCACACATCTCGGTGATCATGACGTCGGCCTCGCCCTCGGCAATGAGCGAGGGAATCTCGGCATTGGCCTCATGTATGGTGATGGTCGCGTTGGGCAGCCACTCGCGTGCGAGCTTCTCGTTGGTGCCGCCCGGGTTTTCCATCACGCGCACGCCTGCCTGGTTGATGTCGTCAAGCGACGTGTACTTATCCACGTCCCCTGCGCGCATGAGGACCGTCTTGCCGTTGGGCAGGTACGGATCAGACATGAGCGCGGCCTCAAGGCGAGCCTCGGTGCGCGACACGCCACATAGGGCAAGGTCAAACTTGCCTGCCACCGTGTCGTCGAGGATGGTCGGCCAAGTCGTCTCGACAAAGCGCAGCTCGACGCCTAGGTCGTTGGCCAGGTCCTGCGCAAGGTCGGCGTCAAGACCCCAATAGGAGCCGTCCTCTTGCCGCATGCTGAGCGGGCAGTAGTCTCCCGACGCTCCAACCAGCAGGTAGCCACGCTCCTTGATCTGCGCCACGGTGACGCCAGTGCTCGCCTCTTCAGTGGCAGCAGGCTCGGCAGCATCGGTCGCAGGCACGAGGGCAGGCTGGCCACACCCTCCCAGCAACAGCGCCAGCGTCGTGGCGCACGCGACAACGGTCTTCTTCATGGGTTCCTCCCTCGTAGTGCGGGCATTGCCTTCGTTTCTCCCTCTTATTCCCCTTTGTCAGCATCCCTGTCTCATGCGATCTTCCATCCACGGACAAGCATCACCTATTGCACAAAGGGCAAACCCGCTCTTTGGCGCTACCATAGACAGGTGCGCCACACAGCACCCGCCGCATTATCCACCCGACAGAAAGCGCCCCATGGAACAGCTTGACCTGCGCGACCTCCTCAACAAGTCGAACGCCATCTGCGATGCCTTGACCAGCGCAAACATCGGAAACGCACGAACTGCGAGTCCACGGTTGAGCGTGCAGCTCAAAAACGAGCTCGCCCTCTTTGGGGCAGGCCTCGCTCGGGCTGACGGCGTGGTGGCAGATGACGAGCGAGAGTTCATTCGTACCACCCTGGGATTCTCCCTGGAGTCCCCCATCATCAAGGGGATGAGCAAGAAGGCCTATGTCCCGACACCGGTACCCGACGAGGTCCCGTCAGTCTTGAAATATGCCGTGGTCAGCGATGCCGCAGGCAAACTTCAGCCCGATCCGTTCAACCGCCAGGCATCGATGGTCATCTATGACCTCTTCAAGGTGTTTGGCACATCGATCCTCGCGCTGCGCACGCACGACGTGACGGATGCGGACGTCGCCTACCTGACGGGCTACCTCGAGCACATGGAGAAGATGCTGCGCGAATACGCGGTCTGGCGCCCGGGAAGCCAGAAGTCGTACCAGACCGTCGAGCCAGCGGTTGACCTGTACGCTGTCCCTGCGGCCAAGATGACGGCGACGCCTGGCGTCAGCTCTGATGACAGCCTGGACGAGGCGCTGGCCGAGCTCTCCTCGCTCATCGGCCTTGAAGGCGTAAAGCGCCAGGTAAACCTGCTGGTCAACCTCATCCAGGTTCAGAAGATGCGCGAGCGGCAGGGCATGAAGGTGGCGGACATCTCCAAGCACATGGTGTTCCTCGGAAACCCAGGCACGGGCAAGACCACGGTCGCCCGCCTGGTGGCCCGCATCTACCGGCTGCTGGGAGTGCTCCGCAAGGGGCAGCTGGTAGAGGTGGACCGTTCGGGCCTGGTGCGGGGCTACATTGGCCAGACGGCCACGCGCACGCAGGAGGTGATCGACGAGGCACTGGGCGGCGTGCTCTTTATTGACGAGGCCTATGCGCTCACCGTCGACAAGGACCAGGGAGACTTTGGGCAGGAGGCCGTCGACACGCTGCTCAAGGCCATGGAGGACCATCGCGACGACCTCGTGGTCATCGTTGCCGGCTACACCGAGCTCATGGAGCGTTTCCTTGATTCCAACCCCGGTCTCCGCTCGCGCTTTGGCACCACAATCCGCTTTGACGACTACACCGCGGAACAGCTCATGGCCATCCTTCAGCAGAAGCTCGAGTGGCAGGAGTACCGCCTCTCGCCCGAAGCAGAGGCCCGAGCCCGCGAGCTCATAGAGCGCCGCGTCGCCGAGAAGCCCGAGAACTTCGCCAACGCGCGCGACATACGCAACTTCATGGAGCATGCCATCGCAAACCATGCCACACGCGTCGCCCGTCTCGAGGGTGCAGGCGAATCAAAGGAGATCCTGGGCACCATCCAGCCCGAGGACCTGCAGGACTGGGATTCCTAGCGCCCCTTAACGAAGAAAAACGCCCCGCCGGAAAACCCAGCGGGGCGCACGGCGTTCGCTCTGAGAACTTCCCGCACCCTCTTTTCGAACTACTGATGTTACTCGGACACGACAGATCTGTCTCAATAATTGAAGAAAAGATGTAGCGCCCTCGTATTAGGCCGTATAAAGGATGAGCGCGATGAACTCGAGCGGCACGTCACCGGTGTTGACGAGGGCATGCTGCTCACCGTCGTTGCACACGGTGGTGTCTCCGGGGCCGACCTGCACGATGGTGCCGTTATCGTTGTACTCGCCGGTGCCCGACAGGAAGTAGAAGATCTCGTTGTCGCCCTCATGCGTATGCAGGCCCACGGAGTTGCCCGGAGCCAAGATCATATGGTTGAACAGGCGGCCCTTGCCGTACAGCTCCTCCACGCTCTCGCAGATCTTGTGCTGCTCGGTCTCGCCGTTTCCACCTCGGATGCACCTGAACTCGATGGCCTGATCTTCCTTCTTGCGAATCATGTGCCTCTCCTCTCTTAAGCTGGCTACACAAACAACGACTCGAGCAATTCGCGTATGTCCCCTGTCGAGACGTCGGCCCTCGTGTTCTTGACCGACCCGTTGCCCTCCCACCGCGGAAGGGCGGCCTCGATCTCGTCAGTGGTCATGCGGATGCCCAGATCGGGCAGGCAGGCACCTATGAGGCCCGTCAGCGTTCCCTCGTCAGCGCCTATCTCGGAATAGAACGCCGCGGCATATGCGGCATCATAGTCACGCACGCAGTCAAGCATCGCAGGGAGGAACGTCGCGCAGGCAAAGCCGTGGGCAACGCCGTAGTTCTCCGTTAGGTAGTAGCCCACGTTGTGCGGGAAGCACGTGCCGGTGGTGTTGATGGCAAGGCCTCCCAGGATGGAGGCATCGTAGAGCTGGCTGCGTTGGCCATCGTCCAGCTCCTTGCCTTCCGCAGCAGCGGCGAGAGGGTCCATCGCGAGGCGGATGGCGCGCGTCGCAAAGGCGCGTGATATCTCGTCCGCCTTGCGGCTGAAGTAGCTCTCGGTCGCATGCGCCAGGACGTCGACACCGCACGAGAGCGTGACGGGACGAGAGCACGTATGCGTATACCTGCTGTCCCCAAACGCAACCGCGGCAAACAGGCGGTCGTCATGGATGCTGTGCTTTCGGGCCGCCGCGTCGGTGAGCACAGAAACCTTCGTGACCTCGCTTCCCGTGCCCGCCGTGGTGCCGACAAGCACGATGGGCAAGGGCTCGCACTCCCATGCCTTGTCGTAGAAGCCCTCCTCGTCAAGGGTGGGGTTTGCCGCAAACACCGCCACGGCCTTCGCGGCATCCAAGGGCGATCCGCCACCAATGCCGCAGATGAACTGCGCGTTGCGCTCCGCGGCAAAGCGGCCGGCCTCGGCACATGCTGATACGGGAGGGTTCTCGGTGACGCCGTCCCAGACGTCAAGCGCGATGCCGGCCTCCGCAAACGCCCGCTCGACGTCGTCCAGGGCGCCGCTTGCCTTGGCGGCATGCCTGCTCGTGACCGCGACACACCTGTCACCCAAGACGCGCAGGTCAGCAACATGCTTGGCAATGCACCCCTCACCCGTGTACAGACGAGTTGGCATGAAGTAATCCATGGTAGTCGCTCCCTTCACCCTGAGGTCTGCCCCATCATAGCATCCAGCCTGTGGCATGAAGGGACCTGCACCCATGAGTGGGCGAACGGAGCGCTTTGCCGCCGCCGAACCGCCTCAGCCCAGCAGCTCGTGCAGCTCGTCGGGAGAGAGGTAATGGCGCTTCCCACAGAAGTGGCAGTAGACCTCGGCCGTCTCGCCGTTCTCGATCATCTCGCGCAGGGTGCTCTCGCCCAATGCCGCCACGGCTCGCCCCGCCCGGACATCGTCGCACCCACAGTGGAACTCCGCCGGCACGACCTCCAGCTCCTGGTAGTCCATATCCCGTAGGACGTGGTGGAGCATGTCGGTGGGCGACATGCCTGCCTCGAGCAGGTCCGTAACCGACGTGACCTTGGAGAGGTTCTCCTCCAGCTGGTCAACCACGAAATCGAGATGCCCCGGCATGAGCTGGACGATGAACCCTCCCGCCTGGCGGATGCTCGTGTCGGTGTCCACCAGCACGCCGACGCCCACCGAGGTGGGAATCTGGTCGCTCACGGCAAAGTAATACGTCAGGTCCTCGCCAATCTCCCCCGAGACCAGCTCGACCTGGCTTGAGTAGGGCATGGCACCAGGGCGGTCCACCACGACCGAAAGCGTCCCTTTACCAACGCCCGAGCCGACGTCGAGATGCTCGTCCGCCTTGAGCGAGAGCCACACGTTTGGGTGGTTTGCAAAGCCCTTTACCTGGCCTCTGTTGTTTGCCGTCACCGTCAGGCCACCTATAGGGCCATCCCCGCGCACGGTAAGCGTGATGAGCTCGTCGTCACTCTTGTACATGACCCCCATCATCTGGCCAGCCATCATGAGCCTGCCCAAGGCGGCGCTCACGAGCGGACTCGTGCCGTGGTTCTCGTGAGCGGTCTGGACCGTGTCTTTTGCCGTGATGGCAAAGGCGCGGACCATGCCATCCGCAGCCACGCCCCGCACGATGTGGTCTCCCAGACGCATGCGGGCATCGCTGAAGTCAATGACGTCAGTTTCCAAGCTCTATCCTTTGTTCGACAAACGCTACAGCGCGCAGAAGCGCTCCCACTCCCCCATGATCGTATCGACCAGAGGCGTGTAGTCCATCTCTGTGCGCGCACGAAGAAGTTCCGTTATCTCCTCCACCGGCTTTTGGATCGGCGTGATGGCAAGGTTGGCCAAGACGCCCTTGAGGGCGTGCGCGGCTTCGAAGGCTGAGTCATAGTCACCGGCCGCGATGGAGTCCCTGAGCTTCCCAAAGCCCTGCTCGGTCTTGATGGTCTCCGCCAGCTGCAGGTAGAAGGCCTCCATGCCCATGCAGCGCCCCAGGCCCTCTTCCACGTTTGCGCCAAAGGCCGCAAGATCGTCAATCGTCATCGCTCACCCTCCGCACTCTCCTCAAGGCCCTTGAGCCGCTTCTTCTCCTCGTACATCGCCGCGTCGGCACGCTTGAACACGTCAGCGAAGGACTGGTCCTCGGCAGGGTCCCACACGGCCAGGCCGGCAGCGATGACCATTCCCGGACCCTTGCCCTTGCAGCGCTCATTGTGCTCCCCAAGGACGCCCATGAGCTCCTCGCGCACGTCGTAGTCCGCTCCGCGCAGGATCGCCACGAACTCGTCGCCGCCAACACGGAACACCGGGCTGTGCTTGAACACGTCGCACACGACGGTGCAGGCAGACTTTATGAACTGGTCACCCGTAGCGTGGCCAAAGGTGTCGTTGATCTCCTTGAGGTCGTTGATGTCGCAGACGACGATCGCAAACGGCTTCTGCGACCCCTTGGCGATCGCCTGGTCGACATCATGCTCCTCGCGCGTGTAGGCGTGCTTGCTCTTTACACCGGTCAGCGCATCCTGGTTTGCCATCCTGAGGGCGCGGGCATGCTCTTGCTCGCGACGAATCTGCTCGTCAACGTTGCTGATGCCAATGACCACATGGTTGTCCGAGCGCTCCTCGATGCGCGTCGCCTTCATCTGCGTGTACGACGGATTGCTGTCGTGCATCATACGATAGGTGAGCGTGAAGGTCGGCTCCCGCTCGAGGGCTGCCAGCATGTTCTTCTTGGTGAATGCAGAGAGCACGATGCCCGCATCATCGGGATGGACGGACTCCATCACCTCGTTGGTCATCATCCTGAAGAAGTCCATGCCATCCATCTCGATGTCGGCGCCATCATGCTTCCTGCTGGGACGATACTCGACAAAACTGTCCGTGGCGGTGTTGACGTAATAGATGCTGGAATAGTCTGTGGCGAGCGCCTGCACGATGCTCGCATATGTGACGGCGTTCTGGAGCTGGGAGTCGAGAAGACTCTCCCTGGCCTTTGCGGCCTCGACATTGCTCATCCCAAAGATGAGGTGATTGCCCTGCGCGCTTTTTGCAAGGGCGATCTTGAGACGGTACTGAACGGGCTTGCCGTCGTTGAGAACGCGATAGGACAGCGCGATGACGGGCTGGCGCGAGAGCTTTGCCAGCAGGCGCTCCTTGTCGAGCGTCCTCAGGATAAGGTCCCTGTCAGCAGGGTGGACGATCTGGTTGATGTTGTAGACGCAGTCGTCGAAGAAGTCGGTCCCATCCATCCTGAGCCGCTCGTTACCAAACAGCTCTCCCGTGTGGTACTCGTGATAGGCGCCGGAATCGACGTCCACGTAATAGATGGCTTCGATGCCGTCGGAAAGGGCCATGGCGATGCTGGCAATGTCCGGATCGCTCATCTTGGCGGCGATCTCGGAGCTCTTGACCTGCTCGTCAATGTTGCTCACGCCGATGACGATGTGGTGGTCGTCATGCGTGTTGGCGCGCACCGCCTTGAGGCTGTGAAGCGAGCTCTCCCCCAAGGTGTCTACGCGATAGGCAATGACGAAAGGCTCCGAGTCCTCGAGCCTGCTCAGCAGGAACTCCTTCTGCAGATGGCTCCTGACATAGTCGCGATCCTGGGGGCTTACCATGTCGATGATGCTGCGCTGGGCATCAGTAAAGAAGTTGACGCCGCTGCTCTCGATCTGCAGGTTCTCCTGCTTCCCGCGCGACGTGAACTCGACGTAGTGGCCGCTGTCGGTATCGATGTAGTAGATCGCCTCGAACCCGCTGGACAGCGCATGGGCGATCTCGCCGAAGGCGGAGTCATGGCGCCCCGACGCCTCGCGCGGCACGTTTGCCGGCACTTCGTGGTCGTCTACCCCAATACGGATGCGCTCGGTGATAAACTCCTCGTACTCCTCGGTTGGAACGGGGCGAGAGAAGTAGTAGCCCTGGACAAAGTCGCAGCCCATCTCCCTCAGCGCGATCAGCTGGTCCTCGGTCTCGACGCCCTCTGCAATGACGGGAACGCAGAGGTAGTCCGCGATGTCGATGATGACCTCGAGCATGCGCGTATCCTTGTGCCCGCTGAACGCGTTGCGGATGAACTGCATGTCGAGCTTGAGGGCATCGATGGGCAGGGTTGAGATCATGTTGAGGGACGAGTAGCCCGTGCCGAAGTCGTCCATCTCGATGCGGAAGCCGAGCCTCCTCAGGCGGTTGACCGTCTCGACGATTTGCTCGGAGTCCTGCGTGTAGGCCGACTCGGTTATCTCGAGCAGCAGGTCATGGGGAGAAAGCCCGTTCTCCTCGATGATCGCGAGCAGGGTGTCGACCAGATGGGGGTCGTACATGTCGATGCGAGACACGTTGACCGACACGGGAACCGAGAAGCCCAGGCGCTCCTTCCACTCCTTGATCCGTGCGGCCGTCTCACGCCACACATACAGGTCCAGCCGCTGGATGAGACCGTTCTTCTCGAAGAGCGGGATGAAGACGCCCGGAGAGATCATCCCCAGCTTTGGGTGCTTCCAACGGACGAGCGCCTCGGCGCTCGCGAGGACCGGGATCTCCGGCTGGATATCAAACTTGGGCTGGAAAAAGACGGAGAACTGCCGCTCGCTGATGGCCGTGTCGAAGTTCTCGATCAGCTGCACCGAGTAGAGCTCCTTCTCGTGAAGCGTGTTGTCGTACACGCCAATGCGCTTGGTGAAGCTCCCCTGCACCGTATCGGCGGCCATCTTGGCACGGTCGAAGCGGCGCTGCACCTCGAGGTTCTTGTCTGCATTGGCATAGACGCCCATGCGAAGCCAGAGGCGGTTGCCCTCGGTGCCCTCTTCGACAAGGCTGGCGGACGCGATCTCGAGCAGCTCCTCGTAGTCAAGGCCATGAGGGCAGTACACCATGAACGTGTCGGCCTCACGACGGCATACGATGCCGCCGCGGTCATACACGAAGGAGCGCAGGGCCTCGCCGATGCCACGCAGCACCTTGTCTCCGTACATGGTTCCAAAGCGCTCGTTGATCATGTGGAAGTGGTTCACGTCGACGACTATGGCATCCATCTCGACGTTCTTGTGGTGCTGGTCGTACTGCTCCGCATAGCGGTAGAAGTACTCTCGGTTGTAGAGCCCCGTCAGGGTGTCACGCTCGGTGGAGTTGATGATCTGCCGGTCTTCGGAGAGCTCGATGGTCCTCAGGACGCGCGCCTTGATGACGCCGGACTGGGGATAGGGCTTGGGGATGAAGTCCGTGGCGCCAATGGTCAGGCACTCGATCTCCGAATCCTGATCGGCCGAGATGACGATGACGGGAATGTGGGCAATGCTGGGATCTGCCTTGGCCTGCTTGAGCATCTCGATGCCGCTCATCACGGGCATCATGAGGTCAAGCAGGATGAGCGAGAGCGTGTCCTTGTATTCTCGCATGAGCTCAAGGGCCTCTTTGCCGTCAGAGGCAAAGATCAGCTCGTAGGAGTCCTCGAGGACGGCACGCAAAAGCTCCCTGTTGATGAACTCGTCATCAGCAATAAGAATCAGTCGCTTTCCGTTAACTGAATGGAATCTCTCATGACTCTTCAGCATGGCTCAGTCTTCCCCACGTCGTGAAACTGATGGTCACTTGCATCCCGTTGGGCCATGGCCCGTCAGAGATGCTCCGCCAAGGCCACCTTAGACATACACGCATTAATTTTACAAGATAGGACTGCATTTAAAGGCCGCAGTGCCATTCGCAGCGACTAAAGGTACTTCCGCCAGTCGTCCTCTTCCTCGTCATCCTCCTCAACGACCTTCTCCTCGACCTTAGGACGGTCGGCGAGCTTGACGTAGGGCTCTTCGTTCGCCTCGGGGAAGTTGGCAAACACGTGCTCGAAGATGGGAAGGTTCTCGTTAAAGCGCTCGGACGGGACGGCAAAGAACACCTGCTTGGCGGCATGCTTGCCGGTCGCAAGCTCCTCCAGGAAGAGGCGCGCCACCACCTGCGCGTCCCACCCGAAGACGCCGCAGCCGTAGGCACCCAGCACCAGCTTCTCGTGCCCGAGGTCATCGGCGATGGCGAGCACGAAGCGAATGCGGCTGCGCATGTACTTGATGAGCGTCTCCTCATCGATTCGGTAGTCGTTGCGGGCGCAACGCGCGTCAGGCGCAGCGACGACGATCACGTCGCCGTAGCCATGGAACTTGCCGCGGTCAAAGCGGACCTTGGGGACCACCATGCCACGGTTGCGGTAGAGCTCGCAGTTGACGTTGCGACGGCGGTTCTCGCCATACCACGCCTTCTGCTCGCGCAGCACGTTGAAGAGCGTGGACTCTGCGCACAGCGCCTGCTCCTGGGCCCACGTGCCACGGTCATAACCGCCGCCGGGGTTGGTGAACGAGGCAAAGTCGAGCACCGCAAGGTCGCAGTAGTTTGCGACGCCACGCCCGTGCTCGATGATGGCAGCCACGGTGTCCTGATCGGCAATGACGACCTCGGGCACGCAGCCCTCGACCGTCACCTTGGGGATGGCGTCATACATCTTGAGCTCTGACAGCGAACGCTCGACCTCCTTGCTCAGACGGGCGTCGACGTCCGCAATATGACGAGCCGCCTGCTCGGTGCGCTCGGCGCGACGGTCGTTATTTCTCATCTGATTACGCTCAGCAGGTGCCATGGCAACCATCCCCTTGTGTTGTAGCCATGCGTGTAAAGTACGACACAGAATGATAGCCGACCATCTCTCGATGCGAAGTGCGGTATGTAAAATGGGCCAACAGAAAAATGACGGACCGTTCCTCATCTTCACCTGTCTGGTGACGCTATACACCATTGTCAGCCTGTTTCTTCCAAGGCCTGGTGCCACGAACGTCCGCACAGACGAGCCCTCGGCGGCAGAGGCACAAACCGCCCCAGCTCCTGCGGACAAGGACCGCGAGCTGTTTGTCTCTACCTGGGCCGAGCGCATCGACTCGTTCAATGCCGGATATCCCCTTGAGGGCTATGGCTACGCCTTTGCCGAGGCGGCCTATGACTACGGAGTTGACCCGCGGCTCTCGCCGGCCATCGCACGCGTCGAGAGCTCGTCGGGCGAGAACTGCTTCTTGCCCCACAATGCCTGGGGCTGGGGCGATGTGAGCTGGAGTGACTGGGACAGCGCCATTCGCGGACACGTTGCCGGCCTGGCTGATGGGTATGGCTATGGGCTCACCTACGAGATGGCCGAGTCATACAACCAGGTGAACGTTGATGAGTGGTATAGCTGGGTGGCTTCCTGTATGGCAGAGATTTGGGAGAGCGACAGCCTGTAGGTCTCCCCACACGACGCAAAGCGCCCCGCAGCCCAAAGAGGCTGCGGGGCGCGTGACGTTACGAAGCAGACCCGCCTAGCGGTTCTCGCGGAAGTACGGGAGCCCCAGGCTTTCTGGCGGCTGGTTCTCTCGCTTGTTACGCAGGCTCGAGATGACCAGCACCACGATGGTGACCACGTACGGGAGCATCTTGTAGAGCTCCTTGACCGCGGGGCCAGAAGGGATGAAGACGTAGAGGATGTAGAGGCCGCCAAACAGGATGGAGGCGATCGCGCTCACCTTGGGACGCCAGATGGTAAAGATGACGAGCGCCAAGGCGAGCCATCCGCGGTCGCCAAAGGCGTCGTTAGACCACACGCCGTTGGCGTAGTCCATGACATAGTACAGGCCGCCAAGGCCGGCGATCATGCATCCCAGGCACGTGGCCACATATTTGTACCTCGTAATGTTGATGCCCGCGGCATCCGCCGTTGAGGGGTCCTCGCCCACCGCGCGCAGCTGCAGGCCCACCCTCGTGTTCTCGAGCACGTACGACGCGGCAAACGCCACGGCAAAGGCAATGTATGCCAAGAAGCCGTAGCTCAGAAACACCTGGCCAAACCAGCCCAGCGAGCTCGCAAAGGGCAGCGCTCGACGGAACAGGTTGCTCGTGGCAGAAAGCGCGATGGAGGGGACCTGGGCACCGGTCAGCTTGATGAGCGAGCCACCAAAGAAGTTGCCGAAGCCCACGCCAAAGGTCGTCATGGCAAGACCGGTCACGTTTTGGTTGGCCCGCAAGGTGACCGTAAGGAAGCAGTAGAGAAGGCCCATCAGAAGCGAGCCCACCAAGCAGCAGCACACGGGAATGAGGATTCCCAGAAGCGCGTTGATGTCAGAGGGGTTGGCAAGGCTGCGCTCGTAGAGGAACGACCCGATGACGCCGCAGATGCCACCCACATACATGACGCCCGGAATGCCCAGGTTGAGGTTGCCGGACTTCTCCGTGATGATCTCGCCCGTGCTGCCATAGAGCAGAGGGACGCTCTGCGCAACGGCCCTGGGAACAAAGGAGACGACATCAAGCATCGTGTCCGCCCTCCTTCTTGCTGAAGTGGACCTGGTAGGAGATGAAGAACTCGCAGCCGATGATGAAGAACAGGATGATGCCCGTCAGGATGTCACCAAAGCTGTGGTTCAGGCCATAGATGGTCGAGATCTCTCCAGCGCCCTGGCCCATGAAGACCAAAAGGAAGCTGCTCGCCACCATGACGAGCGGGTTGAAGTTGGCAAGCCAGGCAACCATGACCGCCGTGAACCCCCTGCCGCCCGCAATCGTGGTGGTCAGGGTGTGGTTTGTGCCCGCCACCAGGAGGAAGCCGGCAAAGCCGCACACCGCGCCCGAGAGCAGGAGCGTGCGCACGATGACGCGATCCACCTTGATGCCCACGTAGCGAGCGGTGCTGGCGCTCTCGCCCACGACCGAGATCTCGTACCCGTGCTTGCTGTAGGCAAGGTAGAGGTACATGAAGACGGTCAGGATGGCCACCAGCACGATGTTGAGCAGGTACTTGCTGCTGCCAATCTGCGGAAGCCAGCCAGCCTCCGTCGCCTGGTTGATGATGCCGATGTTGCCCGAACCCTTGGGCACCTCCCACACGATGACGAAGTAGGCGACGAGCTGCGTCGCCACGTAGTTCATCATGAGGGTGAAGAGCGTCTCGTTGGTGTTCCAGCGAGCCTTAGCCGCAGCCGGGACGCCAGCCCAGACGGCACCCGCCACGACTGACGTGACGAGCATCAAGGCTATGAGCGCGGCGTTGGGAATCTTGTCCCCCAAGCAGATCATGCACGCGGCAGACGCCAGGCTGCCGGCAAGGATCTGCCCTTCGCCGCCCAGGTTCCAAAACTTCATGCGAAACGCCGGCGTCAGCGCCAGCGCGACGCAGAGCAGGATGGCGATCTCCTGCAGCAGGATCCAGATCTTGCGCTGCGTTCCAAAGGCGCCCTTGATCATGGTCACGTACACGTCAATGGGATTCAGCCCCGTGGTGATGGTCGTCACGATCCCGCAGACGACCAACGCAAGAAGAATGGCCCCCAGACGCACGGCAAGCGCCTGGACAACCGGCATCTCCTTACGTTTGGTGATGTGGACCACTTATGCCTCGCCTCCTCCCAGTTTGGTCATCATGAGTCCGACCTCGTTTTTGGTAGTGGTGCGACCGTCTACGATGCCGCTCACCTTGCCACCACACAGCACGAGGATGCGATCGCACAGCTCGAGCAGCACGTCCAGGTCCTCGCCCACATAGACGACGGCGACGCCGTTGCCCTTCTGGCGGTTGAGCAGGTCGTAGATCAGGTATGACGAGTTGACGTCAAGGCCGCGCACGGCATAGGCGGAGAGCAGCACGGTGGGCGCCGCCGCGATCTCGCGTCCCACCAGCACCTTCTGCACGTTGCCACCCGACAGCCTGCGGACCGGGGTACCCACTCCCGGCGTATTGACCTCAAGCTCGTCAACGACAAGCTCGGCGAGGTGCCTTGGCGCGTTGCGGTCGGTAAAGGGCGAACGTCCGTCTCGGAAGGAGCGCAGCATCATGTTGTCCGTCAGGTCCATGCTGCCCACCAGTCCCATGCCCAGGCGGTCTTCGGGCACAAAGGACAGCACCACGCCCATGTTGGCAATCTTGACGGGGTCCATGCCAATGAGCTGCTCCACCTCTTCGTGGTCGCCCGTCGCATCGACCACATACTCGATGCTTCCGCTGTCGACGGGCTGCAGGCCGGCGATGGCCTCGAGCAGCTCCTTCTGACCGCTGCCAGAGATGCCGGCAATACCCAGGATTTCGCCCGTGTACGCCGTGAACGAGACATCATCGAGCTTGGTCACGCCATCGGCGTTCTTTACCGTCAGGTTCTTGACGCGGATGCGCTCCATGCGGTAGTCCATCTCGACGTCGGGGCGGTCGATGTTGAGCGACACCTGGCGGCCGACCATCATGTTGGTCATTTCCTGCGTCGTCGACTCGGCCGTGAGCATCTCGCCCACGTACTCGCCCTTGCGCAGCACGACGACACGGTCGGAGATGTCTTGGACCTCATGAAGCTTGTGGGTGATGATGATGATCGCCTTGCCGTCATCGCGCATGTTGCGCAGCACCGCAAAGAGCTTGTCCGTCTCCTGTGGCGTAAGCACGGCGGTGGGTTCGTCGAGGATGAGGATGTCCGCGCCGCGATACAGCAGCTTGACGATCTCGACCGTCTGCTTCTGCGAAACGCTCATGTCGTAGACCTTCTGGTTGGGGTCCACGTCAAAGCCATACGCATCGCAGATCTGACGAATCCTCTCCGATGCGGCAGCCAGGTCAAACTTGCCCTCTCCCTTGAGGCCAAGGACGATGTTCTCTGCGGCGGTAAACACGTTCACCAGCTTGAAGTGCTGGTGAATCATGCCAATGCCGTGTTCGAAGGCATCCTTGGGAGAGGCGATGACGACCGGCTTGCCGTCAATCTCGATGCTGCCGCTGTCAGGGAAGTAGATACCTGACAGCATGTTCATGAGCGTGGTCTTGCCACTGCCGTTCTCTCCAAGAAGGGCCAGGACCTCGCCGCGATAGATATCGAGGTCGACGTCCTTGTTTGCGACGACCTTCCCCGCAAACTCCTTCGTGATGCCGCGCATCCGCACGGCAAGCTGTCTGTCTGCCATGGCTTCCTATCTGTTTTTCGTGGGCGGACCAAAAGGGCCATCCCCTTTGGTCCGCCCGCGCCGGCAAGAAAGAAGAGGACGGCCCCCGAGCGCTCGGGGGCCGTCCCAGTGGTAAAAGCCGCTCTTAGAAGGCGGTGTCAAGCAGGTTGATGCCGTCGATCTGCAGGTCAAAGTACGGAGCGCTGCGGAACTCGGACTCGTGGAAGTAGCCGTCCTTGATGACCTCGGTGTCGCCCTCGTAGGCAGCGTCGGTGTCGACGTCAGCCATATAGCTGTCGAGCGCCTTGCCCTCGACGGTGAAGTTGGCGGTATCGAAGACGTGGATGGAGCCGTCCTCAAGACCCGCCTGGACCTCGGCGAGCTTGTCGGCGGTGCCGGCAGCCGCGACGGCCTCGTTCACCTCGGTCAGCTTGACCGAGCCGGTGGCCAGGTCGCCCGTCCAGTCGGCATCGATGGCGTCGCCGGCAACGACCGCGTTGTAGGCGTAGGTGTAGTACGGAGCCCAGTCGATGCGCGAGGACACGATGAAGGTGTTGGGGCAGGCGTCGATGGTGGAGCCGTTGTAGGAGACGTCAGGCACGCCAGCGTTCTCGCAGGCCGTGGGGGCGCCCATGGAGTCGGCGTGCTGGGAGATGAGGTCGGCGCCAGCGTTGATGAGCTTGGTTGCGCCCTCCTTCTCGGCGGTCTCGTCGTACCAGGAACCCGTAAAGGTGACGTCCATGGTCACGTCGGGCACGATGGACTTGGCGCCCAGGTAGAACGAGGTGTAGCCAGAGACAACCTCCGCGTAGGTGTAGGCGCCCACGTAGCCCATCTTGGGGGCAGCACCCTTGAGCTGGCCCGCTTCAGCCATCTCCTGGAGCTTGAGGCCGGCGGCGACGCCCGCAAGGTAGCGGCCCTCATAGATGGAGGCAAAGGCGTTGTGGTAGTTGGAAAGGCCCTCGGTGTGAGCCTTGGTGCCCGTGGCGTGGCAGAACTGGACCTCGGTGAACTCCTTGGCGGCCTGGATCATGTAGTCCTCATGGCCAAAGGAGTCGGCAAAGATGAGCTTGCAGCCAGCGTCGGCGAGCTCGGCGGCGGCGTCGTAGCACTCCTGGCCCTCGGGGATGTTGGTCTTGATCATGTAGTCGCCCTC
>CADBRX010000097.1 GCA_902797175.1 uncultured Coriobacteriaceae bacterium | reverse complement strand
TCCTCGCGAGAGATGAAGCCGTAGCCCTTGTCGGGGTTGAACCACTTAACAGTACCCTGTGCCATGACGTGCCTTTCTTTCTTTGCCTCGCCCTTACGAGACATAAACGCTGCGCTTTCGCGCGATACTATGCGACGGCTGCCGCAAGCGATATATTACCCCAACCCTCGGATCTTATTCACCACAAATCTCTCGGGAGCCTAAATAGACGTATGAGGACAACTTATTACCGCTCACCGCTCCCAGGCGTACTCGATCGAGAGCAGTCTCTCTTGCGCAAGCGGCGTCTTGCGGACCTCGAGGAGCTCCGTTGCCTCGGGCGCGGTGGTCACCTTGTATGACAGCACGATGGACTCCCCCACGTCGGCGTGCATGACACCCGTCAGCGAGCTGCAGCCATAGAGCGTGTAGTCTTTGAGCCAGCCGGCGCCCTCGGTCTGGACGTCAGACAGATACCCGCCCGCCGGCGCCATGATGAGCGGGAACAAGATCATGTCGGTGTCGGTGCGCTTGTCATCCCAGTTGTAGCCCCACACATAGCGCGGCGAATACTCCAGCTCGTCTGACCACGCAGAGTTGGTGATGGTCGTGACGACCTCATAGGTCTTTGAGCCGTCCTCGTTCTCCGTTGGTTCGGACACCTGGGTGTCAAGCTTTGTGTACCAGCCGATCTTTGCCCACGTGTTGTCGTTGAGGTAGACGCCGAGCACGGGCTTGGTGGGGTCATCGGGGACCTTTCCCGATAGTCCGAGGTCCTCGATGATCTGCTGGACTTCCTCGTTCTCCATCCAGACCTGGAAGCGATGGTCGGCCGCAGAGTCCGAGATCAGGGTGAAGAGGTTGGTCAGTCCCACCTTGCCAAGGTTGTGCGTGAGCATGTTGAAGGACAGGCTCGCGACCTCGGCAAAGAACTGGTCCTGCTTTGAACCCTCGTTGCCAAAGCGCCAATAGGCATTGCTCATGAGCTCCCAGGCGGCGTTCGTGCCGTCGACCAACGTGCCGTCGGACGCGGTGACGCCACCGGTCAAGGCGAGGACGCGCTGCAGGAACACAGGGTCGATGGCTATGACGCCGTCGATGTGGGTGTTGCGATGGTGCTCGTAGCCCTCGGCCATGAGCGCGCCGACGCGCGTGAAGTCGGGAAGGAACGGAATCGAGCCCATGTTGCCCGTCACGCCGGGGAAGGCCGTCTTCTCGTCATCCTGGAACTGCAGGAAGTCGTCGGCCTTTTGCTGGAGCGTGACCGTCTTGCCCATGGCGATCTTGCCGTTCTCCACGGTCACGAGCGTCCAGGAACCGGGGAAGCCACCCGCCGAGCGCAGTTCCGCGTTGGTGAACGCGACCACGAGGTAGTTGCGCTTTGCCCCGCCAGAACCGAGCAGGTAGGAGAGGTGCGGAAGGAAGGACTGCGCCGTGTCGACGGCCTCCCCCGCCGAAGTGATGGCACCCTGCACCTTTGGGAGCACATCCGCCAGCTTTGCGACATGCGCCTCGGGAAGGTCCGCCACCTGCGTCGAGCACCGGCTGAGCACGGGCTGCACGTCCTCGAGCGCCGTCGCGAGGCTCTCGAGCGCGGCAACGTCAATGGTGCCGTCGTTGAAGATGTCCTTATAGTGAAGGATGGCGGGATTTGAGGCAATGGGGGCAAGCGCGTTGTCGGCAAGGTCGACAAAGACGTCCGAAAGGATCTGGACGCTATGGACGTCTTGGCCTATGCCGGGGACGAACGACGCGATGAACCACGCCGGCGAATGGACGTCGCCACGAATCTTGCGGGCGGAATCTGAGATTTCGCCAGAAAGCTCCTGGAGACGCTCGACGTCGCCCTCTTTTGCCGTGTCCTTCATCTCGTCGAGCGTGTCCATGACGCCCTGCGCCTCGTCCATGATCGCGTTAGAGGAGCTCAGGAGGTCAAAGGCGCAAAACATGACGAAGGCGGTCAGGATCAAGAAGATGAGGATGGCGAGCCTCGGACCCGTCATCGCAAAGGGGCCCCTCTCGTCGACATCATCGACATAGTCCATCTCGGGACTCATGTGAGAGGCTGAGACATTGCTATGACGAGCCATGACACTCCCTTGGATCGTTCCCGTTCGACCGTCTGTGGGCCGCATAACCTATCAAATAGTGCCACAACAGAGGACTAGCTGCGGTGGAGAGCCCTCAAATAAGCCGTCATTGGCTCCATAAAATCAGGCAAACTCCTCGGGAACCACCTCGAAGTCGCAGCCAAAGGAGTCTGCGACGGCGTGGGCCTGCTCGCGCCGCAAGGCCGCGAGGTCGTGCTTGCCCATGCCATCATAGGCATCTGCCAGCTCGCGCATGGCATAGGTGACGTAGTCCGCAAGGGAGTCTCCGACGCCCGACAGCAGAAGCATCGTGACGAGGGAGTCGGGAGTGAGCTGCAAGGCGACCTCCTGGTCCAAGTCGAGCAAGCCCGCGACGGCAGCCTCGACCTCCTTGGCCGCTTCGGGGTCAGCCTTAACCTTGGCGAGCTCCAAAGCCCGCATGACCGTCTCAACGAACTGCGAGATCACTTCGAGGAGGTAATCCCTATGAAGCATGGGTGCATCCTTTCGAGGTCATTTATCTTTCGGCGGGCGGCACGACGCCCAGGTGCTCGAAGGCGGCCGGCATGGCCTGCCTTCCCTGCGGCGTGCGCGTGATGAGCCCTCTTTGCAGGAGGTACGGCTCGTAGACGTCCTCGAGCGTCGAGGGGTCCTCGCCCACGGCAGAGGCGACCGTCGTAAGCCCAACCGGGCGCCCGCGGAACGTCTGCGTGAGGACCGAGAGGATCTTGATGTCCATCCAGTCGAGTCCCAGCTCGTCAATCTCAAAGAACGAGAGCGCCTCTGCCGCGATGTCCCACGTTATGGCACCGGTAGACTTGACCTGCGCATAGTCACGCACGCGCTTGAGCAGTCGATTTGCCAGGCGCGGCGTGCCGCGCGAGCGCGAGGCGATCTCCATCGCGGCCTGCTCGTCGATCTCAACGCCCATGATCGTTGCCGAGCGCATGACGATCCTTGCCAGCTCGGCATCGGTGTAGTAGTCAAGCCGATACGAGATGCCAAAGCGGTCGCGAAGTGGGCCCGTGAGGAGTCCCGTTCGCGTCGTGGCGCCCACGAGCGTGAAGTGAGGCACGTCCAGCCTGATCGAGCGGGCAGCCGGTCCCTTGCCAATGACGATGTCGAGGAAGAAGTCCTCCATGGCGGGATAGAGCACCTCTTCGACCTGATGGTTCAGGCGGTGGATCTCGTCCACAAAGAGGACGTCGCCCTCCTCGAGGTTGGTGAGGATGGCCGCAAGGTCTCCCGTGCGCTCGATGGCGGGACCGGAGGTGGTGTGCAGCTTGGCGCCCATCTCGTTTGCGACGATGCCTGCCAGCGTGGTCTTTCCCAGTCCCGGAGGGCCCGAGAAGATGACGTGGTCGAGCGCCTCGCCTCGGTCACGCGCCGCCTGGATGAGCACGCGGAGGTTCTCGCGTACGCGCTCCTGGCCGCAGTAGTCGTCGAGCGTCTTGGGCCTCAGCGAGCGCTCGACGTCAAGGTCGTCCGAGGTCAGCTCTCCGGTGACGCTGCGGGGCGCATGGGTCCTGGTGGTAGCGGGCGCCTCAAACAGGTCTTCCTTATCCGCCTCCCACATCAGCGACCACCTCCCAGACGCTTGAGCGCGAAGGCGAGAGCCTTCTCGATGGTGGTGGCGCCTGCCTCCTCATGCCCCTCGAGCGCGAGCTCGGCCTCTTGCGGGGTAAAGCCCATGGAAAGCAGGGCGTCGGTTGCCTCGGACGCAATGGAGGCCTGCGGGGCGGGCGTGGGCCCGTCGAGCAGAGAGGGAGTGGACAGGCCCACGAGCGAGCGCAGCTCGGCGTCCTTCTGGAAGACGCCATCGAGGTCGACGAGGAGCCGCTGTGCCTTGCGCTTCCCGACCCCAGGGACCTGTGCCATGCGCGTCGCGTCCTGCGTCGCCACGACCGTCGCAAGCGCCGCGGGCTTGAACGTAGAAAGCACCGAGAGCGCGAGCTTGGGGCCCACGCCCGAGATGGCCACGAGCCGGTCGAAGAGCGTCCGCTCCTCCCTGCTGGAAAAGCCGTAGAGCTCCATGGCGTCCTCGCGCACGACCATGCGGGTGAGCACCGTCACGCCGGGCGTTCCCACGGGCGGAAGCTCGGCCGCGGTGTTATAGGAAATGCCCACCTCATAGCCGACACCCTGCACGTCGAGCACTGCATGGGTCGGCAGCGCCTCCACGAGCGTTCCTGTGAGCTGGACGATCATGCGCCCCTCCTCTCGGCCCGTTGCCTCTGGCGAGAGAGGCGCGCCTTTGTTGCGGCGGCCGTCACCTCGCGTGACTCCAGGCGGTCATATTCCATCTGCGCAAGCTCCGCCTCACGAACCTGCTCGGCCGCAACGGTGCGTGCGATGTCCTTCGTGCGGTTGAGGTTTGCGTGGCAGATCGCGGCTGCCAACGCATCGGCCGCATGGTCTGGGTGCGGGTCGTGGTCAAGGTCAAGCACATGCCTGACCATGTAGATGACCTGGTACTTGTCTGCCGCCCCCGTTCCCACCACGGCCTGCTTGATCTGCATGGGGGTGTACTCCCCCACCTCGAGGCCCGCGTTTGCGCAGGCGACGATGGCGACCCCACGCGCCTGCGCCGTGGCGATGGCGGAGCGCACGTTCTCTCCAAAGAAGATCTTCTCTATGGCGAGATGGGTCGGATGGTACGTCTCGATGACACGGGCGATCTCGTCGTAGATCATGCCGAGACGCTGGTCTATCGACTGCGACGAGCGCGTGGTGACGCATCCATAGGCGCGGGCACGACAGACGGGACCCCGCGTCTCGACAACGCCCCATCCGGTATGCGCAAGACCAGGGTCTATGCCTAGGATGATCACGTGCCCTCCTCGTAACGGTTACGAACGTTCGTTCTAGCTTAGCACCGCTTGAGGAGATTGTCACGCACAAAGCGCAAACTCCATGGGACAACTGAGCGGGCGCACCAAGTCCGTCACATGCCAACGGATCTACGTGACCTCGATCAGTTCTCGGAAAACAGCCCAAGCCGCCCGGGCGCCGAGCCCATCGAGAGGTCTTGGAGAAGCTCAAGCGCCTCGCGGATGGCACCCTCGTACGACTCCTGCCGCCCGTCCTGCCCTTCGCGCGCAGAGCTTCTGGAGGACGTCACGCCTCCCTGCTCACCAAACGCCTGCCTGAGCACTCCCTCAAGGGAGGCCAGACTCTCCTCGACGGTAGAGGTCAGCCTTGTGTCGTGCCAGGCAAACCCAAGGGGCATGCGGGCATCGGAAAGCGTTCTGGTGGTCATGATGAGGCAGGGCGGGCGCGAGACGCGCTGCTCCTCCCCGCGGTGCATGCGGGAGAGGACCGCCCCGACGAGCTCCTCGTCGCCAACCGAGGCGACGGTCTCCGCAAGGGTCCGCTCGCCCTCGACATGGGCCGCCAGCGTTGCGTCGATGCGCTCCAAGGACGGCTCCAGATACCATTCGAGCGAGGGGAGGCCCACATCGGGCAGGTCCTGGGGCACCAACCGCAGATTGGGTATGACTGACGAGACGGTGTTTCTCAGACGAGCGACATCGAGCACGTCGATGCGCCAGACGTCGCCCAGGGGTGCGAGCGACCCGCACGAGGGGCACCACGTGTCCGGTTCGAGCGCAAGCCCGGTCTTGTCGGCAGCGGAAAGCACCACGGCGTCGGATTCTCGGGCAATTGCGCGAAGATGGGCGGACGCAAGGTCTCGCAGGGTAAGCCCGCCAGACGGGTCACTAAGCCAGGGAATGCGCACATCGACCCTGAGCGCACGGGACAGGCGCGGCACATCGGCCAGGCGCGGTGAGTCATCCTCCATACACAGCAGCACGTGGACGTGTGTCGGGCCAAGGGCGTCGGTCGCAAGCACCGAAAGGAGCATCGACGAAAGGGAGCCGTCAAGGGCAAGCACCACGTCCTCACGGCCCAGCTTGTGCACGTAGTCACGAATGCCCAGCACGAGCGACTGCCAGAGGTGGTAGCGCTCGTCAAAGACCTCTTGCGTCAGCTCGAAGCCTTCCTCGAGCCGAGCGTCCTTCCCCACCTCCGCAACGAGAAGGTCCTCTTCGAACGCGGGGCTTGCGCCAGCAAGCCGCCCGTCCGGGGAGAGGACGAAGCTCGACCCGCAGAAGACCTGCGTGCCGTAGCCGCCCAACGACCCCACGCCCACGATCCAGGCGCCGGACTCCGCCGCGTCGTCTATGAACCGCCCCTCGGAAAGAGCCGCGCCGAGCGCCGAGGAGGGGTCATCGACCGCAAATCCGTAGCTCGAGAGATAGCAGAGCACGTCGATGCCCTTGGCGTCTTCGCACCAGTCATCCATGTCCTCGTACGAGAAGGCGAGCCCCACGCGGGAACCGGCCGCCTCGAGCGTCGCGAACTCGCCGTGGGGCAAAGAGCCGGGCCCTTGGTCTGCAGGCGAGCCAGCCTTGACCCAGCTGCCAAAACGCAGCGGCGTGGCCACCCCATCGCGCAGCAGCACCGCCTCGATGACGGGAACGTCAGAGAGGGGAACCACCACGGGGACAAGGCAATCGCACGACACCCTCGTGGCAAGGTCAGAGAGGACGTCGACCAGGTTGAGCAGGAAGGCGTCCTGTGCGCTGTAGTCCACCACGACGGGGCCCGTGAGCGCAGCCACGGGAAAGACGAGCAGGTCGACCCCGCGCCCGGCGGCCACCTGGCTGATGGAAGCCATGCGGTCTGCCGTCGACGCGAGGTCGCCCGCCTTCGTGTTTATCTGGGAGACGCCGATGATCAAGGACGCCTCTAGATCTCGGCCTTCCAGAGGCCGTGGAGGTTGCAGTACTCGTAGATGGTGACGTCCTCGGCACCGCCGCACTCAAACGTGGTCTCGGGGGCCTCGCCAGGCTTGAGCTTGTGGATCTCCAGGCGATCTTCCGTCGCGAGGGCAATCCACTGGATGTAGTGGGCGTCGAGCATCGGATGCGCGACCTCGCCGACCTTGGCGACGATCTTGCCGCCCTCGCGGGTTACGGCCGGGACATGCTTCTCGGTCGCGGCGTCGGTAGAGCCAGCGACGAGCTCTTCGCACGGCTCACCGCAGCACACGGGGGTGCAGGGACCCTCCTGGACCTTCACGAACAGGTTTGCGCACTTCGTGCACTTGTAGAACTTTGCCTCAGCCATTGCGGGCTCCTCTCCTTGTGGCAAAACGACGCCTCCATGTTATCACGCCCCTGCGGGCTTACACGAACTGGATGTGGCCCTCCTCGCCGACGAGGTCGCGCACCTCGGCGGCGAGCACCATGTTGTGCCCGTCCACGCGCGTGGGCAGCTCCATGCGCATGGTCTCGCCGTTGGCGTTGGAGACCATCAGCTCCACGTGGTCGAGGCCCGCATAGCGCTTGAGGATGCCATTAAGCTGCTCCATGCGGTCGTAGGAGAGCATGCGCGGCGTCATGAACACCTCCATGACGCGGGGGCGATTGGTCTTCTCGCTGAGCTCCATGGAGTTCACCGACGAGCAGATGAGCTGGTTGCCCCGGTCGCCACGCTCGAGCTTGCCCACGACGCGCACGAAGATGTCACCCGACGACTCCCCCGTATCCGGGTCAACCTCCCCCGCCAGCGCCGCGGCGCACTCCTTGTACGTCTTGGGGAAGATCACGAGCGAGATCTCGCCCTCCATGTCCTCGAGCGTCACGACGGCCATGGAGTCGCCGTTCTTGGTGGTCTTCTTGTTGACGCTGGTGACCATGCCCGCAAGGCGTATGGGCTTGTCCTCGGGAACGCGATAGCGTGTGGTCATGGTTCCCGTTGCGGGGTTCACGATCTCCTCGGACTCCTCGATCTGCGCGATGGTGAAGTCACGCTCCTTTGAGAGGGCGTACTCGTAGGGGCGCAGGGGATGGTCGGAGACGTAGATGCCCAGGACCTCATGCTCCTGCGCAAGCTTGGTCGAGCGGTCCCACTCGATGCCGTCCGGCTCGGGGATGTCGTCCTCAAAGCCCGACCCCTCGACCTCGGCAAACATGTCAAAGAGCGAGAACTGTCCCGCCGCACGGTCCTTCTGCCTCTTGGCATAGGCGTCGATGATGTTCTCGGGGTTGCCCTTGTCCACGAACGAGAGCAGCTGGCGGCGCGGATAGCCCGTTGAGTCAAAGGCACCGCTCTTGATGAGGGCCTCGACCACGCGACGGTTGGCCGAGTTGGTGTCCACGCGCTCGACGAAGTCGTGCAGGCTCTTGAAGGGTCCGCCGCTCTCGCGCTCCGCCATGATGGCTTCGCCCACGCCCTCGCCCACGCCGCGAATGCCGGCGAAGCCAAAGCGGATGCCTTCGGCCGTGGCCGTGAAGTCCTTACCTGACTCGTTGATGTCAGGCGGCAGGATCTTGATGCCCTCGTGCCGGCAGGCCGTCACGTAGTGGACGATCTTGTCGGTCTTGCCCATGTAGGACGTGAGCACCGACGCCATGTACTCGCGGGGGAAGTAGGCCTTCAGCCAGGCGGTCTGCATGACCAGGATGGCGTATCCCGCCGAGTGGCTCTTGTTGAACGCGTAGGAGGCGAATTCCAGCACGTCGTCCCAGATCTTCTGTGCCGTCTCGCGGCTGTACTGGTTTTCCTCGGCGCCGTTCATCCAGTGGTCGTAGATGGTCTCGTCCTTGCCGTCCTCCCAGTGGAAGACCTCGTCGGTGAGCATCTTGATCTTCTTC
>CADBRX010000096.1 GCA_902797175.1 uncultured Coriobacteriaceae bacterium | reverse complement strand
GAACAACGATTTCCGTAAGCAAGTGGTTGGATTCGGGGATTATTTGGGGTCTATCTAATCATGGGGGCTTTTGATACAGCCCCATCACTTGCACGTTGTCTGTTTGTGGATGGCCAGGACGTAGGGCTCGGGGTCGTCTTTGTAGGGCACGCACGCTCGTCCTCCGTCAAAGAGGCGGCGATGCGGGCAGCCTCCTACGCAGTGCGGCAGCCAGACGCATTGGCGGCACCCCGCTCCTTGGCAAGCGCGATGAGGCGCCCCGAGAGGCTTTCGATGATGTCGGGGGCAAGCAGCGGCTCGCCTCCAAACCAGTTGACCTGGAGGGCGCGTGCTCCGCTCATGTCAAACAGGCGGCCCGCCAGCGCAACGATGTCGTCCTGGACCTGTTGCGACATCGTGCCAGAGACACGGTCCTCAAAGCAGTAGGGGCATCTGAAGTTGCAAGACATCGTGGGACAGATGACCAAGCCAATGCCATGTGGCTCCGCGCTGTAGATGTGGCCCATCGAATCAGGGCGGCTCGCTCGTCAAATGCGCAGATGAGTCCTTGGCGTTCGAATGAAGCAATGATGGGATGGTCCTCGTCAAGCTCCTCCACGACAGAGAGCAGGTAGGCCTCGAGAGGGGAGAGCTCGATGCGGGTGCCGCGCAGGAGGTTCACGACGACGGTCCTGTCGGTGCCGGGAAGCCGGGCGCTCAGGTTGTAGCGCGACGCATGCCATCCGGCTTCGCCGGCGGTACGTGTGGTGTCTTCAGTCTTGGTCATCCGTGTCTTCCCATCGCCTGTCCCTTTGCCAGCCAGAGGGGGCGGCTTCCCTTCCTATACCATTTTCGCTTTTCTGTATTCGCCGTGTTACCAATGTGACTCACGAGGCGTCATAATGGTGATACGTTCAGGCAAAGGTACTTATACGTTGCCCTGTCGGGATCTCCCGGCAGGGCACCTTTGTGGAGGGCACCTGTGACGACGGACTCCGGCAAGGGACGTTTGGCATGTGAAACGGGCGCGTAACGTGCATATGGCACCATGACATGAGAAAATATCGTATCCTTTCCTCATGACAGAAGGGGGCATCATGGGTACCGACATGAACATCGACTTTGTCCTGCGCACCATCGAGGAGCGAGACATCCGCTTCGTCCGCCTGTGGTTCACCGACATCCTGGGCAACCTCAAGGCCTTCTCCATTGCCTCGGAGGACCTCGAGCAGGCCTTTGACGAGGGGATCGGCTTTGACGGTTCGGCAGTCGAGGGATTTGTGACCGCCGAGGAATCGGACATGCTCGCCTATCCCGATCCCACGACCTTCCAGATCGTTCCCTCCGTGGGTGGCGGCAAGGGCACGGCCCGCATCTTCTGCGATGTGTACACGCCCTCCCGCGAGCCCTTTGACGGAGACCCGCGCGGCTGCCTTGACCGTGTGTTCCGCGCAGCGGACGAGAAGGGCTACGTGCTCATGGTCGGCCCCAAGATGGAGTACTTCTACTTCAAGGACAAGGGGCCGATTCCCGTTCCGCTGGACAACTCCGGCTACTTTGACCTCACCTCGTCCGATGCCGCGACAGACCTGCGTCACCAGACCATCTTGGCGCTCGAGCAGATGTCGGTGCCCGTCACGTATTCCTACCACACCAACGGCGTCTCGCAGAATGCCGTCGAGCTGCGCTATGCCGACGCCCGCACCAGCGCGGACAACGTGATCACGGCGCGCCTTGCCATCCGCCAGGTCGCCTACGCCAACAACATGTTTGCCTCGTTCATGCCCAAGCCCCTGACCGAGGTGTCCGGATCGGGCATGTTCCTCTATCAGTCGCTCTTTGACCACGAGGGCAACAACCTCTTCTGGGCTTCCAAGGAGCATCACCCAGCGCATCTCTCCGACATCGCGCAGCACTATGTGGCGGGTCTCCTCAAGTATGCGCCGGAGTACGCGCTCATCACCAACCCCACGGTCAACTCGTACAAGCGCCTGGTGCGCAACGGCGAGGTGCCCATCTACGCCACGTGGGGCCGCAAGGACCGCACCGCCCTCGTGCGCGTTCCCACGCACAAGCCGGGCAAGCACCAGTCGACGCGCGTCGAGCTTCGCCAGGCCGATCCCACGGCCAACCCGTACCTGACCTTTGCCATCACGCTCGCAGCGGGCATCCGTGGCATCGAGGAAGGCCTGCGCCTTCCCGACGAGGTCTCCACGGTGAGCATGACCGACGCCGAGGCGAAGTCCCTGGGCATCGAGCGCCTTCCCCGCTCACTCGGTCGCGCCATCGAGCGCTTCGAGAACAGCTCCTTCGTGCGCGAGTCGCTCGGTGACCACATCTGCGACTACCTGCTCGACGTCAAGCGCCGCGAATGGCATGACTATCGCTCCACCGTGACCGACTGGGAGCGCGAGCGTTACTACGCCGGCATCTAGCCCCTCTCTGACAACCGGAACACCCAACGGCATTGCCCGTTCCGCGCATGTGCGTAACGGGCAATGCCGTTGTGTGTTCCGCTGAATACCATGTATGAAAGTGCCTTCTTTATGCATTAATGTGAAAATCGTTGATTGACTATGCGGATATGCTTTTTGTGTCAGCTTTATAAACACACCGTGATATTCAGTTGCAGCCTTCGCCTGTTGCACGAAGATTGGAGACCATGTTTAGCGTACGTGCAGACATGTCGCCGCATGACACTGTCGGTACACCCGCCGACGTCACGCAAGGAGGCGACCAGACCTCTCAAGGAAGGGGATATTCCATGAGCATTCAGAACGCCATCACCCGTCGCAACTTTGTCGCGGCATCGGCTGCCGCGATGGGCGCCGCCCTTGTGGGCTGCGGCGGTTCGGGCGGAAGCGCTTCGGGCACCACCGAACCCGAGACCGACGCCTCTGCCGACTACACGCTCGTCGAGGAGGGCAAGCTCATCGTTGCCTCCGACCTCGACTTCCCGCCGCTGGACTCCTTCGAGAACTCCACGCCGCAGGGCTTTGACGTCGACCTCTCCAACGAGATCGCCAAGCGCCTCGGCCTCGAGTGCCAGTACCTGCCTCCGCAGGACTTCGACTCCATCATCCCCATGATCAAGCAGGGCGGCAAGGCCGACATCGGCAACTCCGCCTTCTCCATCACCGAGGAGCGCAAGGCGGAGATCGACTTCACCGACGCCTACCTCGACTCCAACCTGGGCGTGGCCGTGCGCAAGGACAGCGACGCCAAGGACGAGGGTGCCCTCAATGACGCCAGCAAGACCGTAGCCGTCCAGGCGGGTACCACGGGCGAGGCTTGGGCCCGCGAGAACCTTCCCGAGGCCACCATCGTCCCGCTCGCCTCGGTGACCGTGTGCATGACGGGCGTCCAGGCCGGCCAGTACGATGCGTTCTGTGCTGACCTCCCGGTCATCGGCCATCAGTGCACCGTCTCGTTCACCGACTGCGAGATCGCCCTCGAGATTCCCACGGGCGAGCAGTACGGCATCGTGGTCTCCAAGGACAACCCCGGCCTCACCGCCGCCATCAACCAGGCCCTGGCCGACATGGAGGCAGACGGCACTATGGCCAAGCTCAAGGAAACGTGGTTCGGCACGGTCGCATAGCCTTCGCATGGGCCCCGTGGCGCACCTGCCACGGTTCGCATAGCTTTTGCACTACAAGAAAGGATCTACCATGAACACCATTTCTCGTCGTCAGTTTGTCAAGGGCAGCTCGCTTCTCGCCACGGCCCTCACGCTTACCGCCTGCGGTGGCGGCGCCCCCGCAGCTGAGGCCCCGGCGGACGACGCGGCGGCAGACGCCAGCTCGTACACCCTGGTCAACGAGGGCAAGCTGACCTGCATCTCCAACCTGTACTTCCCGCCGTTCGAGTCCATGGACGAGAAGACCGGCGAGCCCGTGGGCTTTGACATCGACATGTCCAAGTCGCTTGCCGAGCACCTCGGCCTCGAGATCAACTGGCTTCCCAGCCAGGCCTTCGACTCGCTGGTCCCCACCATCAAGGCGGGCGGCACCGCTGACGTCGCCATCGCCGGCATGACCATCACCGACGCTCGCAAGGCCGAGGTCGACATGTCCGATCCCTACGTCGACTCCAACCAGTCGCTCGTGACCAAGACCGGCTCCGAGGACACCCTCGAGACCCTCAACGCAGCCGAGAAGAAGATTGCCGTCCAGGCTGGCACCACCGGTGCCGACTGGGCCGCCGAGAATCTGCCCGAGGCCACCATCGTCCCGCTCGACGACATCATCTCCGCCATGAACGGCGTGCTTACGGGCTCCTATGACGGCCTCGTGACGGACCTGCCCGTCTCCGCCTACCAGATCAAGAACTCCTTCACCGAGCTCCAGATCATCGAGGAGATCCCCACGGGCGAGCAGTACGGCATCGCGATCTCCAAGGACAACCCGGGCCTCACCGCCGCCATCAACGAGGCGCTCGCCGCGATGGTCGACGACGGCTCCATGGCCCAGATACAGACCACGTGGTTCGGCTCGGAGCTGTAAGGCGTGGGCAAAGCCCAGCCTCGGCATAGAGGATAGCCTGCGGAGCCCTGCGCACCTGCCAGGGCTCCGCATCACATGTTTATTTGAGGGGGACAGATGAGTCTCTTCACAAAGCGGGGGAGGAGAACGCTTGCCTGGACGATGGCCGTCCTGGCCCTTGCCCTGACACTGGTGACGCCGACGGGCGCCTACGCGCTCACGACCAACAAGGCGACCGCCCGCCCCAACGAAAACGGCGGCTCGGGCGTCATCGGTGGCCTTCCGACGCGCCTGACCTGGGAGGGAACCGTCGATGAGGGCGAAGAGGTGACCGCCATCACGCTGAGCCTTCCGCGGGGAGGCACGTTTGCCGGTTCCTCCACCAAGGTGACCGCTCTCGAGGGCCTTTCGCGCACGAGCATAGAGGGCGTGGCGACGCCCGCCGACAACGAGCTCACGGTCGTGTTCTCGGAGCCCATCGGAGAGGGCATGCTCGTCCGCCTTGAGGTGGAGGGCATGAGCTTCCCCGACGCCGGTGGCGACGTCGTCGTGGGCGGCACCTACGAGAACGCCGCGGGCACGCAGACCCTTGCCGACTCGAAGCCCATCAAGACCATCGCCAACACGGCGCTCCAGTCGATCGTCTCTGACCTCGATGCCAGCCCGCTCGTTGAGGCCTGGAACTCCAACCCCTTCCTGGGCATGTTCTTCAAGCCGCAGCTTCTGGTGACCGCGCTCTTCTCGCTGGTTCCGGGCTGGCTGCTCTGCCTGCTCATCGTGTGCATCGCCTACCCGATTGCCATCATTTTGGGCCTGGTGTTTGCCTTCATGAAGATCTCGCGCCACAAGCTTTTGCGCGCCATCGCCATCGTGTACATCAACATCCTGCGCGGCACGCCGCTCTTCCTGCAGATCTACATCATGTTCTTTGGCCTGCCGATGATGAACATCAACATCGACAACAACGTGCT
>CADBRX010000095.1 GCA_902797175.1 uncultured Coriobacteriaceae bacterium | reverse complement strand
TGGTGCGGGCGAAAGGACTCGAACCTTCACGGGTTGCCCCACTGGAACCTAAATCCAGCGTGTCTGCCAATTCCACCACGCCCGCATTTGGCCACAGCCTATGAATAATAGCAAACGTTTTGCTTATACCCCGCCCACAACGCGGTATTTCACGAGAGATGCAGCAGAGACGATTAAACCTGACGCCATGCCATGCTGTCGGATCTATCTAATAACAGTAGTGGCGACCATGTCTCAGCTACGCCACCCTGCTCTTCCCGTCCCATTTTCCGTCTCCACCAACATAGTATCCATCGGGGGTTCTTGTCTTGGTCAACATCACTCCATTGGAACCAACGTAATAGTTGCCTATCCAACGCCCACTTGCCATCGCCCCGGAGGGCAGGAAGTAGTACCAGGACCCGTCGATGCTGCGCCAGCCCGTGGCCATGGCACCAGAGGGCGCCATCCAGTACCAGGCGCCTCCGGACCTCAGCCAGCCGGTCGCCATCCTCCCCGACGAGGGGTCCAGCCAGTACCAGGTTCCGCCGAGGCTCCGCCAGCCGGTCGCCATCGCCCCGGAGGGCAGGAAGTAGTACCAGGACCCGTCGATGCTGCGCCAGCCCGTGGCCATCCATCCGTCGTTATCGAGCCAATACGTCTTGCCTGAATCCTTGAGGAAGCTCCCTTTTAAAAGAACGCCTCCAGGCATCCTGTAGCACCATTTCCCGCTGACGTAAGCCCATGAGCCATATGGTTCTATGGAGTAGGTCTTTTTGACCGTGCCACAGTAGTTTCCCTTTCCATTTACCTCTACTGTGGCTTGTCCCACTTCAACGTTGTTGTAGAACCGAATTGAGTAATCATCATTGGGAGATAGCTTACGCTCGCCAACTGTCACTGTCACCTTGGGAGTAAGGGCACTGCCCGTATAGGAAAACGACGTCGCGGAGAGGGTGACGCCCGCATCCTCGAGCTGTACGGGGTCGATGACGAACGTGGCCGACGCACTCCCCCTATACGTCTCGCTCACCACCGTCACCGTGGCCGTGCCGGCATTGACGTTGTTGGCAAACGAGACGCTGTAGTCCTCCCCTTCCACCAGGGCCTTTCCGCCAACGGTGACAGTCACGTCAGGCGTGTGGGCAGCACCGGTATAGGAGAAGCGGGCGGGACTCACGACGATGTCGGCCCCTTGCAGCGGGTTGGCGGTAAGCACGGCGGCGTGGGCGTTCACCTCGCCATAGCCATACCCTTCGTCCCAACCGGGGTCGCCAAGGTCGGTGGCGGTGTTGTACAAGATGCCCACCGCCTCCGCAGCCGTAAGGTTGGGGTTGGCCGCAAACTCAAGGGCCAGCACGCCGGAAACCATGGGAGCAGCCATGGAGGTTCCCGACTCGTAGCCGTAGGAGTTGTTGAGCACGGTGCTGTAGATGGACGAGCCGGGTGCGCAGATGTCTTTGCCGCGCTGGCCGGGGACGTTGTAGTTGGAGGTCGTGCTCCTCTCGACGCCATCCCCGCTCTGCCTAAGGTTCATCACGCTCACGACGCGTTCGGCGTCACCCGGGTATTCGTAGTAGGGAACGGCAGCGCTTGAGGAGGAGTTTGCCGCAGCGGCAACGGTCACGATGTCGTAATCCTCAAATGCCTTGTCCACGGACGCCAGGAAGGCATCGTCGACAAAGTCAGGCGATGAGACCTTGCCGCCAAGGCTCAGGTTGATCACGTGGAGGTTCTGTTCCTTGGCCATGCCCATGAGCTGGGAATACGCCTTGCAGAGGTCGTTTGTGGAGCAGTTCCCCGAGCTGTCGAAGACGTTCATCACCAGAAGCGTCGCGTTGTAGGAAACGCCTGAGACGCCAAGGGCGTTGTCGCTCGTTGCCGAGGCGACGCCCGTCACGTGCGTGCCGTGCCTCTTGACGGAGCCCATTGTGGCCGAGCCCGCATGCACGTCATAGAAGAAGGCGACGTTGCTTGCTAGGTCCTCGTGCGTGACGTCAGGCGTCTGGTCGAGGACGGCTATGGCCACCTTGCCCTCGCAGCGCGCGATGGACCACGCCTCGAACACATGCATGCTCGCGAGCGCCCATTGCTTGTCGGCATAGGGGTCATTGGTCGTTACGGAGAGCGCCTCCATGAGGGTCTCCTGGCTTTGTTTCTCGGGCTTCGGTTCTGCCTCGGACACTGGTTCTGCCTCGGGCTCTTCGGGCAGCGTCTCGTTTTGGTCGGCTGAGGCGGCCTCTTCGGCCGAGGCGTCCTCGGCGGGCTCCACCGGCACGTCGTCTTCCGACGTCTCGGCCTGCACATCCTGCGGCGTCTCCTCGGAATCTGCCTGGACGTCCTCGGGGGCCTCCGCCTCCCCATCGGCCACCTGCTGATCTTCCTCGGCGCCCTGCCCGGAGGCTTCGATGGGCTCGGAGGATTCCTCCAGCAGTGCGCGGAAGTCCCCCTCGTCACCCAACATGGCGTGGTAGTAGAAGTTGGGCTGCGCCTCGAGTTCGGGATGCTCGCTGCGGATCTCGGTTATGGCGTCCTCCACCAAGACGCCCTCCGAGACCTCGACCGCAACGACGCCCGAGGCGATGTCGTCGTCGCTCACGTGGACCTCGCCCACGACCCCCGTCTCGAGAAGCATGGCCTCGACCTCTGCCGCCGACATGCCGCTCGGAATGGACACGAGCACGACTTCCGGATCATACTCGGCATCGCTGGGAATCACATAGGAGTCGTCACCAAAGCCTTCGTCGGCAGTCGGTGCGTCCTGCCCATCTGCCAGGGAGGCATCCTGGGTCTCCTGAGAAACGTCTTCTGATGAAGCCTCCGTGCGGGAGCTCTCAGAAAGCGGCTCCTGCGTCCGATCCGAGACGCTGCTGGCCGCCGCAGGGCTCTGCGACTGCTGCGATGTCGAGGCGACGCGCACCACAAGAAAGGCCGACGCGACGACGCAGGCCGCCAGAAGCGCGACAAGCACTATGAGCCAAACAACCCGCTTCCTTTTTCCCATGGCACACCCCCTTCCCAAGCAACGCCGACAAAAGGCAACGCCAGGCTATGCCGAGGCACTCACGCAGCTCAAAAACTCAAGCTGCGCGACGTCTTGCAGCTGAGCGGCTCCACCGCTTTCCATGTGGACCACCACGACAAAGAGCGAGCGCGGCGCGTCTCCCTCCCGCGCCTCTCCCTCGCAGAGGACCAGGTAGTCAAGACCGTCGTTCTCGCGCGAGGCAAGCGCGGCAATGGGGTCGAGGCTGGCCTCCGCATAGGCGTCTTTAACCTTGTCAAACGCGTCTTTAAGGTCGCTCGGAACGAGCTGCGTCCCCGTCTGGTCCTTCACCTGCCATGAGCCGAGCAGGGCACCCATGGGTGCGCCCGTGCCGACGCGGAGGTCGTCCACCTTCAGCTCCTGGCTGCTCGTAACGTGCGCCTCGCCGTCGAGGCTTTCATAGACCACAACCACATGCCAGCCGGAGGCATCCTCCCCTTCGCATAGGAAGGCATAGTTTGTCCCCGAGACCAGCTGCGTCGCAAGGACGGCAACGGGAGAGAAGGCCCTCTCTTCGAGCGTCTGCGAGCAACGCTCGAAGAGGTCACGTTCGTCGTCTGAAAGCATGGGCTCGGCACCAGAGAGAACCTGCCAGCCCGCGCCCCTCACCGAGGAGCCATCCCCTTCGACCAACGCCTCAGTCTCGGCAGGCTCTTCGGCATCGGCGGGGGCTGAGGGGGCATTGCCTCCACATCCTCCCATGGAGAGCGCAAGGGTCAGGAGCCCCACAAAGAACAGAGGACATGCTTGCTTCATGGTCAGAACCTCCCTGCTCGAGGCGGTAACAGGACACGCGCGGCAAAGCAGCGCGGCACCAGGGCCATGTCGGTCAGGCTTGTATTGTCCGTCAAGGCATCCGCCCTTCGCAAGAAAGACAGAACACCTAACGACGTACCATAAGGGTGTCGCCCTTTTGGTACGCAAAGTGCGCGGAGCACCGGATGCCCGATGCCCCGCGCAGGTTTCATCGTTTGAATGAGACCTTAGATGACGCCCTGAGCCATCATGGCCTCGGCAACCTTGAGGAAGCCGGCGATGTTGGCACCTGCGACGTAGTTGCCCTCAAGGCCAAACTCCTTGGCGGCGTCGTCGCATGCATGGTAGATTCCGCGCATGATGGACTCGAGACGGGAGTCGACCTCCTCGAAGGTCCAGGAGATGTGGCCGGCGTTCTGGCTCATCTCGAGGCCCGAGGTTGCCACGCCACCGGCGTTGGCAGCCTTGCCCGGGAAGAAGGCGACGCCGTTGTCCTGCAGGTACTTGGTGGCGTCGAGCGTGGTGGGCATGTTGGCACCCTCGCCCACGACCTTGCAGCCGTTGGTGACGAGCTTCTCGGCGTCCTCAAGCAGCAGGGTGTTCTCGCGAGCGCACGGGAGGGCGATGTCGCAGGGGACGCCCCAGACGCCACGGCCGTCCTCGGCGTGCCACTCGGCGTTCGGGCGGAACTCGGTGTACATGGCAAGGGAGACGCCCTTGTCGTTGCCGGAACGCTTGCGGTTGTAGATGGCCTCGAGCGCGGAGACGTCGATGCCGTCGGCGTCGTAGACCCAGCCCTTGGTGTCGGAGCAGGCCACGACCTTGCCGCCCAGCTGCTCGACCTTCTGGATCGCGTAGGTGGCGACGTTGCCGGAGCCATGGACGACCACGGTCTTGCCCTCGAAGGAGTCGTCGTGGCACTTGAGGTACTCGTCGACGTAGTAGACGAGGCCGTAGCCGGTGGCCTCGGTGCGGGCGAGCGAGCCGCCGAAGGTGAGGCCCTTGCCGGTCAGGACGCCGGTGAAGGTGTTGGTGAGGCGCTTGTACTGACCGAACATGTACGCGACCTCGCGGCCGCCGACGCCCAGGTCACCCGCGGGGACGTCGGTGTCCTCGCCGATGTGGCGATAGAGCTCGGTGATGAAGGACTGGCAGAAGCGCATGAT
>CADBRX010000094.1 GCA_902797175.1 uncultured Coriobacteriaceae bacterium | reverse complement strand
GGCGAGGTGGCGCGGTAGGCCAGGCCCTTCTCCCACATCTTGAGGAACGCCCACTGGCCCCACTTGTAGTACTCGGGGTCGCAGGTGGCAAAGAGGCGGTCGTAGTCATAGCTGAAGCCCATGCGCTTCATGGTGCGGGTGGCCTGCTCCATGTTCTTGCGCGTCCAGGCGCCTGCCTGGGTGTTGTGCTTGATGGCGGCGTTCTCCGCGGGAAGGCCAAAGGCGTCGTAGCCCATGGGATGCAGCACCTCATAGCCGCACATGCGCGCCTGGCGGGCCATGGCGTCGCCGATGGTGTAGTTGCGCGCGTGGCCCATGTGCAGGTCGCCCGACGGGTACGGGAACATCTCGAGGACGTACTTCTTGGGCCTGCTCGAATCGTCGCGGGCACGGAAGGTGTCGTCGGCCTCCCACTTTGCCTGCCACTTGGTCTCGATCGCCTCGGCATCATATGCCGCAATGGTGTGCTCGTCTGCCATGCAAGTCGCCTTTCTTGATTGGTGCGCAACCTGTCTAGTATATCTCACCTGTCTTCCTGCTGTTATGTGGCCACATATGTTCACAATGCGACTCCGAACCCGTACGCAATGGTGATAGAGTTAGAGACGTCTGAAACCAAGGGAAGGAAGGACATGAACCTCAAGAACCTGAACCTCAAGTATGCCTTGGTCAACGCGGGCTTCATGCTCCTCGTGGCCGGCTCAATCGGCTTTGCCTACAACTACCTGTCGCAGAGCGGCTTCGACGCGGGCACCATCGGCACGGTCATGTCGATCGTGAGCCTCGGCGGCGTGTTCCTCGGCCCCGCGATTGGCGACCTCGCCGACCGCTCCGAGAAGATCACCCAGAAGATGATCATCACCGCCTCGATGGCCATATGCGGCGTGCTCGCGGCGCTCCTTCTGGTCATCCCCTCGGGCTCCTTCATGATCCTGCCGATCGTCATCGTCGCCTTCATGTCCGCCATGGTCGGAATGCCGCTGCTCAACGGCATGGCGTTCATCTATGAGAAGGCAGGCGGCGTCATCAACTACGGCCTGTGCCGTGGCATCGGCTCGGCGGCATACGCCGTGGGCTCGAGCCTTGTGGGGCGCCTCTGGGCAAGCTTGGGTCGCAACACGCTGCCCATCTGGATCATCCTGGGCGCGATCCTGACGGGCGTCGCCATCAACCTCATGCCCGATGCCCCCAAGGAGCTTGCCGCAACCGACGACGAGCCGGCCGAACCCAAGGGAGAGTCCATCTCCGTCCTGCAGTTCTTCAGCAAGTATCCCAGCACCACCATCGTGTGCCTGTCGCTCGTGCTTCTCTACTTCTGCCACAACGTCTTCCAGACCTACTGCGGAGCGGTCCTGGCAGAGTTCGTTCCCGCGGCAGACGTCGAGCGCGTGCAGGGAAACGCCTTCTTCATCCAGGCCATGGTCGAGCTGCCCACCATGTTTGGCTTTGCCCTGATCCTGAAGCGCCTCAAGGTCAACCAGATCATGGCGGCATCCGCCGTGTTCTACTCCCTCAAGCACGTCATTCTGGCCATGGCCAACAGCGTCCCCATGTTCTATGCGGGCATGGTGCTGCAGATGCTTTCCTACGCCGCCATCACGCCGGCAGTCGTCTACTTTGCCAACGAGCAGGTCAATGAGGAGGACCGCAACAAGAGCCAGGCCGTCTTCATGACCGCCAACTCGGTGGGCAGCCTCCTTGCGAGCTTTGTCGGTGGCTGGCTGTTCCAGCTGCTGAGCGTGCGCATGGGGCTCACCGTCGGCGTCATCGCCTCGGTCATCGGCACCGTACTCATGGTGATGGGCACCCGCAAACAGACCGCGTAATACAAGAAGAGCACCCGGAGCACCCAACGGCATTGCCCGTTCCGCTTACAAGAAGCGGAACGGGCAATGCCGTTGGGTGCTCCGGGTTATCTGCCTGCGTCGGTTTTGCGCTAAGGCTTATGAGCGGAAGTTGTCGCTCTGGGACTCGCGAAGGATGACGTCGTGCGCGCCGCCCTCGACGAGCGACGTGGCGGAGACGAGCGTCAGCTTTGCCTTCTCGCGAAGCTCGCACAGGTTGAGCGCGCCGCAGTTGCACATGGTCGAGCGCACCTTGAGCAGGGAGGCGTCCACGTTCTCCTTGAGCGGGCCGGCATAGGGGACGTAGGAGTCGACGCCCTCGACAAAGGAGAGGCCCTTCTTGGAGCCGCCCAGGTCATAGCGCTGCCAGTTGCGTGCGCGCGCCGAGCCCTCGCCCCAGTACTCCTTGACGTAGGAGCCGTTGACGTTGAGCCTGCGCGTGGGGCTCTCGTCAAAGCGGGCGAAGTAGCGGCCGAGCATCAGGAAGTCGGCGCCCATGGCAAAGGCGAGCGTCATGTGGTAGTCATACACGATGCCGCCGTCGGAGCACACGGGCACGTACACGCCCGTCTCCTCAAAGTAGCGGTCGCGCTCGGCGCAGACGTCTATGAGCGCGGACGCCTGCCCGCGGCCGATGCCCTTCTGCTCGCGCGTGATGCAGATGGAGCCTCCGCCGATGCCGACCTTGACGAAGTCCGCCCCGCATTCGGCGAGGTAGCGGAAGCCCTCGGCGTCGACCACGTTGCCCGCGCCGACCTTGACGTCGTCGCCATAGTGGGCGCGAATCCAGTCGATGGTGATCTTCTGCCACTCCGAATAGCCCTCGGAGGAGTCGATGCAGAGCACGTCGGCACCCGCCTCGACGAGCAGGGGGACGCGCTCGGCATAGTCGCGCGTGTTGATGCCCGCGCCGACCAGATAGCGCTTGTGCTCGTCCAGGAGCTCGTCGGGGTTGCCCTTGTGCGAGTCGTAGTCCTTGCGGAACACGAGGGACATGAGGTTGCCTTCGGAATCGACGATGGGGAGCGTGTTGAGCTTATGCTCCCAGATGATGTCGTTGGCGACCTTGAGGGACGTGTTCTCGTCCCCGCAGATGCACTTGTCGGCCGGGGTCATGAACTCATGCACCTTGCGACCACGGTCGTCACGCGAAAGGCGATAGTCGCGGCTCGTGACGATGCCGCAGAACTTGCCATGGGCCGTGCCGTCCTCGGTGACGGGCATGGTCGAGTGGCCGGTTCGCTCCTTGAGCTCGACGACGTCCTGCAGTGACATGTCGGGCGTGAGGGTCGAGTCCGAGATGACGAACCCGGCCTTGTAGGTCTTCACCTCGCGGACCATGGCCGCCTCGTCCTCGGGCGTCTGCGACCCGTAGATGAAGGAGAGGCCGCCCTGCTGTGCGAGCGCGATGGCGAGGCGCGGCCCCGAGACGGACTGCATGATGGCGGACGTCATGGGGATGTTGAGGGTGATGGCGCTCTCCTCGCCACGACGGAACTTGACGAGCGGGGTCTTGAGCGAGACGTTGACGGGGATGTTTTGGGAAGAGGAATAGCCCGGGACGAGCAGGTACTCGGAAAAGGTGTGGGAATAGCCCTCGAAGAACGTCGCCATGCATGGACTCCTTATGTATATGAGCTACCGATTACCGAAAAAACGATACCGCTTACACTTGCAATTGATTGTAACATCTGATGCCACAAATTCGAGGAAAAGCGCCCTCTTCACGAATGGTACGCGAGGAAAAGTGGGCTGACTCACAAGGGAGCATCCCTTCCGAGTCAGGAGAGGAGCTGCGGGCAGATCTCCTCGCCGGCGGCGGTGCGGCCCATCGAGCGTTCGGCCAAGCCCGCCAGCGCCTCGCGCAGGTCGTCAGGCAGGTGGTCGGCAATGGAGAGGTGCTCCCCCGTCACGGGATGGTCAAACGCCACATGCCAAGAGTGGAGGAACTGCCGTGCGAGGCACAGGTTCTCCTGGTAGTGGCCCCGCCCGTAGAGCTGGTCACCCACGCAGGGGTGCGCGATGTGGCGCATGTGGACGCGAATCTGATGGGTCCTTCCCGTAAAGAGGTGGCATTCGAGCAGGGAGTACCCCTCGTCCTTGCGACCCGCCTCAAAGCGCTCGAGCGTGCGGAACGTCGTGATGGCCTCGCGGGCCATCGGGTCGTCGCTCACCATCATGCGCAGGCGGTCGCGCGTGGAGCGGGCGATCCCCGTGGTGATGGTTCCCTCGTCGTGCGCGACGTAGCCATGGACGAGCGTGATGTAGCGACGGTCGAGGACGCGCATGCGGATGAGGTCCTGAAGGGCCTTCTGGCATTCGTCATCCTTGGCGGCGAGCATGAGCCCCGAGGTGTCCATGTCGAGTCGATGGACGATGCCGGGGCGCTCCTCCCCCTGAAGCTGGCCGAGGTGCTCGTACCCGCAGTGGGCAACCAGCGCGTTGGCAAGTGTGTCGTCGACATGGCCGGGGCTTGGGTGGCACACGAGCCCGACCTGCTTTGAGAGCACGATGAGGTGGTCGTCCTCATAGCGGATGTCGAGCGGGATTTCGGGGTTGGGGCGCAGCGGACCCGTCACGTCAACGGTGGACATGGGAAGGGTGACCGAGATCCTGTCGCCCAGCACGACGCGCTCCGCCTTGCTGGTGGCCAGCGTCGAGTTGATGGTGACGGCACCATCCTCCACGAGGCGCGCGCAGGCGGAGCGAGAGGGAAGCCCCTCGGAGGAGCCAAGAAACGCGTCGAGGCGGTCGCCGTCGGAATCCGGTCCGACCAGGAGCTCGACGAGGCGGGCGTCAGCGTAGCGCTCCACTACCGACCGACCCCATCAGCCTCACGCCGCTCCCACAAGATATAGAAGAGAAACGACAGCGCGATGCCGCAGGTGACGGCAATGTCGGCTACGTTGAAGACGGGGAAGTCCATGAACGAGGTGGCCAGGAAGTCGGTCACCGAGCCTTGCATGAGGCGGTCGAACATGTTGCCCAGTCCGCCTCCCACCACGCATGCGATGGAGATCGTGAGCGGAAGCGGTGGCTCCTGGGTGCAGACGAACACGAACGCGGCGCACGCGACGACGAGGGCGAGCAGCGCGAACAGCGGACCCGCCCCCTCGCCGATGCTGAACGCGGCGCCCGTGTTCTCGACGTGGACGAGGTCTATGAGACCGGGAATGAGGACGCGCATGAAGCCGACCTGGGGCGAGACATAGCGAACGGCCTCCTTCGTGGCCTGGTCGATGAGCACGACCAGGCCAGCGAAGAGCCAGAACAGGATGATCCTGGAACCCCGACGCGATGTGACGAGCGGACTCAAGCCTTCTCCTACTGGGCCGTGCCGCAGGCGAGCACGATGTCGTGGCAACGGCCGCAGAGGCAGGCGTCGTCGACGGGGGTACGCCAATTCCAGCAGCGCGGGCACTTCTCGCCATTGGCAGGAAGCACCACGCAGGCGAGCTCGTCGCCCTGGGCGACCGTGACCTCGGAGCACACGAAGGCCTCCGCGAGGTCCGGGGCGCCCTCGCCCGCCAGCAGCGCGAACGCCTCGGCAGGAAGGGTCAGCTCGGCACGGACGGCCTGCGTCGTCTTCTCGGTGACGGTGCCGGCGGCCTGTGCGTCCTCGTAGGCCTTGGTGAAGGCGCCACGCGCCTCGGTGAGGGCGTCGTAGGCGGCGACCAGCGGCTCGTAGGTCTCGGCGGCCATCGGCGCCTCGTACCAGTCCAGCAGCGCCGCGCGCTCCTGGTTGTCGCGCAGGGCGGCGGGCACGAACTCCATGGCCTCGTCCGTGGTGTAGACCAGGATGGGCTGCAGGTCGTGCAGAAGCATGGAGAGGATCTGCGCCCAGACGGTCTGGGCGGCCTTGCGCTCGAAGCTCTCCTTGCCGCCGCAGTAGGTGCGGTCCTTGGTGGCGTTGAGGTAGAAGTTGGACAGGTCGCCGGTCACGAAGTCGTAGATGGTGCGGAAGACCTGGTTGAAGCGATAGTTGGCGTAGGCGTCGCTCACCTGGGCATGCACCTGCGAGAGCTTTGCGAGCATCAGGCGGTCAAACGCCGGGAGCTCGTCGACGCCCACGGCGTCGACCTCGGGGTCAAACTGGCCCTCGAGCTCGCCGAGCAGGAAGCGGATGGTGTTGCGGATCTTGCGGTACGCGTCGCCCACCTGGTTCAAGATCTTGTCGTCGCACGGCACGTCGACCGAGGTGTCGACCGAGGCGACCCACAGGCGCAGGACGTCGGCGCCACGCGTCGCGCACTCCTTGTTGGGGTCGATGACGTTGCCGAGGCTCTTGGACATCTTGCGGCCCTGGCCGTCCAGGGTGAAGCCCTGGCTCACGACCGTCTTGTACGGGGCCACGCCGTAGGCGCCCACGCTCGTCATGAGCGAGCTCATGAACCAGCCGCGGTGCTGGTCGGAGCCCTCGAGGTACATGTCGGCCGGGAAGGTCAGGTTGTCGCGATGGCGGCAGACGGCCGTGTGCGAGACGCCGGAGTCCCACCACACGTCCAGGATGTCCTTGTTGGGCTTGAGGTGATGCCCGCCGCAGGCCGGGCACACACAGGCGTCACCCAGGTAGCTCGCGGGGTCGTCCGTGAACCAGTGGTCGGAGCCCTGCTCGCGGAAGAGCTTGATGACGGCGTCGAGGGTGTCGTCGTTCATGACGACCTCGCCGCAGTCCTGGCAGGTGTAGGCCGGGATGGGCACGCCCCAGTTGCGCTGGCGGCTGATGCACCAGTCGGGACGGCCCTCAACCAT
>CADBRX010000093.1 GCA_902797175.1 uncultured Coriobacteriaceae bacterium | reverse complement strand
CATCATGATGATCGGGCCAACGGTCATGCCGCCGTGGATGCCCAGGAACCACAGGCCGTACAGGAAGACCATGAGGATCCAGTAGCCAAACACGTTGGAGGAGACTGCCTGAAGCGGCAGGGCGATGAAGGAGTAGACAAGCTGGTGGATGGTGCCATACTCGGTTCCGGCAAAGACCATAGAGACGATGCCAAAGAGGACCATCGAGATGGCGGCGGGTATCAGGCTGGAGAACTGTGCGGAGATGAACGGGGGCACCTGCTCGGGAAGCTTGATCTCAACGTGGCCCTTCTGGCAGGCAAGGTAGATGCCTCCCACGACGAAGGAGATGATGATGGCGCTGAACATGCCCTGCGAGCCCAGCCACGTGGTGGGCAGGGTGCTGGGAGCAAAGGGCTCCTCGGGAATGATGTAGGGCGTGCAGATGAGGAAGCACGCAAGCGAGGTGAGGCCAACGGCCATCTCGGAACGAGCGCACTTGGTATGCTGCGCAAAGGCGTATGCCACCAGGAACGCGAGGTAGGCACCGATCATGCCGGTCGTCCACTGATAGATGATGTTGAGCACGTTGACGATGCCCGTGGAGGCAATGAAGGCCTGGTAGGCCTCGATGCCCATGCCCTTGAAGAGCGCGGCAAACGAGCCGAGCATGGTGATGGGCAGTAGCATCATGAAGGCGTTCATGATGACGTGGATGACCCAGTTCTGGGCGATCTTGCCTGAAACGGCCGTCATCTTCTCGATAAACTGATCCATGGTTCCCTTCCTTCTTGGAGTGCGTTGGTGCGCGGCTGCTGGCCTTGCGTCCGCGCGGTTTGGAAAGCGCTTCCGTTCGTTGGGAACACTATAAAACAGAATGAAATTTGTTTCAATACTGAATTATTGTTTTGTTTTAACTGATTCGTTCATCGGCGAATCGGAGACGCTCACCCCTGCCGTGGGCAGGGTCCCGGTCAGCAAGTCGTTGAACATCAGGAATGCAAAGGTGTCCGCAAGCACCGTGCGATTTGAGGTGGCGACAGTGGCCGTAGGCAAGGCGATGACCTCGTCAAAGTTGCGCCTAAGCGGGTGCTTTGAGTTGGTAGTGACCAGCACCATGTAAGGCTTTGTGTTGCGTCCAATCTTGAACTCGTGCATAAGGCCCTTAAATGAGTCACCACTGACGGCGGAATAAACGACGAGCAGATCATCGGCGGCAAAGCGCTGGCTCACATCGATTTGTGGATACGACGCATGGATGGTGGGGTCAAACTGCAGGGCGATGTTGAGCTCCTCGGCCGGCATACGCGAGAGGTTGTAGCCCATGATGTAGACATGCTGACTTGTGCGCATGCGCTCAACCAGGTTCTGCAGCTGCGTTCGATCGACGCGCTCCTCCACCGCCTTAAGCAGGCCCCCATAGATCTCGGCGTTGGTGGGCGCGTCGGTACGCGAGCGTGCCGCCTCGAGGTCCTGCGCAAACTGGTACTGAAACTCGATGAACCCGCTAAAGCCGAGGCGCTGGGCAAAGCGTGTAAGTGCGGGCTTGCTAAAGCCACCACGCGCCGAAAGGTCGGTCACGCTGCTCGTGGCATACATGTCGGGAAACTTGCGAATGGACTCGTAGATGGCCCGGTCGGTCTTTGAGAAGGACGAGACGCTGCCGTCCATAAGCTCGATGGTGTTCATGGGTGCTCCAATCTGGTTCTCCACCAGTATAGTAGGAGAAGCTAAGATTGAAATGTGTTTCACTTATAAGCGCTTCAGGATAAGGTAGCGATTGAGGTTGCCCCCTTTTCCATCGGCAGAATAGCGGGCCACCTCGCAGGCGGCAGGTGATGTCGCAGCCACCAGCGCATCTACTTCCCCTTCGGTAAAGTCGTGGCAATAGCGCAACACGTCGCTACGATTCTGCCAACCAAGCAGGTAGTCGCCTTTGTCCAACCCCTCAAGGCCCCATTGTTCCGAAGCCCACGCGGTCACCTCGCGCGCCTTCTTCAGAAGGCGCGGGCTATGGGAGAGCTGCCAAAACGACAGGGCAATCAGCCCGCCAGGTCGCACCGCGTCAACCAGGGCGTTCAGGATGTCCTTCCTGTACTTAGGCTCAGGCACATGGTGCATGAAGCCAAAGGATGCCGCTAGGTCGCACCCCCAAACATCAAGCAGCTCTGACAAGTCTGAACCCGCATAGAGCGCTTCCATAACATCTAGGTGTTGGTAATGGACGGTGATGCCGGGGGTGTCTGCCACGGCGGCCAAGCTGTCACACTCGTCGCAGGCAAAGGCGTCGAGGTGGGCGTGAGGAAAGGAGTCTGCAAGAAACCTCTCGAAGCGCAGATTGCCACACGCAAGATCAAGGATCTTGAGAGACGCTCCATCAGCAAGAGGGCCCACCTCGTCGGCCACGCGCCGCCAACCCTGCCACGGGGCTTCGCGCGTGGCGGAGAACGAGGTTGCCACCTCCTCATAGAACTTGCGCGTGAGCTGCGAGAGCGTCTGTGCCGTCTTGTCATCCATAGCTGCAAGTATAGACACACTTCGGCTTCTCGCCGTTATACTGTTCGCTATGGAAGACGCACTCTTGGAGATAATCGCTGCCATAAAGGCGGGAAACAAAACGCTTGATGACGAATGGCTCGAGGCCCTCGCGCGCAAGCACAACCGCAAGGCGGCAAGCAGGGATCGCGCCGTTGCAAAACGGCGGCTCCTCCCCTATTACCTCAACGTGCGCGAGCATGATCACGAACGCTGGGAGGCCTGGAACGTAGACCCCGAGACCGAGGCAAAGCTCATCCGCCTGCTCAAGATGAAGCCCCGGCGCACCGCCTCGGGCGTAGCCACCATCACCGTCATCACTAAGCCGTGGCCCTGCTCCAGCGACTGCCTGTACTGTCCCAACGACGTGCGCATGCCCAAGAGCTACCTTGCAAACGAGCCTGCCTGTCAGCGGGCAGAGCACAACTTCTTTGACCCCTATCTTCAGGTGAAGTCGCGCCTCTACGTGCTTGAGCAGATGGGTCACGTGACAGACAAGGTCGAGCTCATCGTGCTCGGCGGGACCTGGAACGACTACCCGGAAGAGTACCAGCGCTGGTTTGTGCGCGAGCTCTTTCGCGCAGTCAATGATGATACCCCCTACCTGGGAGGACCCGAGCTGCCTGCATTTGCCGAGGTAGTTGGTGTCAATACTGGTGACGTGCACACCACCTCCGCCCGCAGTGCCTTTTATGCAGAATGCGGCATCCCCTCTGACGCTGACGCCCTGGCCTTGGCGGCGGCACCCGTGCAAGGCCTCGTCAACGCCGGCAGGCTCTCGTACAACCAGGCCGTCCGGGAGCTCATGGAGTCTGCCTCCTGGCACGCAGCAGCGCGCATACAGCAGGCAAGCTGGGAAGATGTGGAGCGAGAGCATCACATAAACGAGGATGCTCGCAGGCGCGTGGTGGGGCTTGTCATCGAGACGCGCCCTGACCTCATCACCACCGAATCCGCACGAACTATGCGACGCCTGGGCTGCACCAAGATCCAAATGGGCATCCAGAGCCTTGACGACGAGATTCTGGCAGCAAACCACCGCATGGTGACATCGGCGCAGATTGCGCGCGCCTTTGCGGTTCTTCGGACGTTTGGCTTCAAGATCCACGTGCACTTCATGGCCAACCTGCTCGGGTCGACGGTTGCGTCCGACGAGGCAGACTACCTCCGGCTTGTGAGTGACCCGCGCTTCTGCCCCGACGAGGTCAAGCTGTATCCGTGCGCGCTGGTGGAAAGCTCGCACCTTATGGAATCCTACGCAAACGGTACATGGCAGCCCTATACGCACGAACAGCTTGTTGACCTGCTCGTTCAAGACGTACTGGCCACCCCCGCCTACGTGCGCATCTCGCGCATGATCCGCGACATCTCGGCCACGGATATCGTGGCGGGAAACAAGAAGACCAACCTGCGCCAGATGGTGGAGATGCGTCTTGAGGACCGCATGGACGAGGTGAGGGAGATCCGCATGCGCGAGGTTGCGACCAGCGACGTCCAGCTTTCGGACCTACGCCTTACTTGCGTGCGTTATCAGACCAGCACTGCGGAGGAGCACTTCCTGCAATGGGTTGATGACGATGGCCACATCGCGGGTTTCTGTAGGCTTTCGCTGCCCTCGGAGAGCGCGATTGCCCGTGAGCTTGGAGAAGGCGCCTCGCCCCTTTCTCCGTTTACTGCCATGATTCGCGAGGTCCACGTCTACGGCCGCGTGGCCGGCCTTGGAGCCAGCGAGCAGGGCGCCGCCCAACACGCGGGGCTCGGCAAGGCGCTTGTCGAGGAGGCCTGCGCACATGCCCATGCCGCAGGATTCACAACGATTGCAGTCATCAGCGCCATCGGGACGCGCGGCTACTATCGCATGCTTGGTTTTCGCGATGCGGGCCTCTACCAGATACGCGCTCTGTAGGGGACGGGAGTCACGTCTATGGCAAGACAAGGCAGTAAGCCCCCAGATACCCTCGAGGACATCCTGACGCTCGAAGAACAGATTGACCTGACCGTCTGCGGCGTCTCGCTTGCAGGTCCGGAGGAGTCTCGCTTCAAGCACCTTGGTGCTCACGACTCCACGCCTACGCCCTACTTTGTTTTGGAGGAGCTGTTCTCCTTCTACGCCTTTGACGGCACGTCTCACCTACTTGACGTTGGATGTGGAACGGGAAGGGCGCTGGCACATTTTGTGCGCGAAGCCTTTCCGGGAAGAGCTACGGGCATCGAGCTTGATCCCGCATTGGCAGGTACGGCACGGCAGTGGGCAGAAAGGTACCCCAACCTGCGCATTATCGAGGGCAACGTGTTGGACCTTGACCTTTCGCCCTATAGCGACTTCTATCTCTTTAACCCCTTTGACCAAGGGATCCTCCAGCAGTTTATCGAGATGGCCGAGATCCAGGTCCCCCGCGCGTTCACCCTTGTCCATATGTCCGACAACGGTGATACCTGGCGCTACGTGGGACGTCCCGGATGGACCGAGGTCGCGTCCGGGACGTTCTCAAACTACCCCAGCAGTAGGGGCAGGGCTATAGAGGTGTACGACTGGCCGCAGCACTATACCGTCTGGCATCACGAACCAGGCTGGTAGGCAAAGGCGGGCCTAGTAGATCTTGTCCTCGAGGTTATAGCGCGGCAGCTCGTCTCTCAGGTCTCTGAGCATTCTGATGGAATCGTCAAAGTCCGAACTGATATCCATCTCAGATGACGAGACCTCAAGCGTGGCAACCGTCCTCTCGTAGGCGGCAAGGCATTCCTCGGTCTTCTGGATGGCTTCCTGCACCTTGGCAAGGTCTCTTTGGTAAGCCTGGAAATAGATATCCTTGGCGGCTTCGGAGGAGTTTGCCTTCTTGAGCGTGCCCACGAGGTCGTTGCGCTCACAGAAGGCATAGATTGACTCGATCTCGCCACTGATCTGCTCGTACGCCTCTTCCAGGGGCGGCGCGATCCGCGCCCGCGCCAGCTCGCTCGAAAGACGCGTGTTCAGCGCCTCGACACACTGTTGATGCGCCGTGCCGAGCCGCTGCTCCATCTTTCTGAGAGCCTCCCTTTCCTTTGCGGGACAGCCCTTTCGGGTGCTGGCGGGAAGCGCCTTGCCAAAGCGCCCACCCTGGACTCCCGAAAGGCGCTTTCTCGCAAACCTAAAGACAGTGAAGCCCAAGGCAAAGGGCACGACGACCCACGCACCAAACACAGCGGCTATGGTCAACCACACCAACAACCAGGACATTGCTAACTCCCTTGCCCTTCGGAACGTGTTGTCCCAAGTCGAGAGCCTCCACGATGCTCCCCGAGGGGAGCGCACATCAACCGATACCCAACGCTATCTGAATGGTACCCAAGCTATCTTACGCATAGTCGCCATCACGAGATGCCCTTTCCGAAATGCCCTGCAATTCCAGAAGGGCATCCTCCCGTCTTGCCGCCGAACTGGTGCGCCATGCGTCATGCCTGTCAAGCGCCTGGGCAAGCTCGCGAAGGGAATCCTGAAGGGCCTCCATGCCAGCCTGGGCATCGGTCGCACCATCCCGGTCATCACCAGATACCTCATGAGGGCGACGCAGCATTGTTGCCACGTCCAGAGCGTGCCTGGTCGCAAACGTCACAAGCCGCATGTTTTGAAGGAGCGCATCGTTCGTCTCCCTCAGAATCGAAAGGGACAGAGCCGCCTGCTGATTGACGGCGTTCAAGGCCTGAAGAGCGCCGCGGTGCTGTTCGAGGTAAAAGAGCACCTCGCTTTCAGCAAAGCGCACCACGTCGGACAAGTCTGCATTTGCCCTTGCCTCGTTCACGGCAGCCACGAGCGCCGACTCAAAGGCATCGGCGAGGGCAATGTCTCTCGTGATCTGGTCGCGCTCTGCCCGAATGTCCGCCTCAAACCCATCCAAGGCCACCTCGCTTTGCCTAAGGGACTCGGCTGAGCCAGACAGCGAGGCAACCATGGCCTCGAGCTCCTCGCGCGACGCGTTCAGGCGATCGAGCTTCTTCTTTGAGAAGCCAAAGAGCCTGCCCACGATTCCCTTCTGGCCGCGACCAGATTTGGGCAAGCCAAGCTGCCGAACCTTGACGGCCAGCCTCTGCATGTCAGCCATGGCTTTCGAGTTTTTCGCGTCTGCCCACGCAAGCGAACGCAGCTGCTTGCCGAGCATCCTGCTCCTTGTCGCAGAGATGCCGCCTTCCCCAAACTGGTCGACCGTCTGTCGGGCACGCGAGCGAGACATGCGGTCGGTAAGATCCACCGCCATGACGATGCGGGCAAGGCGCGCACCCTCCTGCTCAGTCTGGGAGCTCACCTCAGCAGTCACGCAGCGATCCTTTACCTCACGGTTCTCCGTATCGAGCCTCGGTTCCCTCAATCGCTTCCCTTCGCCCAACCAGCTACAAGCCAAACCCATGGACTAGTGTACCCGTTGGGGACATTTTCCCAAGACGGGGGCTGGCACGCCCTTGAGGAAAGATATGATGTCATGGCAGGAAGAAGGTCACACAGATCGGTGGATGCGGAGGTCAACATGCTCGAAGTCGGAACCAAGGCGCCAGAGTTTTCTTTGCCCGATCAAGACGGCGTAATGAGGAGCCTTGCCGACTGGCGAGGGCAGAAGGTGGTGCTTTACTTCTACCCCAAGGACATGACGAGCGGATGCACCAGCCAGGCATGTTCGTTTGGCGAGATGTATCCGCAGTTTCGCGAGAAGGGCGCCGTGGTCGTTGGCGTGAGCAAAGACACCGTCGAGTCACATAAGCGCTTCCAGGAGAAGCACAGCCTTCCCTTCACGCTCCTTGCTGACCCCGAGATGGAGGTTCTGAAGGCATACGAAGTGCTGGTGGAGGGTCTCACCAAAACGGGACGCATCTCGCGCAAGGTGGTCCGCACCACCTACCTTATTGACGAGGAGGGTGTCATCGTACGCGCCTTTGGCAAGGTGAAGGCCAGGGACAACGCCGCGCAGATGCTCGGTGAGCTGGAGTAGCATCTGACTCACAAGGGTCCCACCCCTTTGAGTCAGGAGACGGTACGCCAGTAGGCGGCCTTGGACGTGTTGGCCGGAATGTCTGGCGTGCCCTTCTCGCACCAGTTGGCAAGCATGTCCATCATCTCGTGGAACTGCTGAACAGAGAGGCTTTCCCTGAAGGCATCCAGAAGGCCCTCCCTGTCGTTGGCCGCAACGTCCGCAGCACCATTGCCCACGGCGCAGTCCAGCCAATACAGGGCGGCAAGGTCGCTCTTCTGCAGGCCAGCCCCAGCGTTATAGAGCACGGCCAGCTGGTATTGCGCATACCCATCGTTGCAATATTCCGCAGCTGCCCGGTATGCCTTTGCGGCATGGGCATACTCTTCCCTCTCAAGGAGCGTACTGGCAACCGCCATGAGGCCATGGTCGACTTCCAACCCTTGGTCGTCAGCCTCGGGATAAACCCTCGACACGAACACGGCCATCGCAGCATACAGATCCGCCGGCGACTTGTCTTCGATACCTTCGCAGATATAGTCAAACAGGCACTTGCCGCACAGCTTGCCAGCGCGGGCGTTTCCCAGAAGCTCCGCCCGATGAAGGAGGCGCGCTGCTTCCACAAAGTCCCGCTTGGTGCCTAAACCACGGGCATTAAGGCTGCCCAGGTTATAGAATGCGGTCACGTTGGGCTCAAGCTTAAGGATGCTTGCGTAGGCCTCCACCGCCGACTCGTAGTCCTTCGCGTTGAGCGACACCTGCCCAAGCGTGAGGAGTGACCGCACGGCCTCCTCTTGGGTCATGGGCTCGCTGCGTGGCTCGCGACCAAGGAAGCGCGACACTTGCCCCAGGTAATACCGCTTGTGTGAACCACTGCTTGAGATTGGTGTATTTCCTTGCGTATCAGCGGCACTCATCTTGGTCCTCCGCACTCGTTGCCCATTTCACGCAACCATTATGCACGCAAAGAAGCCCGACGGGCGATACAAAGGGGTGTACCGACCTTATAGTTCGACCTTTCGATCTATGCTAAAGAGCGCCTCGTGTCTTGGACACTCGACGCCCCTTGGTTCTGCCAACAGGAAAAGGGGTTCTAGAACATCACGCGAGCGCATACCTTCGTGAGGAGCCCCGACCTTTGGCTACCACAACGTTCTGGTCAATAAGTTTGCGCAGATGCTCCCTCACGGATGTGGTGCTTGCCCCAATCGCAAAAGCTATGTCGGCAGACGAAAGCGAGCCTCTTTCGCCAAGGCTCTTGATGATCTTTTCCTCGGGGGTCGTGGGAATGTCCAAAGGCTCATAGCACTCAAGCATCTGGCCCGCTCCTTCAGCAAGGGAGTAGTAGTATTTGCCATCCTGATACTCCTCTATAAGAAATCCTTCCTTAACGAGCTCGGAAAGAACGGTGTACCAGTCTGCGCGAAGGTTTCCTGGATATACCCCGCGCTTAATCTCATCACAGGTAGCTGGACCATGCATCAGTAGAATCTTTGCTATTTGCGGCCTTTCCTCAATCCCTATTGCCCGATTAACGATAGTTGACACCTTGCTCCCGCTTACCACGTGGTTCAAAACCGTGGTCATACGTTCTCTCGCAGCTTCGCTTGCAAGTGGATCCGCTTCCTTTGCCTTTTCTACTAGATCGAGGCCGATGTCCTCAAAGTATGTCCTGTAATCATCGGCGCCAAGGACATAGTCGAGTTCGTAGCCATAGATTCCACCGACCAAATACTTGTCGCCATATATGCACGCATATAGCTGACCCACTGGACCAATGGGAGTCTGGCCATTCTTTCTAGCGTGCGTTCCGCGCACAGCACATACGTAGGAGATATCACCTCCAAGGAGTGAGACCGGCCCCTCATAGTCAGAGAAGTCAAAGGCTTCTATGGCGTCCCGGATTCCGGCAGCCTCGGCAAGACTCGCAATCGGTAGATAGCGTTCCCAGCGTCCCATGTTCTTCTCCCCTCATCCTTGGCGCAGTGCGTACATCTGCAGTAAGTGAGAAATATATCACAGTTTGCCTATACAAAGGCTCAGCTGTGATATATTTTTCTCTTTTTTTGGAGCATAGGGCCCTCGTCAGGCGCATATCGCGCAAAAGGAAGGCGTAGACAAATGAAGCCACCCATGCTCACCCGTTCCAGCACAAGCCCCTCCCGACGTTCTGCATCACGAAATGAGGAAGCTTGAAGCTGCGGCTTCCTGCAGATACACCGATGCCTTCGATTGACTGGTGGGTGTCCTTCCAGCCGCGGTGCTCGTCTGGCGTCATCTCCCCCGCGTCGAGCTGCTCGCGGCGCCTGCCCCAGCCGCGCAACGCCTTCGTGAGGTCGATACTATTCAGCTCCACGGTGAGCCCCGCGGGATCCCCCGCGCCGTTGGGCACGAGGCGAGCTGCCTAACTCATGTACATCGGGGTTAGCGAGTCCAGCAAGCTACCTATCACGTACGTACGTCAAAGGGCTTGTGAAGGTCATGCCTTCCACAGGCCCTTCTCCTCCGTCCGCTCGCT
>CADBRX010000092.1 GCA_902797175.1 uncultured Coriobacteriaceae bacterium | reverse complement strand
CTATGAGCTCGGTGGCTCCGCCGTCGAGGCCCTCGTCGGCCCGCAGTCCGCTGCTCTGCGCGACTCCATCGTCATGGTCGGCACCATCGTCATCGGTGCCGTCGCGGCTACGTGGATCAACATCACCACGGCTCTGAGCTTCCAGTTCTCCGCCGACAGCGGCCTGGTTCTCCAGGACACCCTCGACTCGATCTTCCCCAAGTTCCTTAACATCTTCTTTGTGTGGCTGTGCTGGTATCTCATGACCAAGCGCAAGATGTCGCCGACCGTTGTGATGGGCCTGCTCGTGGTCGTCGCCCTCGTCGGCGTGCTTCTGGGATTCTTCGACCCGGGCCTGTCCTACTAAGGCTCACGAGGGCGGGGAGGCAAGATGGCACTGAGGGACCTGTTTGTCTCGAGCGACGGAAAGCCGAAGCTCTATAGGCAGGCTTGGTCCGAAACGAGCGACCCGCTTGTCGCGGAGGCCAGGTCCCAGACGCTCGCGATTCAGCGCCTGCAGCTCTGGTTGCGTCTTGCCTACTCCGCCCTTGCCCTTGCGGCTCTCTTGGCCTACTGGGGCTTCACGGATGGCCACAGCATCGCGCTCGGTGTTGTGGGCGCCGTGCTTGGATGCCTGGCTCTCGCTGTCGTGATAGTGCTGAGAACCGGAATCCGAAACGGACGGCATAACGTCGAGGCCATGCTTGAGATTCTCGAATCCCGCAGCAAAAAGGAAAGGGACGCCTGAGACACGCGCTCTTTGACCCTTCCAGGGCTCAGGGTGACCTTCCCCACGCTGGGCCTACCTTTGAATGTGCGGCATACGCCTCGGTTGCGTGTGCCGCACATTCCGCTTTCCCTCGCTCCTTGTGGAGGTGCTACGGGGTGCGTGGATAAAACCAGGCGGGCCTTCACGTCTTTTGCCACGTGGATGACTCGTGAGGCTGAGCGATGGTTGAAGCCAAAGTCGGCAAGAATTGCAGTGATGGATTTAAGCATGATATTTGGTGCTGCGTCTCGCTTTAGGTTCTGTAACCGTTTGGTGCGTCGTCCGGTTACGCGAATGGAATCTCGACCTGTGGACACCTACATACAATGGGGAGACGTAAGCGTCAACGCGAGGCAGGGGTAGTGCCATGCAGAGAGCTGTGTCACAGGTAAGAATCGTATTTACTGACGTTGACGGGACGCTCGTGGATAACGAGCACCACCCCATTCCGGCCAGTGCCCAAACCATTGCGCGCGTGGCGGCGACAATGCCCCTTTGCCTCGTCTCGGCACGCTCTCCCGAAGGGCTGTATCCCATCCAGCGGCAGTTGGGCTTCACGGGCCCGTTGGCATGCTTCTCGGGCGCCTATGTGCTCGACGAAGCGGGAAATGAGCTTTACAGCAGCGTCATTCCTTTCGAGGACGCTCTCGAGATCAAGCGCTACTTGGAGCGGGAGCTTCCTGACGTGCTCGCTGCGACCTATGGGTTCCACGACTGGATCGTCGATAACCGGTCTGACCCGCGGATCGTGCGTGAGGAGTACTTCGTGCAGGCAAAGAGTCGCCAAAGCCATGACCTCGAAGGCGTGTTTGGCAGACGCGGCGTGCACAAATTCCTGTTGATGGGGGAACCTGCTTCTATCGTCGCGGCCCAGCGGGCAATGGCTGAACGCTACCCTAATCTCAACGTGGTGCGCTCCAATGACGTGCTTTGCGAGGTCATGAATGAGGAGGCAAGCAAACGGCGCGCCATCGAGGTACTTTGCGACCATTACGGCATCGACCCATCGCGTGCGATCGCGTTTGGCGATGGCCCAAATGACATTGACATGCTTTTGTCCGTAGGGAAGTCGTTTGCCATGGCGAACGGGGAACCTGAGGTAAAGGAAGCTGCGAGCGCTGTGCTTCCATGGACCAATGAGGAGTGTGGCGTTGCGCGCATGCTCGAGGCGCTTCTGGGATTCTGAGGACAGCCTCTCATCGAAGGAGGGAGGCGCTAGAGGGAGTGTCCCTTATGAGTCAGTCCCGCATTCCGTAACCTTGCGGCCATGTGGCGCGGTTATACTGGGGCACGTTGTTTCTGAATCATAAGGAGCTTGCCAATGTCCAGCATCGACACTACCGTCATCCACGCAGGTTACGAGCCCAAGAACTCCGAGCCGCGCGCGCTGCCCATCTACCAGTCCACCACCTTCCACTACAGCTCGGTGGACGAGGTCGCCGGCCTGTTTGACCTCTCTGCCGAGGGTCACATGTACAGCCGTATCTCCAACCCCACATGCGCCTATGTGGAGGAGAAGATTGCCGCCATGGAAGGTGGCGTTGGCGCCATCCTCACGACCTCAGGCCAGATGGCAACGCTTCTTTCGGTTCTCAACCTGTGTTCCGCCGGTGACCACCTGGTCAGCAGCGCGGCCATCTACGGGGGTACGGTCAACCTCCTCTCCTTCACGCTCAAGCGCTTTGGCATCGACGCCACCTTCGTGAGCCCGCGCGCCACGGTCGAGGAGATTCGCGCTGCCGTCCAGCCCAACACCAAGCTCGTCTTTGGCGAGACGGTTGCCAACCCTGCGCTTGCCGTGCTCGACATCGAGGCCTTTGCGACGGCCGCGCACGCCGAGGGGCTGCCCCTCATCATCGACAACACCTTCCCCACGCCCGTCTTCTGCCGTCCCATCGAATGGGGTGCGGACATCGTGGTGCATTCCACGACCAAGTACATGGACGGTCACGCCACCTTTGTGGGCGGCGTCGTCGTGGACTCGGGCAACTTTGACTGGGCGGCGCATCCCGACAAGTTCCCCGATCTGGTGGAGCCAGACGAGAGCTACCACGGCGTGGTGTACACGCGTGACTTTGGCAAGGCTGCCTACATCACCAAGGCGCGCTGCCAGCTCGTGCGAGACCTGGGCGTGTGCCCGCCGGCGGTCCATGCCTTTGCGCTCAACCAGTCGCTCGAGAGCCTGCCTCTGCGCGTGCGCCGCCATGCCGACAATGCCCAGCGCGTGGCCGAGTGGCTCGAGCAGCGGCCCGAGATCGAGAGCGTCAACTACCCTGGCCTTGCCTCCAGCCCCGACCACGACCTTGCCCAGAAGTACCTGCCCAACGGCGTGTGCGGCGTCATCAGCTTCGTGATGAAGGGCGGGCGCGACCAGGCAGCCAAGCTGCTTGACTCGCTCAAGCTGGCAAGCATCGAGGTGCATGTGGCCGACAGCCGCACCTGCGTGCTGCACCCGGCCAGCTCCACGCACCGCCAGCTGACCGATGAGCAGCTCGTGGCCTGCGGCGTCGAGCCGGGCATGGTGCGCTACTCGTGCGGCCTCGAGGATGCGGATGACCTCATTGCCGATCTAGAGCAGGCGTTTGCCGCCATCGCATAGCGACCGCGCAGCTCATTTTGAGGGATGCTTCCCTCCGGAACGCCCAGCGGCATTGCCCTTTCGGACGGAAAGGACAATGCCGCTGGGCGTTCTGCCGAGAGATGCGGCAATCTTTGAGCGAAATTGGTCGATAATGAATGCAATGCAATTCCTATGAAAGAAAATGACAGAAATTGCTTGAATAGAAAGAATCATGGTGTTACTATGGTCAAAACAAGCCAAATTTCGCTGAATACGGTCAAAGGAGGTCAGTCATGATTGCCGCGGAGCGACATGGTCGCATCGTTGATCTTGTGAACGCGCGCGGGAGCATATCGTTGGCCGACCTTGCTGAGGAACTCGACTCCTCGGAGTCGACGATTCGTCGCGACCTTGCCCAGCTTCACAAGGAAGGGCTTCTCCGCAGGGTGCGTGGTGGCGCAACCAAGGTCGTCGCGTCGGAATACGTAATCTCCGACCAGTCGTTTGCCGGACGCCAAGAACAGCACATGGCCGAAAAGCGCGCGATCGGCGCGTACGCAGCAGGGCTCATCGGGCCGCGCGACTTTGTCTTTATTGACGCGGGGACGACGACCGAATGCCTGGTCGATGCCATCACTGAGACGCAGGCTCTCTACCTCACCAATTCGCTGCGCCATGCGCAGAAGCTGCTTGCCAAGGGGTGTCGCGTCATTTTGCCAGGAGGCGAGCTCAAGCAGACGACGGAGGCCCTCGTGGGGGCCGAGACCGTTGGCCTCATCAGGCGTTATCACTTTACGATTGGCTTCTGGGGAACCAACGGGGCCGACCTCGAGACGGGCTTCACCACGCCCGAGTTCAACGAGGCGGCCGTCAAACAGATCTCCCTCGAGCAGACGGTGCGTCCGTACGTGCTCTGCGACTCGAGCAAGTTTTCGCTGGTCGCACCCATAACCTTTGCGGATTTTGACCGCGCGCAGGTCATTACGGACCAGCTCGCGGACAGAAGCTATGCCCAGGCCGGAAACGTCATAGAAGTTGGGAGCCAGCAATGATCTACACCGTCACCTTCAACCCATCGCTTGACTACATCGTTCGTGTTGACCACCTCAAGTTGGGCGCCATCAACCGCGTCCACTACGAGAACATTCTCCCTGGTGGCAAGGGCGTGAACGTCTCCATCGTGTTAGGCAACCTGGGCCATATCTCCACGGCTCTGGGCTTCGTCGCGGGCTTCACGGGCGCAGAGATCGAGCGACGCATGCGCGCGTATGGCGCTGAGTGCGACTTCATCCAGGTGCAGGAGGGCATGAGCCGCATCAACGTGAAGATCAAGTCCGACGAGGAGTCCGAGATCAATGGCATGGGTCCGCTCATCACCGAAAATGACGTGGACAGCCTCTTTGCCAAGCTCGACGAGCTCAAGGCCGGCGACTATCTCGTGATTGCGGGCAGCGTGCCCTCGATGCTTCCGCCCGACATGTACGAGCGCATCATGGAGCGTCTTGAGGGGCGCGGCATCAACATTGCCGTCGACGCGGAGCGTGACCTGCTTACCCGTGTCCTGAAGTACCACCCCTTCGTCATTAAGCCCAACAACCACGAGCTGGGAGACATCTTTGGCGTTACGCTCAAGACGCGCGAAGAGGTCGTTCCCTACGCCAAGAAGCTGCAGGAGCAGGGCGCGCGCAACGTCATCATCTCGATGGCGGGCGAAGGTGCCGTCTTCGTGAGCGAAGAGGGCGAAGTCGCCATGAGCGAGGCGCCAAAGGGGACCGTGGTGAACTCGGTCGGTGCGGGGGATTCCATGGTGGCCGGGTTCCTCGCAGGCGTCATCGAGACGGGCGACATGGCTCAGGCGTTCCGCATGGGGCTGTGCACGGGTTCTGCGAGTGCGTTTTCGCCCGACCTTGCCACGCGCGAAGAGGTTGAGGCTCTGCTCGCGACGCTCGGATAATTCTGCTCGAAATTGAAAGTTTATGAAATGTAGTGCTTGATTCTGCTCGAATTTTGCGCTAAGGTAGTACCAACAAACCAATATCGGTCAAATACAATCAGAAAGTGCCATTGACTGACGTTGGATGTGGATAACGTAAAGGCATTAGGAAGGGACCTTACGAAAGGGGAGCGTCAGATGAAGATCACTGACCTGCTCAAGGTTGAGGGCATCAAGGTGGGCGCCACGGCGACCAGCCAGATGGATGCCATCGACCAGCTGGTGGCCCTGCAGGACGCCAGCGGCAACATCAACGACAAGGCTGCATACAAGGAGGGGATCCTCGCACGCGAGGCTGAGTTCTCCACAGCCGTTGGCGATGGCATCGCCATCCCGCACGCGAAGGTGGCGGCCGTCAAGCAGCCCGGCCTGGCTGCCATGACCGTTCCCGGCGGCGTCGACTGGAATGCCCCCGACGGCGAGCCCGCCGACCTCATGTTCATGATTGCCGCGCCCGAGGGCGAGGCCAACACGCACCTCGAGATGCTGGCAAAGCTGTCCGCGCTGCTCATGCATGCCGATTTTGCCAACGCCCTGCGTCGCGCCCATGACGCCAAGGAGTTCCTGCAGATCATCGACGAGGCCGAGGCGGCGCGTGACCTCGAGCAGGCCCAGAAGGCCGCGGCTCAGGCCCAGGCCCGTGCCGAAGAGAGCGCTTGGCCCAAGATCCTGGCCATCACCGCTTGCCCGACCGGCATCGCCCACACCTACATGGCCGCCGAGAACCTCGAGAAGAAGGCTGCCGAGATGGGCATTCAGCTGAAGGCTGAGACCCAGGGCTCCGCGGGCGCCAAGAACGTCCTGACCGCCGAGGAGATCGCGCACGCCGAGGGCATCATCATCGCTGCCGACAAGAACGTCGATCGTGCTCGCTTTGCTGGCAAGCAGGTCTACTCCACCAACGTGTCTGCTGGCATCAATGACCCCGAGCGCCTCATCAACATCATCCTCAACCATGAGGCTCCCGTGCAGGAGGGCACCGTGGTGGAGGCCTCCGCAGCTGCCGAGACCGAAAGCCTGGGCTCCCAGATTTACAAGCACCTGATGAACGGCGTCAGCCACATGCTTCCGTTCGTCATCGGCGGCGGCATCCTGACCGCTCTGGCGTTCCTGTTTGACATGGGCGCGGCGGGCACGGGCGCCTACGGCTCCAGCACCTTCCTGGCCGCCTTCTTCAAGAAGATCGGCGAAGAGGCCTTTGGCATGATGCTGCCGATCCTTGCGGGCTACATCGCCATGTCCATCGCCGACCGTCCCGGCCTTGCCCCCGGCGTCGTGGGTGGCCTCATGGCCAAGAGCGGCATCAATTTGGCCTTCCTGCAGACTGCTCCCGACTTTGACTCCAGCGTCTGCGTCTCTGGTGGCTTCATCGCGGCTCTCGCGGCTGGCTTCCTCGCAGGCTACCTGACCAACTACATCAAGAAGCTCTGCGACGCGCTTCCCGAGTCTCTTGAGGGCATCAAGCCGATCCTGCTCTACCCGGTGTGCGGCATTCTCGTGACCGGCGCCGTGATGTATGTCCTCAACCCGATCTTTGGTGCGCTCAACACCGCCATGAACAACTTCCTCGGTGGTATGCAGGGTGCCAACATCGTCCTGCTCGGCGCCATCGTCGGTGGCATGATGTCCATCGACTTCGGCGGCCCCTTCAACAAGGCCTCCTACGTCTTCTCCACCGGCCTGCTTGCTGACGCCGCCCTCGGTGGCCCCGGCCAGGTTGTCATGGCTGCCTGCATGGCTGGAGGCATGGTTCCCCCGATCGTCGTCGCCCTCTCCACCACCTTCTTCAAGAACAAGTGGAGCAAGGCTGACCGCGACGCTGGTCTCGTCAACTACATCATGGGCCTGTCCTTCATCTCCGAGGGCGCCATTCCCTTCGCAGCTGCTGACCCCGCTCACATCATCCCGACCTGCGTGATCGGCTCTGCCATTGCTGGTGGCCTCTCCGCGATGTTCGGCTGCTACAGCCCCGCACCTCACGGTGGCGCCTGGGTGCTCCCCGTCATCGGTAACCCCGTGATGTGGATGGTCGCCATCATCGCTGGCTCCGTTGTGGGCGCCCTGATCCTCTCCTTCTGGAAGAAGCCTGTCGAGGAGTAGGGTTACCCGAGGACACTCCTTTGTCCTCTTCCTTCCCACGTCGAGGCCCTAGGCATCAGAGATGGTGCCTAGGGCCTCGACGTTTTGTGCTGCGTTATGGTCGGTATTAGATGTCGCGTGCCAGCGTTATGACGGGGTAGCGGCCCGTGTCGTCGCGTTCTGCGGTGGGCGAGAAGCCCTGCGCATCCCAGAATGCCAGCGCTTCCTCGGCTGCCTCGGGAATGCGCAGCTCAAGATGACGATATCCCTGGGCTGCGAGGGCGGCGCGCACGTCGGCAAAGAGCTCGGAGCCCACGCCCTGCCGCTGCTTGTCCGCCGCGACCATGAACCACCTGATAAGCGCGCTGGTCCTGTCGGGCGTGCCGCAGACGAGGTCCATTACGGCAACAAGGCCGTCCTCGTCGTCGTAGAAGCCAACCAGATGCGCGCTCGCCATGCCCTCCGGGTTCTCTGAGATCATGGACGTGAGCTGCGCCTTGTTGGGCCGCTCACCCAGTCGACGGTAGTATTGCCGGTTGGAGCGCATCAGCATGAGCACGTCGGTGAGGTTGCTGCCGCTCAGCTCACGTGCGGAGAGCTCGGTCGAGAGGGTTCCGATGTCAAGGCCGTGCTCATCGGTGGCCGCCCGTTCTTGCTGGATGACCCGCCTGAACTGCGTCTCGTACAGTTCGCGATACACGCCGCCTGCCGCCAGGAGCTCGTCATGCGTTCCCTGTTCGGCAATCACGCCGCCCTTGACCACCATGATCTTGTCGGCCTTGAGGATGGTCGACAGACGGTGGGCGATCACGATGCTCGTGCGGCCGACCATCAGCTGCTCGAGGGCCTCCTGGATGGCGTTTTCGCTGATGGAGTTAAGGGCGCTTGTGGCCTCATCCAAAATGAGGATCTTGGGGTCCTTCAGGACGACCCGCGCCAGGGACAAGCGCTGTTTCTCTCCGCCCGAAAGCTTGAGGCCGCGGTTTCCCACCTCGGTGAGATACCCCTTGGGCTGGCTGACGATGAAGTCGTGGATGTTGGCGACCTTGCAGGCCTGCACGATCTCTTCCTGGGTCGCATCCTCCTTGGCGTAGCGCAGGTTGTCGAGAACCGTCCCGTTGAAGAGGTAGGCCTCCTGCGTGACGACGCCCACGCATTGCCGCAGGTAGGTGAGGTCAAAGTCACGCACGTCAACACCAGCGACGCAAACGGAGCCGCCCTTGACGTCATAGAGGCGTGGGATGAGGTTGACGACGGTCGACTTGCCCGATCCGCTGGGCCCGACGATGGCGTACATCTGCCCGCCGGGAACGGTGAAGCTCACGTCGGTCAGGACGAGGTCGTCATTGTCGTCATAGCCAAAGGCCACGTGCTCGTAGGTGATGGTGGCCATCTCGCAATCGGGCTTGGCACCGTTTTCGGGCGAGACGATCGTGCTCTTGCGGTCGAGGTAGTCAAAGATGCGGGTGAACATGGCAAGGGAGCGCGTGAAGCTCACCTGCAGGTTCAGGAGGCTTTCCACAGGACGATATAGGCGGTTTACCAGCGTGACCGTTGCCGTGACGGTACCCACCGTGAGGGACGGGTCAAGCTGGCGGATGATGAGAAAACCTCCCGCAAAGTATATGAGCAGAGGGCCGAGCTGCGTGAACATGCCCATAACCACGCGAAACCACGACCCAGAGCGCTGCTCTTTGAGCGAGATGTCGGTGACCTCCTTGTTGACCTTGACAAACCGTTCGTATTCGCGCTCCTCGCGGGTGAACATCTTCATGAGGAGCGATCCGGAGACGGAGAGCGTCTCGTTGATCATCTGGTTCATCTCGTCGTTTTTAGCCTGTGATTCCTGCACCAGCTTAAGGCGCACGCGGCCGGCGCTTCGCGTCGGGATGATGAGCAGGGGCAGCACCAAGAGTCCGACCACGGCCAGCTTGGGGCTCATGGAGAAGAGCGCGACCAGGGTGGTGACGACCGTCGCCACGTTGCTCACGATCTGCGTGAGCGTACCCGAGATGACCGAGCTCACGCCCGAGATGTCGGTGTTCATGCGCGTGACGATGTCACCCTGCTTCTCGGTGGTGAAGAACGCATGGGGCATATGCTCCAGATGCTGGTACATCTCGTTCTTCATGTCAAAGATGATGCGCTCAGAGATCCAGGAGTTGATGTAGTTCTCCAGCACGCCCACCAGCTGGCTGGCAAGCATGGCTGCCAGCGCGGTGAATAGCAGGCGAATGAGCAGGCCAAGGTCGTTTCCGACAAGGGCGGTGTCAACGATGCGTCCCGTGATGATGGAGGGAAGCAGGCCTACGATTGAGGAGACCAGGATGGCGATGAACACAAAGAGGAACTGGAGCCAATAGGGCTTGAGGTATCCTAAGATGCGGAGAAGGAGCTCTTTGGTTACCTTTGGGGCGTTGGCCTTCTCTTCCTCAGTCAGAAAGCTACGTGCCGCAAAGCCGCCTGGTCCGCCTGGTCCTGGCATGATGACCTCCTCACGCTCGTTTGGGCCATCATAGCAACGTAATGTTTCGATACGTGTCTATAGAGAAGCCCCCTTACCTTCCAGACGAGTTCCGCAGCTTGCGAGAACCGTTTGGTCCTGGAAGGTAAGGGGGCGCTTTGCCCTTTTTGCGAGCGAACTACTCCTCAGTGGTCTCCTCGGCCTTGTCGTCAACCGCCGCCTCGGTTTCCTCGGCGGCCTCCTCTGCAGCAGGCTCCTCATCCTTTGCCTCGGCCGTCTTCTTGCCAAGGTTCTTGAGGGCGTTCCAACGCTGGTCGAGCTCGGCCTCGATCATCCAGCGCTGGATCTTGCCGGACGCGGTGCGCGGAAGCTCGCGGCCAAGCTCGACGACGTCCGCGAGCTGCTGGCTGCGGTCCCAGCCCTGCATGGCCGTCTTGAGGCGCCCGAGGACGGCCTCGGTCGCGTCGTTCTTGAGGTCGTCCAGTACCAGGACGGGCATGCCGCGGCGCAGGACCACGGCGATCTCGCTCGTGCCAAGCTCCTCGGCGATCTGCTGCTCGTACTCGGGCAGGAAGATCTTGGTGCCTCCCGGCATGACCAGGACCTCCTTCTTGCGGCCCTTGATGTGGAGACAGCCGTTCTCGTCAAAGCTGCCGAGGTCGCCGGTGTGCAGCACGCCATCGATGAGCACCTCGTCGGTGTCTGCGGGAAGCTTGTAGTAGCCCTGCATCATGCTGCCCGGAGACTTGATGAGCACCTCGCCGTCCTCGGCAAGCGTGATTTCGCAGCCGTCGCAGACCGTCATGGCAAAGGGGTCGTCACCCATGGAGATGGCGACGCCCGAGCTGGTCTCGGTCAGGCCATAGCCAAACGAGACGCGGATGCCGCGCTCCTTTGCCTCGGCAAGGCGCTCGGGCGAGCAGTCGCCGGCACCGACCAGGATGGTGTGCAGTTCGGGGTTGATGAGGTCGCGGCGCAGCAGGTGCTCAAGGAGGATGGGCACGACGGAGGTGACGGTCGGATGGTAGTAGGTCCAGTCATCAAAGACGTGACGGCCACCACGGCCCAGCGCGACGGTCGCGCCAGAGAGAAGCGGCCAGAGGAGGCCGCAGACAAAGCCAAAGACGTGACCGAGCGGCAGGACGCACAGAAGAACGTCGCCCGACTCGACCGGAAGGGTGCTGCTGCCATAGAAGGCGGCGGACATGAGGCTGGAGTCCGTGAGGGTTACGGCCTTCTGGCGCGAGGTGGTTCCGCTCGTGAAGAAGAGGATGCGGCCCTTGCCCTCAACTTTGGTGCCCACAAGGGCGCCGTTCAGAACGGCAAGACGCTTCTCGTTGGAGGTCCAGAGCGTGTCGGCGTCCACATAGGGGAGGAGCTGGCCAAGCATGACGTCGCTCACCGCGTTGTCGAGCATGGCGATCTGGAGTCCCGCGATGTTGGCGGCAAAGATCTCGACGACGCAGTCGTAGCTGCCGTCGCACAGGATGCCGATGCAGGTCTTGCCGCTGGCACGCAGCTCCTCGGCACGGGCGGACACGTCGTCGGCAAAGCCCCTCCATGTCGCGCGGCCCATCTTGCCGTCACGCTCGTAGAGGAACGCGATGGCATGCGGGCGGTCCTGTGCCATGCCCTCGACGAAGTCCTTGAAGCCCTCGTAATGTACCAGCTCGCTCTTGGCCATGATATGTGCCTTTCTGTCGGGAACAGATTCTCCGATACGACTACACCTAGTATCGCAAATCAGGTTCAGGGTTGACAGTCTAGCACATCCATCGCACCGAATCAGCACGATGGGCGCATGTGCAACGAGGTGTTGAATCAAGGCGAAGGGCGATCTGGCATCTCCCGAGTTTTGCAGCTAGCTAGCTGACCCACAATCGCATAGCCGCAGGTGGGCAGGCCCGAATGGGCCTTCTTTTTAGCGAAAT
>CADBRX010000091.1 GCA_902797175.1 uncultured Coriobacteriaceae bacterium | reverse complement strand
GATCAAACATGATCGCTGCCTTGGGCGTGGGCGCGAGCGCCCGGTCGCGGTTGGAAACTTACATGCTTCTCGGGGGCCGACAGATACTATGCATGGGCCCCATGCCCATGCGCTCCATACAATACTCGTTTTTGAGACCCATTTCTAGGACTTTTTCAAGAACACCGAGACCTTTCGGCGCCCGCGCCCCTCGAGAGAAGGCCCCGCCGACCACGTCGTACGGTTTAAGGCCACCCGCAGACCGCACGACGTGGTCGGTGCCTAGGCCCGCAGCGCGCAGAGCTCCTTGGCAATCTCGGCGCCCAGGGCCACGTTGTTGAAGACCAGCTGGATGTTGGAGTCCAGGCTGTCGTTGCCCGTGATCTCGGCAATACGCGCGAGGAGGAAGGGCGTGGTCTCCTTGCCGTGGATGCCGCGCTCCTCGCACTCGGCAAGAGCCTGGTCGATGGCCTTGTCAATGACGGCCTTGTCCATGGAGAACTCCTCCGGGATGGGGTTGGCCACAAGCGCGCCGCCAGCGAGGCCCATGCCGCGCTTGGCGTGCCAGATGGAGGCGAGGTCTGCCGGCGTGTCCACGCGGTAGTCCACGCCAAACCCGGACTGGCGGGTGTAGAAGGCGGGCAGCTCCTCGGTGCCGTATCCGAGCACGGGCACGCCTTTGGTCTCCAGGTACTCGAGCGTCAGGCCCAAATCGAGGATGGACTTCGCCCCGGCGCAGACGACCATGACCGGCGTCATCGCGAGCTCTTCGAGGTCGGCGGAGATGTCCATGGTGGTCTCGGCACCGCGGTGCACGCCACCGATGCCGCCGGTCGCAAAGACCTCGATGCCCGCCAGCGCGGCGATGATCATCGTGGAGGCAACCGTCGTCGCACCGTCAAGGCCGCGCGCCACCACGACGGGCAGGTCGCGCCTGCTCACCTTGATGACCTCGCGCCCCTTGCGGCCCAGGTAGTCAATCTCATCCTCCGTGAGGCCCGCGCGCAGGCGCCCACCAATGACCGCCACGGTCGCCGGCACGGCTCCATGCTCGCGCACGATGGACTCCACATGCAGCGCCGTCTCGACGTTTTGCGGATACGGCATGCCGTGGCTGATGATGGTCGACTCGAGGGCCACCACAGGGCGGTTCTCGGCAAGGGCTTCCGCGACCTCGGGGGCGACGTCCAGGTACTCGTTCAGATCCTTCATGGTGGTTCCTTTCTATGACAGCGCGGCCATGGTCTCCTTCAGCCACGCCTCATGCATGCGGGGATTGACGGTCTGTGCGCTTTGCACGGCAATGGATGACGCGGCGAGCCCGGCCATGCCGCTCTCCTCCAGGTCAAGTCCTTGGAGCTGGGCCCACACCAGGCCTGCCATCATGGCATCGCCCGCACCGGTGGTGTTCACCACATCGCATGCGGGGTTGGGCAGCCGGACTGAGCGCTCCTCGTCCGCGCAGATGAGCCCCTCCGCCCCCAGCGAGACAAAGACGCGACGCAAGCCGGTGGCAAGCAGCTCGTCGCATGCGCGCGAGAGGCTCCACTCGTCGTGGATGTCCACGCCCGAGAGCGCCTCTGCCTGCAGACGATTGGGCTTGAGCGTGTGAATGTGCCTCAGGAGCAGCTTGGCGCGGCGCGCCTTCGCCGTGGAGATGGGGTCACAGAAGAGCGGTGCCTCCACATGGGTGGCGAGCCAGGCGAGCGTCTCCTCGGGGAGGTTGGTCTCCATGAGCACGAGCGCGGCACCGTTGAGCAGCCCCAGCCTTGGACGCAGGGCCCCAGGGGTCAGGCGCTCCATGATGGCCATGTCGTTGATGGCCACCTCCATGTCGCCCGCCGCGTCGGTCACGTAGAGGTAGGTGGAGGTTGAGCCGCCGGGCACCATCACGGATGCCGATATGTCGATGCCCGCGGCAGCGCATCCCGCCCTCAGCGCCTGTGCCAGCTCGTCCTCGCCGAAGGCCGTCACCAGGCGCACGTCCACCCCAAGCAGGGCCAGGTTGTGGGCGATGTTCCTTCCCACGCCACCGTGCGAGAGCCGCACCGTGCCGGGGTTGGAGTCATGCGCGACGAGGACGCCCGAGGGCGTTCCCGCGATGTCCATGTTTGCGCCGCCCACCACGACGACGTAGGGTGCTCCCACGGCAGTTCCTTCCACCCTTGATGCCGATGACCCCTCGATTGTCACCCGATGCCAGCCGTTTTGCAAGCAGCGACCGTCGCCGATTCCTTTGCGAGGCAGCCTTGTATTCGCAGTATCATCTTCCCTGACTGTACCTGCAAACGAACGCGAGGTCATCATGGCAAAACGCGTCTTTCTCATCGTTCTTGACAGCTTTGGCATCGGCGAGCTGCCCGACGCGGCGGCTTGGGGTGACGCTGGCTCCAACACCTTATGCGCCTGCGCGACGAGCGAGCACTTCGACATCCCCAACCTCACCGCTCTTGGCCTCTGCAACATCGAGGGCGCGCTCGACTCCGTCTACGAGAAGAACCTGGAGCCCGTGGACTCCCCCACGGGAGCCTTTGCACGCATGGGCGAGGCGAGCCAGGGCAAGGACAGCACGGTCGGCCACTGGGAGATGGCGGGCGTCGTATCCCCCCGTCCCTTCCCCACCTACCCGCAGGGGTTCCCGCCCGAGGTGATCGAGCCCTTCGAGCAGGCGACCGGCCGCAAGGTCATCTGCAACCTCCCCTACTCCGGCACCAAAGTCATCAAGGACTACGGCCGCGAGCAGGTGGAGACGGGCGCACTCATCGTGTACACCTCAGGTGACAGCGTCTTTCAGATCGCGGCACACGAGGACGTGGTCCCTCCCGAGCAGCTGTACGAATACTGCCGCATCGCCCGTGCGCAGCTCACGGGCGAGCATGCGGTGGGACGCGTCATCGCACGTCCCTTCAAGGGAGAGTGGCCGTACAAGCGCACACGCCGTCGCCATGACTTCTCGCTCGAGCCGACCGGCACCACCATGCTGGACACCCTCAAGGAGCAGGGCTTTGACGTGCTGGGCGTCGGCAAGATCTATGACCTCTTTGCTGGCCGCGGCACCACCGACCACATCCTCACCAAGGACAACCCCGACGGTATCGAGAAGACCCTTGCCTGGATGGACCGCGACTTCGGTGGCCTGTGCTTCACCAATCTGGTAGACACCGACATGATCTATGGCCACAGAAACGACGTCGACGGCTATGCCAAGGCCATCAGCTACTTTGACGCCAAGCTCCCCGAGCTCATGGCAAAGCTGCGTAATGATGACCTGCTCATGGTCACGGCAGACCATGGTTGCGACCCCGTGACGCCCTCGACCGACCACAGCCGCGAGTACACACCGTGGATCGTCACCGGAGCGCACGTGAGGCCCGGGACGGACCTGGGCACCCTGCCCACCTTTGCGGACATCTCGGCGACCATACTTGACTACCTCGGCGCCGCCCCGCTGACCACCGGCACGAGTCGCCTGGCACAGATCATCGCGTAACAGCCGACGAAAGGAGACCCACCATGTCTACTCCCCACAACGCAGCAGAGAAGGGACAGATTGCCAAGACCGTCCTGATGCCGGGAGACCCCCTGCGCGCCAAGGTCGTGGCCGAGACCTACCTGGAGAACCCCGTCTGCTTCAACCAGGTTCGAAGCATGCTCGGCTTCACGGGCACCTACAAGGGACACGAGATCTCAGTGATGGGCTCGGGGATGGGCATCCCCTCCATCGCCATCTACAGCTACGAGCTCTTCCACTTCTATGACGTGGACACCATCATCCGCATCGGCAGCGCCGGCGGCATCGGGCCCGAGGTCAAGCTGCGTGATGTCATCATCGGCCAGGGAGCCTGCACCGACTCCGGCTTTGCCGCGCAGTACGACCTTCCCGGAACCATAGCCCCGATCGGTGACTTCAACCTACTGCGCCGTGCCGCCCAGGTTGCGGAGGAGATGGGCGTCAGGTACCACGTGGGCAACCTGGTGAGCACGGACGTCTTCTACAGCCCCGAGAGCTGGGCAAAGGCCTGGGCAGGCATGGGCTGTCTGGGCGTCGAGATGGAGGCGGCGGCGCTCTACCTCAACGCCATGGCCGCTGGCAAGCGCGCGCTGGGCATCATGACCGTCTCGGACCTCATCCTGACGGGAGAGAGCCTGCCCGCAGAAGAGCGCCAGAACACCTTCACTCAGATGATGGAAATCGCTCTCGAAACGGCAATATCCGCATAGCGTCGGCCGAAATGTGGGAGTAGAATGGCAAACGGTACACTAGGTTGGTACCTAGCGGGCAACGCCCGCTGAAGCATGTCGCGGGCACAGGGTCCGTGGCTTACGATCTCGCAAGGGAGAGATGCACATGATCGACAGCAAGATGTCCCGCCGTGCCTTCGTCGGCACCATGAGCGCTGGCGCGATGGCCCTTCTGGCCGGTTGCGGTGGCGGCAGCAGCTCCGGCGGCGAGGCCCCTGCGGCCGACGCCGACGCCAACGTCAAGGTCACGATGATCACCGATACCGGCGGCGTCAACGACCAGTCCTTCAACCAGCTCTCTTGGGCCGGCATGCAGCAGCTCGGCGCCGACACCGGCTGGGAGGTCTCCTACATCGAGTCCAAGCAGGACGCTGACTACATGACCAACATCGACAAGGCCGTCGATGACGGTGCCACCCTCATCTGGGGCGTCGGCTTCGCCATGGGCGACGCGGTCAACGAGGCCGCCGAGACCAACCCCGACGTGCAGTTCGCCATCGTCG
>CADBRX010000090.1 GCA_902797175.1 uncultured Coriobacteriaceae bacterium | reverse complement strand
ACCATCACCAACCTCATCAACCGCTTCTACGACATCGCCGACGGCAAGATCCGCTACGACGGCATCAACATCAACAAGATCAAGAAGGAGTCGCTGCGGCGCTCGCTGGGCATCGTGCTGCAGGAGGTCAACCTCTTCACGGGCACCGTCATGGACAACATCCGCTATGGCCGGCTTGACGCGACGGACGAGCAGTGCATCCAGGCGGCAAAGCTCGTGGGCGCCCACTCGTTCATCTCGCGCCTGCCGCAGGGTTACGACACCATGCTCACCGACAACGCCGAAAGCCTCTCTCAGGGTCAGCGCCAGCTGCTCTCCATTGCCCGCGCGGCCGTGGCGGACCCGCCCGTCATGATCTTGGACGAGGCGACGAGCTCCATCGACACGCGTACCGAGCAGATCGTGAGCCGCGGCATGGATGCGCTCATGGAGGGACGCACGACCTTCGTCATCGCGCACCGCCTCTCTACCGTGCGCAACTCCGACGTGATCATCGTCCTCGACCACGGACGCATTATCGAGCGCGGCACGCATGACGAGCTGATTGCCCAGAAGGGCACGTACTACCAGCTCTACACCGGCGCCTTCGAGCTCGAGTAGGACCTCTCCGCAGATTGTTGTGCCAATCCGGCACCACAAGGGTGTATCTTCCATGGGGGAGATACACCCTTTTTGTATGCTGTTGGTTCGGGAGATACGCCCCCTTGAGTCAGGGAGGAACCCTGTGAAGACGATAACCTTCCCGTCGATGCACATTCCCATCCAGGGACTTGACGAGGTGCCGCTGCCCCGCATGGTGCGCGTGCGCCAGACCTATGCCTCCGACCAGATCGAGGACCTTGCCGCCCACCTGCGCGCAGAGCTTGCCCGCGGGGACTATGCCGGCATCGTGCAAGGCAAAAGTATCGCCATCGCGGTGGGCAGTCGCGGCATACCGGACAACGCCCTCATCGTGCGGACCCTCTGCGAGCAGCTCAAGGACTGGGGCGCCCATCCCTTCGTGGTGCCGGCCATGGGGAGCCACGGAGGCGGTACCGTCGAGGGCAACCTCGAGATCCTCTCGGGCTACGGCATCACGGAGGAGGCCATCGGGGCACCCATCCGCGCATCCATGGACGTGGTGCAGATAGGGGAGCTGGCTGGGGACGTCCCCACGCCCATCTACTGCGACCGCATCGCCGCGGAGGCGGACGGCATCGTGGTCTACAACAAGGTGAAGCCCCACACCGACTTCAAGGGGCCGCACGAAAGCGGCCTGCTCAAGATGATGGCCATCGGTCTGGCCAAACACAAGGGTTGCTCGAGCCTCCACCAGCGCGGGTTCGACACCTTCGCAGACACCATCCCAGAGGCCGCCCAGCTCTTCCTGGACCGCCTTCCCGTCGTGTTTGGCGTGGGCGTGGTGCAAAACGCCTACGACCAGATCTCGGAGCTGCGCGTGTATCCCCGCGAGAAGATCGTCGAGGGCGATGCGGAGCTCCTGCGCATCGCGCGGGAGCAGTTCCCACGCTTCAAGTTTGACGACATGGATGTTTTGGTGATAGACCGCATCGGCAAGGACATCTCGGGGGAGGGGGCCGATCCCAACGTTACTGGGCGTGGCTTCATGCCGTATTTCAAGGATGACTTCCACGCGCGCAAGCTGTTCATACGAGGCCTTTCGGAGCTCAGCCACCACAACGCCTGCGGGCTGGGCCTCGCTGACATCACCACGCGGAGGTGCCTGAACGAGGTGGACTGGGAAAGCACCTGGGTCAACCTCACCACCAACCTGATGATTGATGGGGGCAAGATCCCCTTCTATCAGGACAGTGACTACGATGCGCTCCGTGTGGCGCTGCGCACCTGTCCCCGCATCGACTATGCGCGGGCGCGCGTGGTCCGCATCCATGACACGCTCTCCCTGAACGAGTTCGAGGTGTCCGAGGCGCTTGCGCGCGAGCTTCAGAATGTGGAGGGCGTGGAGCTCTTGGGCGACCCGTACGAGCTGCGCTTTGACGCCGAGGGCAACCTCGCCGACTTTGCCTGAGCGCGTGTCCACGGACCCGCCACACGAACGACAAGGCCTTGCGCTAGCATGTACCAGTCAACAGGCTCAAGGAGGAACCATGTCTTTGAACGCACGCACCCTTTCTCGCCGCTCGTTTGTCGGCGCCGCCCTGTCCCTACCCTTTGCCCTGGCCGCCTGCGGCGGATCTGCTGGCAGCACGACGGAGGCTGAGACGACTGCCGCTCCCGCCGAGGAGTCCGAGGTCCTCGAGCCGGGGACCATCCAGGGCGGCGTGCTCGTCTCGCCGCTGGACAACGGATATGGCACGGGGACGCATCATGCCACCATCGAGGTGCAGAACTTCGGCACCATAAAGGTCGAGCTCAACGCGGACATCGCTCCCATCACGGTGAGCAACTTTGCCGACCTCGTGGAGAGCGGCTTCTACGACGGGCTCACGTTCCATCGCATCATCAAGGGCTTCATGATTCAGGGCGGCGACCCGATGGGCAACGGCATGGGCGGCTCCGACCGCCTCATCAAGGGAGAGTTCTCCGCCAACGGGGTCGTGAACGCCATCCAGCACAAGCGCGGCGTCATCTCCATGGCCCGTGCGCAGGCAAACGACTCCGCCAGCTCGCAGTTCTTCATCATGCATGCGGACGCCGACCACCTGGACGGGCAGTATGCCGCGTTTGGCAAGGTGACCGAGGGCATGGACGTGGTCGACGCCATTGCCGACAACGTGCCCGTCGAGGACAACAACGGCACCGTCGCCTCGGCCAACCAGCCCGTCATCACCTCCATCAAGATGGATGACTAGCTCTCCTCATATGAGACGGAATCGTGCAACCCGTTGAGGACGTGCTAACCGAAAGGGACACTCCCCTCCAGTCAGTTAACTGACCGGAGGGGAGTGTCCCTTTCGGTTAGCTTTCGATTAGCAGGAGGGGTTACGAGAGCTCGTGCCGCTGGGCAAGCACGATGTTGGTGAGTACCTGCAGCGCCACGCTGTCGGGGGCCAGGCGAGGAAGGCTATGACCCACGCCGGGAACCACCACGAGGCGCGCCGTTCCTATGGCGTCTGCGATGGCGTGCGTCTCCTCCTTGGTGATGCAGTCATGCTCTCCCACAAGCACGCAGGTGGGGCAGGTGATGCCTGCAAGCGATGAGGCCTCTATGTGCGGCTCGTCCAGCATGAGCTGCAGCAGCTCTCCGTCTAGGGCCGCCCTCTCCGCCGAGGGGAGAAGCGAGGCGTCTATCTCGTCCAGGAGCTTGGGCGCGCCCATGAACTCCGCCCAGGCATGGTTGGCCATGGCAGAGCCGGGCGTGTCCCACGCAGGGTCGTCGACGACGCCTTCGGGCGTAAGGTTGGCCCCGCCCGCCACGATGGACAGGATGCGGTCCGCGTGGTCACGTGCCAAGAGCAGCGCCTCGATGCCACCGTCTGAGTGTCCCACCACGTGTGCCGCCGAAACGCCGAGCGCGTCGAGGACGCAGACGGCGTCTTCGGCAAAGAGCTCGTAGGTGAGGGGGAGCGTGCCGCGCCCCGACTGCCCCTGTGCCCGCCCATCAAAGGCGATGACGCCCTTGCCGGCGGCACACAGCCGCTCGATGACGGCGGCAAAGGTGGCGTGGGAGCCTCCGTTGCCATGAAGCGCCAGGACGGGCGCGTCTGCGAGGAGCTCTGCGAGCGAGAGCTCCTTGGGCCCATACACGAAGGTCGCGAGGCCCGCCCCGTCAGGCGTGGAGATCCGCTGGGCATAGTGCAAAGGCGATGCCGGCAGGGGATAGGTGGTCGTGCGGTAGGGGGCGGGAATGTGGGGCATCATGGCTACTTTCCCTGGCTCTCATGCTTCTTGAAGAAGTCAAAGCGCGGCGGCAGCTCGACGAGCATGTGCTCCTCGGGCGCCTCGCCGAGGAGCGCTGCCAGCTCCTGCGGTCCCTCGAAGGCGTGGTCCCACGAGAAGAACAGGTCGTTCTCAAAGTTGAGATGCTGTGCGATGAGCTCGCAGCCCGCCGGCACCACGGAGTGCATGAGCAGGCACGTGGTGCGCAGCGCGGCGAAGGCGTCGGCAAGCGCCTGGTCGTAGGCGGCGTCGTCGCCCTTGGCGGCCTTGCTCGCATCGCCCCAGCGCTTGTTCTCGGCACGGGCGAACTCCTCGGCCACGGCAAGGGCGCCGTGCGCGTCAAAGCCATGCGCGCAACGCTCGAAGGCAAGCGTGGCCTCCTTACAGGCGGCAAGCACCTCGTCATGCGGCGTGGAGACGGGCAGATGCCCACCGCAGGCGTTGGCGGCGCCATAGAGGCAGCTTCGGGCGAGGCGGTTGAAGATGTTGGTGAGGAAGGCGCTCTCCTTGAGGGCGGGGTCAACCACGCGCGGGTCGTCCTT
>CADBRX010000089.1 GCA_902797175.1 uncultured Coriobacteriaceae bacterium | reverse complement strand
GTACCCCTGTTTAACGTGGCGAGGAGACCACGGCCTGCTGCCCATCTCAGAACCACCCTGTCGAAACCAGTCACCCCCATGAGATGGTGTGGGGAATAACCGCCACCATGCGTTTGTCAACGTACTGCCGTGCTCGTCGGCAAGGACTAGTATACCCGCTCGGGCAGAGCCGAAACAGGTCGCTCACATGTTGAAGGCTTGTTGACAGCCTGTCGACAAGAGGCGGAGGCAAAGTTTTCAACAGTCTTACGAAAGTGTAGATAAGCCCTCTTTTGTCCTGCGCGACGGCCATGCGATTCTTGGCTTGCACTGCTGCAAGCCAAGGGCCAGCGAAGGATGCTCTTTTACCGCGCTGTTTACCTGCGGACATACCGAATAATGAATAATGCTACTAATAAATCGCATATTAAGCGCTGAACCAGTTTGTACCATGTGGAACCACCTGATTGTTGAAAACTCTACCGCGATAAAAGACGAGGGGCGCCGCAGCGCCCCTCGCAGACCTACCTTCCTGTTGCGAGCATGTGCTCGGAAGGCCTTACTCCTCGACCAGTTCGAACATGTCGGGTCCGACGCCGCAGACCTCACACACAAAGTCCTCGGGCAGCTCGGGCGTATCGACGGTGACTTCCCAGCCGCAAACGGTGCAACGGAACGTATAGGTCTTTTCCTCCATAACGTTCCTCCTTTCTCCCTCTCCGATAGGATGGCGCAAGGACTTGGCCCCACGCTTGAGAGCAGCTTACCACAGGGAGGGATTACTGCGCCACGTAGCTCGAAGCCTTGGGAGGGGTCTTTCCCTTGAGGGTCGAGTGATAGTACGCGTAGGTCATGGGGGCCACATCGCCCAGCACCTCGGCATCCTTGACCTCGCCCACAAAGATTACGTGGGTGCCCACGTCGAGGGTCTGCACGACCTCGCAGGCAAGCACGCATGCGGCGCATGCGGGAGTATACGGGTCGCCCAGCACGGTCTCGCGACGCTCAATGCCACCAAACTTGTCAAAGTCCGTCGAGGTCCTGAAGCCAAACCTCCCGATATAGGGCATGTCCGCCTCTTCGGTGATGGCCGTCAGGGCAAAGTGGCCCGCGCGCTCGATCACGCCCTCGGTGTGGTTCTGCTTGTTGACGACTACCTCGACCTGGAGGGGCTGGCTCGTGAGCTGCAGCCCCGTGTTGATCACGCAGGCGCCGTAGTCATCACCATCGCTCGCAGACACCACGTACAGACCAGAAGAGAACTTGAACAGGGCCTTTGCATCCATAGGAGCTCCTCTCCCCCATCGCGCGACACCTTGCCGCGCGGCAAACCCTTACCTACTGCGCTCCTTGAGCGCACGCTGGATGTCCCGGTTGACCTGCTTTTGCGCCAGGTCGGCACGCTTGTCGTAGCTCTTCTTTCCTCGCCCGACGCCAATTTGCAGCTTTACGCGGTTGTGCTCGTCAAAGTACATCTCGAGCGGAACGAGCGCGAGGCCCTTCGTGCGGAGGCGGCCGTCGAGGGAGTCAATCTGGCGCCGGTGAAGAAGCAGCTTGCGACGACGGTCGGGGTCGACGTTCCATACGCCCCCATTGGAGTAGGGGTGGATATGCATGCCCACGAGCCACACCTCGCCGCCGCGGATGATGCAGAACGCATCGGTTATCTGCGAGGCGCGTTCGCGCAGACTCTTCACCTCGGTCCCCGTGAGCTCGATGCCTGCCTCGTAGGTATCGAGGATCTCGTAGTCGTGATGGGCGACGCGGTTGCGGGAGATGGTCCTCTTGCCCTTCTTGCCAACTGGCGCCTTTCCCTGCTGCTTAGTCGGCATCGTCTTCCTCCCCACGGATGAGCGCGAGCAGCGCCATGGCGGCATCCTCTCCCACCAGGTCGCGCGCCCGGATGGTCAGGTTGGTCGCCACGTCGCGCTCGCCCATCTCGGCCGCGTCCATGGCACACATGAGCAGGCACACGGCAATCTCGGCGTTCGCCGCATCAGGCAGCCCCTCGGCAGCAAGCAGCTCCTCGGCCTCCTCGTCGCTCACCGAGTCAGGGTCGCGATCGGTTCCCGCGGCCTGGTTGAGGGCAGCCTCCAGCGTCGAATCGCCCGTGTCAAGACGACGAGCGGCCCTCAGGGCGGCAGCAGCCGTGCGCGGCTTCTCCGATACCTGGAAGTACTCGGAAAAGGTGAGGTACGCCCGGACCAGGTGGGACGCATCACTCGCGCGCTCAAACACGGAGTAGGTGAGGGCGAGGTATTCCCTCATGTCCCCCGCAATCCTAAAGAGGTCCGCGAGGTTCAGACGATGCTCGCAGCCCATAGGATTCCAACGCACCGCCTGCTTGAGCGCCTCCGTCGCGTGGTCGTAGTCACCCACGTGCACGTCGGCAAGGGCGAGGTCCGCATACAGCCTGTCAAGCGGCTCCCCGACGTCGCGGAGCTCGCGAGGGTCTTCCTCGACGCGGCGATATGCCAAGCGCTCGAAGATGGTCGGGAAGCTGAACCACTGGACGGACTCGGTCGTGACGCAATTGCGGTCTACGTACTCCTCCGCGTCCTCGGCTAGGCGCAGCAACAAGTCTCGCGCCGCCTCGTCCTGCCCTTGGACAAGCAGGCCCTCGGCACGCATCAGCTCTTCAGTTAGGGTCGTCTGGCTCATGAGAGAACTCCTTCTTTCTCGTTCACTACTAGTCTACCCGAGATTGGCACCGCGCCGTGACTCGGAAGGGCCCCGTCCCTTTGGGTCACGAGCCCGCAAGCGCAAAGTCAATCTGCCCCTTCGCGGGATTGGCGCCGACCACCTCGACGGCAACGCGTTGGCCCAGGCGCCAGGTTCTCCCGCTGCTTTCTCCCGTAAGCGCCAGGCGCGCGGCATCGTACGCAAACCATTCCTCCCCCAGCGCACGCGTCGGCAGGAGTCCCTCGGCGCACGTGTCATCGAGCATGACGAAGAGGCCATAGCGTTCGCACCCCACCACGATGCCCGAAAAGCGTTCACCCACGCGCTGCTGGAAGAGTTCGGCCATCTTTGCCTTTTGGGAGTCGCGCGACGCCATGTCGGCCACGCGCTCCTGGTCAGAGCACGTGCGACAAAGCTGGGGAAGCACATTTGCCACAGACCGCTGCTCCTTTGACCCAAGTGTTCCCGCCATGAGCGCCTTGAGGGCGCGATGAACCACGTCGTCGGGATAGCGCCTGATCGGAGAGGTGAAGTGACAGTAGGCCGAAGCGCCCAAGGCATAGTGGCCTTCGTTTTGTGGCAGGTAGATGGCTCGCTTCTGCGCCCTGAGGAGCAGCGTGTTGGCAAGGTACTCGCCGCTCGTCCCCCTGGCGGCCGCAAGAACCTCCTGCAGCGCCCGCGGCTCGCCCGCCACGACACGGTCTGCGAGGTCCCCCCTCACGAGCCCAAGCTCACGCAGGATGGGAATGGTGGCCGAAAGGCTGTCTGGCGCAGGCCTCTCGTGCACACGATACGCTGCCGGCGCATCGACTTCGGAAAGCATCTTGGCGACGCACTCGTTGGCGACGAGCATGGCCTCCTCGACCAGGCTCGTCGCCGCGGTCCGCTCACGTACGCGCACGCCCGTTGGGTGACCGTCCTCGTCAACCAACACCTTGGCCTCGCGCGTGTCAAAGTCGATGGCGCCACGGCGCAGCCTGACGTCCTGCCTGAGACGCGATATCTCATCCAGAGTCCGGAGGGCATCGGCTACGTCACCCTCAAAACCGGCAGACGTGGGAAGCCCCTCGGGGGCAAGCGTGCCCTCAAAGAGGGCATCGACCTGGTCGTAGCTCAGGCGCGCATGGGACCGGATGGCAGAGGTGCAGGCTTGCGCCGAGACGACCTCCCCCTTCGCGTCCAGGCACGCAAACACCGACATGCACAGCCGGTCCTCCCCCGGCCTCAGGGAGCACACGTCATTGCAGAGGCGCTCTGGGAGCATGGGAATGACGCGGTCGACAAGGTAGGTGGAGCAGGTACGCTGTCGCGCCTCGAGGTCGATGGACGAGCCCCATGGCACGTAGTGCGTGACGTCCGCGATGTGGACGCCGAGCTCGTACCCATCTTCCAGACGTCGCACGCTCAAGGCGTCATCAAAGTCGCGTGCGTCGGAAGGGTCAATCGTTATGGTGCACAGCTCCCTGAGGTCCCTCCTCGACGCGTCGGATGCCAGAGCGCCCGCCACGTCCGCCTTGATCTGCTGTGCCTCGGCAAGAACGGCTTCGGGGAAGTCGGTCACGATCCCATGGGAGGCGATGACCCCCTCGACCGCCATATCGAGCTCGCTTGCGCGACCGATCCGGCGATCGATGGTCGCGACGCCCGCAGACTGTCTCGTGGGGTACTGCAGGATGCGAGCGCTCACCACGTCGCCTGTTTCGACCGACAGGCGCTTGGGAGACGCGTCCTCGGGCAACACAAAGAAGTCGTGGCGGACGCGTGCGTCAAGCGGAACGACCACGCCCAGGGGTTCCACGCTCTCGAACGTTCCCAAAAACGTCGTCGTCGCCCGCTGCACCACGCCGTGCACCACGGCCTGCGACTCGCCCTTTCCATGGTGAACCAACACAATCTGGACCTCGTCGCCGTCCATGGCCTCCCGGATGCCTCCGCGAGCCACCGGGAAGGTGCCCTCAGGCGTTTGGACGGTGGCGACCCCCGACCTGACGATGCGTATCGTCCCCGTCATCGTCACGGGGACCTTGCGCACGTTGCGGTGCGTATGACCGCGCCTTTGGGAGCGCTTTCGACTCATTCCGACTCCTTAGGGATTGGAGAGGGGCACACCCTTCCCGAGATGCCGAACCCCCTCTTGCCGTCTGGGCACACCATGGATGCGCGCCGGGCAAGAGGGGGTTCGAGATGGTGACGTGACTGCCTTTGGATCCTACACCTTGAGGAAGCGCCTCATGGCGATCGCCGATCCAAACAGGCCCAGCAAGAGACCGATGACGACAAGGCCGGCATAGGTCTGGAGCATGACCTGCGTGGGGATCTGGAACGAAAGGAACTGCAGGCTGTTCTCGAGCCTCGGAATGATGAGCGTAAGGGCCGTGTGCAGCGTGGCGATGGCGAGGATGGCGCCAAACAGAGCCTCGAGGATGCCCTCCATGATGAAGGGCCCACGAATGAAGCTGTTGGAAGCGCCCACCAGACGCTGAATCGCGATCTCGCGGCGACGCGCGGAGATGGCGAGGCGAATCGTGTTGTTGATGAACACGAAGGCCACGAACGCCAGAAGGACCACGAGCACCAAGGCTCCGATACGGATGTAGTTGGTGACGCTGAACAGGCGCTCGACCGTCTCACGGCCATATTGGACCGAGGACGAGACGTTCTCGGGGTCGTCGCACACGGACGCAAAGGAGCTGTCCTTGATGAGGCGCTCAGCGACAGACTCGACGAGCTGCGGGTCGTCAAGCTTGATGACCAGCGATGCGGGAACGGGGTTTTCGCCATCAAGGGCGGCTACCGCGTCCGCGGCGTTGCGGTTGGTCATCGTGTCCTTGTACTCCTGGAGCGCCTGCTCCTTGCTCTTGTAGGTGACGGACTCAACGTTGTCCCACGCCTCGATACGATGCTGGAGCGCATCGACGTCATCACGCGAGGCCTCGTCGGACAGGAACGCCTGGATCGTGACGCGGTCCTCGACGTCGCCGACGATGCTGTCGATCATGGCAGAGCCGAGCACGAACGTGCCGATGATGAACAGCGACAGGAAGATCGTGACGACGGCACCAAACGACGTCGACCAGTTCCTGCGGAAGTGGTGGAACGCCTCGCGAGTCGAATAGCCGACATTAGAGAACACCATAGTTGCCGTACCCTCCCCTCTCCTGGTCGCGGACCAGATGGCCAGCCTCGAGCGCAATGACGCGCCTGCGCATGGAGTCAACCATCTCGCGGTCGTGAGTTGCCATGACGACGGTGGTGCCCGTGCGGTTAATGCGGTCAAGAAGCTTCATGATGCCCAGCGAGATGGCGGGGTCAAGGTTGCCTGTGGGCTCGTCGCAGATGAGCAGCGGCGGACGGTTGACCATGGCACGCGCGACGGAGACGCGCTGCTGCTCGCCACCGGAGAGCTGGTCGGGATAGGCATCCATGCGCTCGGACAGACCCACGAGGCGAAGCACCTCGGGAACCTGTGCCCTGATGACCGACTTGGGCTTGCCGATGCACTCGAGTGCGAAGGCGACGTTCTCGAAGATGGTCTTGTCGGGCAGAAGCTTGAAGTCCTGGAAGACGCAGCCGATCTGGCGCCTCAGGTAAGGAACCTTCCAGTTGCGCATCTTGGTGAGGTCCTGGCCGGCGACCATGACCTTGCCGCTCGAGGCGCGAAGCTCGCGATTGAGCAGGCGAATGAAGGTCGACTTGCCAGAGCCCGAATGGCCGACGAGGAACACGAACTCGCCAGGGTAGATATCCAAGCTGATGTCGTCGAGTGCGGGCTTGTTGGGCTGTGCTGGGTAGATGACGGTTACGTTTCTGAGCGAGATGGTGGGGGTGCCGTCACGAGAGACCTGCGGCGCCGGCTCATCGATGATGGGCCTGTTGGCGGGCATGGCCTGAGGGGTGACGACGCTTGGTGCCGCCTCGGGAGCGGGAGTCTGGACCGCGACAGGCTCGGCAAGCGGGTCAGGCACGGATGAGACATCCATCGCGGGCTCGCCAAGCGGGTCCGGGATGAGCGTCGCTTCCGGCGTTGCCGTGTCAAGCGGCTCGGCCACCATGGTGGCCGGAGCTTCGTCCATGACACCAAGGGAGTCAAGCGCGGACTGCGTCGCCACGCCATCGTCCACCATGACCGTTGCGGAGACATCCTCCGCCTCGTTGGTGCTGGACATATCAATGGTCTCGATCGTTTCCGGCATCGGGGCATGGGCCTGAGTGAGGCTGTTGACGATTGCGTCAACCTCCTCTTCAGAGACGACGGGGTGGCTCGTCTCGGGCTCTGGCACCTCGGAGTTCATCGTAGCGTCAAGCTCGACGTCCTCCGTCCCCTGTCGCTCGCTGCTGCGAAAGTGGT
>CADBRX010000088.1 GCA_902797175.1 uncultured Coriobacteriaceae bacterium | reverse complement strand
GCCGTTGGGGCGGGCGGCGCGGGACGTGAGTGCGCCGCCTTCCCTTTACGGCGAGGACCTCGCGTAGGCGAGGCCGGAGCCGTTGGGACTCATGGAAGGGGAGCTATGAAGGTTGGCGGTAGGTATCTGATAGTTGTTGCCTGCATGTGCGGGCTCTCTATGGGTACGGTCGGTCTCCTGACCAATGTGGCGGGGCTCTTCTTTACGCCGATGGCCGAGGAGTTTGGGGTGATGCGCGGCTCTGCGAGCCTCACGCTCACCATCGCCAACATCTGCGTGGCGCTGGGAGGCCTCGTCACGCGCAGGGTCACCAAGGCGATGCCGCTGCGCCTGATGCTCCTGGTCACCACGGCGATCATGGCGGGGTCGAGCTTCCTCATGGCGCTGGCGCCGAGCATGACGCTGCAGTATGTCCTTTCCGCTACGAGGGGCTTTGCCGGGGGAGTGATGGGGTTCGTGCTCATCACCTACGTGCTCAACAAGTGGTTCGTGGCGCAGCTTGGCCTTGTCACCAGCATCGCCATGGGCTTCAGCGGACTAGCAGGCGCCCTCTTCACGCCCATCATCCAGCCCGTCATCGAGGGCTCCGGCTGGCGTGCGGGCATGATGCTCATCGCTGTGCTCCAGGCAGCCCTGTGCCTGCCGGCAGTTTTGCTCGTCCCGTCCACCGACCCCACGGATGCGGGCCTGCGCCCCTTTGGCCTGGCTGACAACAAAGAGACGGTGTCGGCGCATCACGACAAGAGCAAGCCGGTCAAGATTGACAAGCTCGTGTATGCCGGCGTGGTGTGCTATGCCGTGCTCGCCTCTGCGGCGACCGCCATGCCGCAGCACTTCCCGGGGTATGCCGAAGAAGTTGGCCTTGCCGCCGCCACGGGCGCCGGCATGATCTCGGCCTGCATGATGGCAAACACCGCGGGCAAGATCGTGATGGGCTGGATGACGGACCGCATGGGCGCCCTGAGGTCCATCGCCATCTACACGGTGCTCGTGGTCGCCTCGATCGTCGTGCTGCTCGTGTTCCGCGTTCCCTTTGCGTTTGCCGCTGCCGCCTTCTTCTTTGGGCTGTGCTATGGGCGCGCCACCGTGGGCCTCACCATGATGTGCCGTGAGCTCTTTGGCAAGCGTGGCTCGGGCATCGTGTATCCGGTCGCCGCCCTTGGCACCAGCATCTCAAATGCCATCTTCTCGTCGGCGCTAGGCTATGCCTACGACATCACGGGAACCTATACCCTCTCGCTCGTGGTCCTCCTCGTGCTGCTCGTCTTCTCGCTCGTGCTGACGTTTTGGTGCTATCGCCGCGCGGTCATGGGACCGGGTCGGGCGCCAGAGGAATAGGGGAGCAGGTCTACCGTGGCGACAGGTCCCCTCACATGGCGCGACTATGCCCGCTTTGCGCATCTGCCCGCAGACGAGCTTGCGCATGACTGCACGTTCGAGGCCTTCCATGCATCTGGCCCCGGCGGGCAGGGGGTGAACACGGCCGACTCCGCGGTGCGCATGCGCCATGGGCCCACGGGCATCGTGGTGGTCAGCCGAGAGCAGCGAAGCCAGCTCCAGAACCGTGCTGCCTGCCTGCGCAAGCTGCAGGCCATCCTGCGCGCCCGCGCCATCCCTCCCAAGAAGCGCGTGGCGACAAAGCCCACAAAGGGCTCCGTGGAGCGTCGTCTCAAGGCAAAGCGGGGGCGGGCAAACGTCAAGGCGCTGCGCAGGCGTCCTGGCATGGACGACTAGGGCGCATGCCGTAATGACGGGGCGGCGCCTTCGCTTGCCCTACGCCTCCTGAATCCGGATGATCACGTACTGGATGGCGAGGGCGGCCAGCAGGGCACCCATGACGGCCACGTAGGACCAGACGGCGCCGTCAAAGCCGTAGAGCCGCACCAGCACGATGGAGGCGGCCACCACAAAGGCGGTGGCCGCAAGGTAGATGCGCGTGGCCGCCGCCTGTCTTCTGAGCACCGTGATTATCTGATACAGGAAGTCGATGGCCGCCGTCAGGCCGCCCGCCACGACCATGAGGTACTGGGCCGTCCGATAGGGTTCGAAGTCGGTGCCGTACAGGAGGCTGTTCAGGGGGACGGCCAGCCACTTGGCAAAGGCCAGGCCACCCAGCGTCACGAGCGCGCATACGCCGATCATGCCGCCCACGATGAGGTCAAAGCGCATCCGCTTGTGGGGGTCGGTCCATATCGTCGCCAGGCGCACGAGCTGGGGCCGATAGATGAACCCCACGATCATGAGCATGGCCTGCGCGGGAAAGTAGATGGCGGAGAAGTACACCTGGCTCTCGTAGGGAAGGACGCCCTCCATGGCGTACTTGGGCACGGTCTCGATGAGGGCAAACAGGAAGAGCGCCAGGAACGCAGGGAAGCATTCGACAAAGATCTCGCGCACCTCAAGGGCGGACCAGCGACGCGAGCGCGGCGTCTCGAGCTGCGTGAGCGGAGCCGTCAGCAGCAAGAACGAGATGAGGGCGGACACCCCCATGGCGATGCTTGCCGCCACGAGGCTGCGCGTGATGAGCAGAAGGAGCGAGAAGGCCGTGACGCCCAGCACGGAGCGGACCGCCTGTGAGATGCCCGCCAGGTAGAGCTTGTCCTGCTGCTGCAGGCGCGCCTCGTAGGTGTCTGCCAGCGCGTCGATCGCCCTGAACGCATAGGCACCCGCGCTGATGAGCCACATGTCGTGGTCGTACCTGCGCACAAAGCAGTACCCAAAGCCTATGAGGAGCATGAGGAGGCACGTCAGCAGCCGTTGCACCTGGTAGGAGGCAAACGACTCGGTCTCGGTGATGTCCGACACCTGGTAGGTCTTGACTCCGTAGTTTCCCACGTACAGCAGAAGGGTCGCCGTGGTGAAGGCCATGTTGAACTGGCCTGCGTGCTCCGCCCCCGAAAGCTGCGTCGCCACGACCGTGAGCAGGGGGAAGAGCGTTCCCCAGGCAATGGAGCCAAGCGTGTTGAGCAGGTAGTCGCGCGCACCCTGTCCCGATTCGTACAGGCGGGGCTGGTCGTCCCAGTCTCCCCCAAAGGCCACCGAGAAGAGACGCTCCCACCAGCCGTTGACGATGTCGCTCAGGGAGCCGTGGCGAGGTGCCTTGTGTTGACGTCGGCGCTGCGCCTTGGGGCGCTTGCGCTTGCGTCGTGGCGTGGGTTTGGGACGGTTGGAGGGGGTGGGGGAGGGATCCTCCGTCGCTGTTCCCTCAAAGACTGTGGGCTCCTCTTCCACTGCACCTCCCTCCCGCTGTTTTTGCCATAGACGATTCTACCCAAAGAGCGGCATGGTGGCCCGACTTCCAAGATGCCTGCATTTGGAGGGTTGTCGCACTGCCTTTGCGGCTCCCGCGCAAAGGGGAGCATCCCCTACGTGAGGCTGGCTCGAGGAGTGCGCGACGCTGTGAGTCAGCGGCTACGCCCTGTAAACGGATGGGGTCGCAAAGGAATCCATCGGGTTGCAAAAAGGCGCCAGGGGACCTCCAAGGGATATCGTGCATAATGTACAACGCATGTGTTGGGTAAGGAGCCAGCTATGAATTTGTCAACAGGTTAGATCGAGGTTTTTCGAGTTTCGCAGCACCTTGACAACCGGATACGGAACGTTGT
>CADBRX010000087.1 GCA_902797175.1 uncultured Coriobacteriaceae bacterium | reverse complement strand
ACAACGTTCCGTATCCGGTTGTCAAGGTGCTGCGAAACTCGAAAAACCTCGATCTAACCTGTTGACAAATTCATAGCTGGCTCCTTATATGGTTTGCGATGGGTCCAGAAACGCCGGCATCCCTCCCGTTTGCGCTGCCTTCGCGATCTCGAACAGCGCATCGGCCACCGCGTCGTCTGCCGAGGGGCCGATGCGGAAGTGCGCCGCCGCCAGCGCCTCGGGGCTGGCGTTGTCCACCACGATGGAGTGGGGGACCGCCTCGAGCATGGAGACGTCGTTTTCCGAGTCGCCGAACACCGCCACCTCGTCGAGCGTGAGCTTGAGCTCCTCGGCCAGCACCTCGACGGCACGGCCCTTGCTCCAGCCCTTGGGGAGGATGTCGATGAAGGGCCCGTACATGGTGGGGAACACGAAGTCGATCATGGGAAACTGCTCGCGGAGCGTGTCGCGCAGGGTGACCATCTCGTCCCAGGGGAGGTCACAACGGAGGTTTGCCTTGATGTATGTGGCGCGGTCGAGGCGGTCGATCACGTTTGGACGGGTGCCGAACGATGACTCGTGCCGGGCAAGCTCCTCGCGTGTCGCGCCAAGGTAGTACGTGGCCCCGTCGGTCGTCTCGGAAATGTCGTCAAGGTCGTAGATTGCCAGAGCACATCCCTTGACGTCGCGTATCCAGGCTCCCACCTCGGTGAGGTGAGCCCCGGACAGCAGCTCCTGGTGCACCAACCTTCCGTCGACATACACGAGCTGGCCGTTGACGTAGGCGCCGGTCTTGCCGCACTCCGTGTCCCCGCCAAACATCCAGCGCATGGCCGCCGGGACCCTGCCCGAGACGGGGCCAAAGTGGAGGCCCGCATCGAGCATCGCGTGGATGCCGGCAATGGCACGCATGCTTGCATGGGGTGCTCCCAGCGGGATGAGCGTGTTGTCGAGGTCGGTGAGGGCAAGCTTTATCATGGGGTTCTCCTTGCATGTCGGGGTGACTGATACAAAGGGGTGTAACCCTTTTGTGTCACAGGGTGACCCTTCTGACTGAACGAAAGCCGTGATGCAAAAGGGTTACACCCTTTTGCATCAGACGACGGTGTCCTACAGGCATTCAAGAAAGCGCCCGAGGGCTGCGCGGCCGTCCTCGTCCCACTTGAACACGCCGGCATCCTCCAAGACGCCGGCAAACGTGTGGCCGACCGCGTCGCGTGTCAGGGTCCCGTCGTATATCGACTCATACAGGCGAGGCGGCAGGATGGCCATGCCCATGACCTCGATGAGGCCGATGTTCTCCTTCTTTATGTGCCACTTGTCCTCGTGGGGATGAAAGACGCCCAACGGGTGCTCGGCCGAGGTGACGTTGCAGCGCAAGGCAAGGTAGAGCTCATACTCCTCGCCGCATCTGCGCGCGATCGGCGTGACCGTGTTGTGCGGGGTGCCGTTTTGGTCGTACGCCAGCACCCCGGCGGCCTGGTCGTTCCACGAGCGCCAGGCCTGCGCGATGTGGCATGCCGCATCGAGGAGCTCCTTGCGGTCCGTGCTCCGCAGGCGCAGCACGGAGAGGGGCCAGCGCAACGAGACGCAGGTCACGCCCTCAAAGCCAGGCAGGCTGACCGTGCGTTCGACCTCTGCGCGCATCATGGGGAACTCATGGCGCCCACCTTGGAAATGGTCATGGGAGAGAATGGACCCGCCAACGATGGGGAGGTCGGCATTCGACCCCACGAAGTAGTGGGGGAGGAAATCGATGAAGTCAAGGAGACGCCCCATGTTGGCACGGTTGATGGCCATCGGCCGATGCTCCGCGCTCATGGTGATGCAGTGCTCCTCGAAGTAGGCGTAGGGGCTGTATTGGAAGCCCCACGTCTCCCCGCCGAGCTCGATGGGAACGACGCGCAGGTTCTGCCGGGCGGGATGGGGACCAAGGGGCGAGCGGGCGCCCCGCCCGTAATAGCCCTCGTTCTCAACGCAGAGCTGGCATGCCGGGTATTGCGCGCCAACGAGGGCCTTGCCTTCGGCCGCGATGAAGGCGGGATCCTTCTCGGGCTTTGAGAGGTTGATGGTGATCTCCAGTTCGCCCCAGGCGGTGGAGGTCCTCCAGCTCATGTTACGCGCGATGGCTGCCTCTCGCACGTAGCGCGCGTCGCAGCACAGGCGATAGAACCAGTCGGTCGCGGCTTGCGGGCCCTCGGTCCGCATCAGGGCGTGGAAGCGTTCGTTTATGGTGCTGGGGCGGGCCATCAGAAGGCCCATGAGCTCGGTCTCGATGCGGTCGCGGCCCGAAGGGGTGTCCTCGTCGACACCCGCCTCGACACCTGCCGCGCTGAGGCGGTTCATGACCGCCTCGAGGTCGAACTCCTCGACGTCGACGGCATCCCACAGCGGCGTGGAGCCGCTCTGGCGCAGGGCGCCGAGGATGCGGTTGAATGCCCAGGTCCTGTCGTCTGGGCTGATGATGGCGCATCGCGCTGCGTAGGCGACCAGCGCCGCCGCGCTCTGTGTTATAGCCATTCTGCCTCAGCTCCTTCGTCGGCAATCTCGTACACCTTGCAGGCGTCCGAGCCCAGCCACTTGTTCATGCCGGCAGCATACATGCTCGTAAGCTCCGAGGGGACAAAGGCCTGGATGGAGCCGCCGAAGCCCCCTCCGTGGATGCGCGTGGCGCCGCGGCCTTGCAGGAGGTGCTCAGACAGCGCGATGGCAACCATGCAGTCCTGCTCTCGTGCCCCTGCTGCGCTCACGTTCTGCAAAAACATCGCCGAGCTCGCGCCCGAGCGACGGGTCAGCTCGATGAAGCGCCCCATGTCGCCCTTCTTGAGGGCATCCCAACGGGCGTCAACCAGACGCATCTCCTGGAAGTAGTGGAAGGCCCACAATACCGGGCGATCGCCCAGGCGGTGGCGCAGGGCGCGCAGATACCAAAACAGCGCGTCCTCCTTGATGTCGGCGAGCCGCTCATAGCCCAAGGCCTCGGCGACCTGCTTCATCTCGGTTGGTACGGCGGCGTACTCGTCGGTGTAGGCGCTGTGGTCGCATCCGACTTCGGTGAGGACCAGCGCGTAGTCGTGCTCGGCAAAGTCAAAGGAAAGCTTCTGCGCCCGGGGGTCCGCGTCCCTGAAGTCCATGTAGGACAGGCCACCAAGGCTCACGGCAAGCTGGTCCATGAGTCCGCACGGCTTGCCAAACCAATCCTGCTCGACGCGCTGCGCCATCTGCGCCGCCTCGATGGGGTCGATTGCCCGTCCTGGCCAGAGCGCCTCCATCGCTCGGCAGAGCGCCAGCTCGTAGGCTGCCGAGGACGACAGTCCTCCGCCCGAGGGGATGTCGCTTGTCATGACGAGTGCGAAGCCTTGGGGTGTGCGTCCCGTGGCGAGCATCTGCGCGGCCATGCCGCGGACGAGAGCGGTGGAGCTCACGTATTCGTCCGGGCGGGGCTCAAGATCATCAAGCGTCACATGGACGGGCTCGAAGCCCTCGCTGTATACGCGCAGCTCATGCGAGGCGACAGGCGTCGCAAGGCACTCGATGCTTCGGTCAAGCGCGCCTGCGATCACGCGCCCGCCCTCGTGGTCGGTGTGGTTTCCGGCGATCTCGCTGCGGGCGGGCGAGCGTATGGCGAGCACCGGTCCCGAGGGGCCTTCAACCTTGCTGGCAAGATAGGGGGACAGACGATCCGCAATGCTGTTGATGTCTTTCATCGGGTGCTCCTCCCTCGTTGTGGGCGCGTCCTTGCGCCGCGGAGCTGCTAGGTGAGCCTGCCTAATCGAACGACCTGCGCATACCAGTACGCAGATGCCTTGGGAATGCGCCTTTGGGTCTCGAAGTCGACGTAGAAGAAGCCGTAGCGCTTGCCGTAACCGTTGGTCCAGCTGAACATGTCCATGAGCGACCACAGGAAGTAGCCGGTGACGTTGACGCCTGCGTCAACGGCCTTGAGAAGCCACTCCAGGTGGGCCCGCACGTAGTCGATGCGGTAGGAGTCGTCGACGGTGTCCTCTACCAGCGCGTCCTTGGCGCCCATCCCGTTTTCGGTGATGAGGATCTCTTGGTAGTTGGGGTACTGCAGGCGGATGCGCACGAGCAGGTCGTACATGCCCTCCGGGTAGATGAGCCAGTCCCAGTCCGTGCGGGGGATGCCCTCCTTGTTCACGCGCTCGCCCACGCCCGCGAGGGCAAAGCGCTCGGTGCCCTTGTCGCCCGTCGCGTTGTGGTGCAGGACCGTGGGGCCGTCATAGCTGCGCAAGAAGCGGCTCTGGTAGTAGTTGATGCCCAGGTAGTCGTTGTGCTGCGCTGCCCGCCGCATGCAGAGGAGGTCCTCCTCGCGGATGTCGAGCGCACCTCCCGAAAGCGCGGCGAGGCGTTCTGCGCACTCCAGCGTGTCAGGCGCGTAGTCGCCCCTGAACGTCGCGTCGAGCAGGAACTGGTTCTGCAGGACGTCTTCGTTCTTGGCCGCCTGGATGTCGGCGGGGTCGTTCTCGTCGTAGGGGTACTTGCTCTCAAAGGTGTGCACCACGCCGATCTTGCCCCTGTGACCCCCTTCGTGGAAGGCGAGCACCGCCCGGGCGTGGGCAAGCATCATGTTGTGGTTGCACTGCAGCGCCTTGTCGAGGGCACCCGTGATGCCTCCCGGAGGGAAGGTCCCCTCGATGAAGGTGTTGCTGGCCACGGCCCAGATCTCGTTGAAGGTGAACCAGTTGCTGACCTCGTCGCCATACTCCGCAAAGCAGAAGCGGGCATAGTCCTCAAAGGCGTCGATGGTGGCACGGTCGAGGAAGCCGCCCTTGTCAAAGAGGGCAAGCGGCGTGTCAAAGTGGTGCAGCGTGACGTAGGGCTCCACGCCATGGGCGCGGCAGGCGCGGAACACGTCATGGTAGAACGCGATGCCTTCGGGGTTCCTTGCGCCGACGCCTTGGGGGAAGATCCGGCTCCAGGCTATGGAGATGCGGATGCCGTTGATGCCAAAGCGCTCGCACAGGGCAAGGTCATGCTCGTAGCTATGGTAGAAGTCCGAGGCGGGGTCAGCGGAGAAGCGACCCTTCTTGGCGAGGAACGGGTCCCAGGACACCTCTCCCTTGCCGTGCCCGTGCGTCTCTCCCTCGCACTGGTACGCTGCGGTGGCTGCTCCAAAGACGAAGCCGGCAGGAAATGTGTTCGTAGGGGTCATCGGTGCTCCTTTGCAGGTGACGGGCCTCTCGACAGGGGAGGGGCTTGCGGTGGCAGGGCATGGTGCTGGGTAACGTTGGGCGCCCCACGCAGCAAATGGGGCGCCCCACGCCAAGGGAGGGCTATTTGCTCAGGTGGTCGCTAACGAAGCTGAGCGCTTCCTCGCCGTTGCGGGTAAGCGCGATGTACTGGCGTCCCTCGCAGGCGGCGACCTTCACGCCCATGCGGTCGGCGTCGATCTTGAGGTCCTCGAGGTAGGAGGCGACCTGCGGTGCCAGCACGACCAGGTCGAAGTCGGGCATGATGTCGAGGTGCGCCCCATAGGAGCCTGCCGCGCTCTCGAGGTCGATGCCGTGCTCGTCCGCCGCCTTTGCGAGGGCGTTGGCGAGGAGCCCCGAGGTCCCTCCGCCCGCGCAGAGCACGAGCACCTTCTTGCCCTCAAGGCTGCCTGCCGAGGCAGTCGATGTGGCAGGGGAGGCGATGGAGGCCTTGGCGGGCGCAGCCTTCGCGACGGCCGCGGCGGGTGCCTTGCCCTGGAAGGCATCGCTCATGCGTGCGGCCTTGTCGGCGGCGCGCGCCTCGAGCTCCTCGGCCTCGATCTGGGCCTCTTCCTCGCACTTCTCCAGGTCGTACATCTTGAAGAATGGGTAGTAGATGACGAAGTCCATGACGAGGGCGACGGCCACAAAGACAAACGAGAGCGGGCTGAGGCCGCAGCCAAGGACGATGCCGAGGGGTGCCGGCGTGGTCCACGGCAGCGTGTAGAGGAAGCCGTTCATGCCCAACACGTCGATGAAGAGCTTGAAGACCCACGCGTTGGCCACGGGTGCCACCACAAACGGGATGAGGAAGACGGGGTTGAGCACCATGGGCGCGCCAAAGAGGAAGGGCTCGTTGACGCCAAAGGTCACGGGGACGGCCGAGGCACGACCAACCGCGCGCAGCTCTTTTGACCGCGCCAAGAAGGCAAACATCATGCAGGGCACCAGCGTGGCACCCGTGCCGCCCATGGTGACCACAAAGAACTGCAGGTCAAGGCTGAGGGCGTGGGTGGCGTGCTGCCCCGCCTGGAAGGCGGCGAGGTTCTCGGTCATGCCCGCCAGCAGGGCGACCTCAACGGCTGGCTCCACGATGGAGGGGCCATGCACGCCCACAAACCAGAAGAGCGACATGGCGCCATAGATGATGGCGATGCCAAGGTAGCTGTCAGCGGCGGAGAAGATGGGCTGGAACAGCTGAATGACCCCCTCTGCCACACAGCTGCCCGTGAGGGTGCGCACAGCGAGGTCGACCAGCCAGAACAGGATGACCGAGAGCGAGAAGGGAATGATGTCCTTGAAGGTCTGCGAGATGTTGGGCGGAACCTGCTCGGGCATGTGGATGGTGATGTTGCGCGAGACGCAGAACTTGTAGATACCGCCGACCACGAATGCGGCGATGAAGGCGGTGAGCAGGCCCTTGCTGCCGAGGCAGTCGGAAGCGAAGCCGCCCTCGAGGGGGTCGGATGCCAGGATGAACAGGCCGACCGTCGCGCACACCATGGTGGAGAGGAAGTTGATCTGGTTGTTGCGCGGCATGTCACGGTTGAGGCTGTCCGTGAAGTGCTTTGCCGTGGTGGCTGCCACCACTACCGAGAGGATGCCCATCGAGTAGCCGTAGGGCTTGGTGATGATGGCCTCGAGCTCGGGCGGCCAGGTGAAGCCCCAGATGTTGGGCACATAGGCCACCAGCAGGAAGATGGACGAGAAGATGACGATGGGCATGCACGAGATGAAGCCATCCTTGATGGCCTTGAGGTACTTGTTGCGGGCAACGTTGTCAAAGAACGGCTTGAACTTCTGTATGGTCGCGATGAGTTTGTCCACGACGCCTCCTTCTTGCGTTGCGGGTCTGAGCTAGCGGTAGATATCGACAAGGGTTTCGATGACGTCGCGCAGGAGCATGCTGGTCATGAGGTGGTCCTGCGCATGCACGAGCAGGATCGTGGGGGAGGTCACCTCTCCACGGGCCTCTGCGGTGAGCAGGTTGGTCTGGGCTTTGTGGGCATCGTTGAGCAGCTCTTGCGCCTCGTTGATGAGGGCATGCGTGTGGTCGAGGTTGCCCTCCTTTGCCTCCTTCACGGCGCTCAGAAGCTTTGTGCGCGCGTCTCCCGAGAAGGCGACGATCTCGATCATCATCATTTCGAGCTCTTCGTTGGTGATCATGGCAATCCCTTCTATGCGAGGTTGCTGGACAGCGTGCTTAGAGAAATGTTAACGTGAACATCCTCTTGAATGTTAACGTTAACATTTCTCATTTAGTTCGTCTATAGCAATCGCGAACGTTCAATCTGAAGAGACGAACGGCGGAGGGCGGCAGATTGTCCGAAGGAGGCGGCGAGCAACCCGTTCCGGACAAGTTTCCGCTCACGCAAACCACAACCCAAAGAAGCCACGGTCGCGCCCGCCCTTTGAGGGGTTGGGGCAGCTCCCCTTAAGCGTGCTCGCTGCCCTTTGCGCTACCATGGGTGGGTCGAGAGGGGATTACCATGGCATTCGGCTCTAGTTCGAGCGCATCCATCGCCGACGTGGCAAAGCTTGCGGGCGTTTCGACGCAGACGGTGTCACGCGTGGCAAATGGGTCGGATGCCGTGCGCCCTGCGACCAAGGAGCGCGTGCTGGCGGCCATGGCGGAGTTGGGCTATCGTCCCAGCTTTGCCGCGCGGAGCCTTCGCGCCGGAAGCTACCACAGCGTCGGCTTGGCCATGTCGGGCGACATAGCCGCCACGGGAAGGCGTTACCAGGTCGAGGGGGTGGCGACGGCTGCGGCGCAGCACCGCTACGCCATGACCCTGCTGCAGCTGCCCGATGACGAGGCGACCTTGAGCGAGGCGTCGCGTCGCATGAGCTCCCTGCCGGTCGACGGGCAGATACTCTACCTTGGCTCTGACCCTTCCGACTTCGCCTCGTTCGAGCCGCCCGCGGCACTGCCCACCGTCATCATCAGCACGAGGCACCACTCTCACTGCGCAACCGTGAGCAACGACCAGATGGGGTGCGCTGTCTCCATCGTGAACCACCTGACCCAGAAGGGTCACAGGGAGATTCGCTTTGTGGGCGGCCGCCGCGACTCCTACGCCAACGTCAGCCGTCAGAAGGGCTGGGAGCAGGCCTTGCGCACGCGCGGCCTGCATGTGGTGGAGCCCTTTCACGGCGACTGGACGGCGGATAGCGGATACGAGCTGGGCGCGCGCCTTGCGCAGGACGAGACCTGCACGGCCATCTTTGCGTCGAACGACGCCATTGCGGTGGGGGTGATCTATGCCCTGCGCGACGCGGGCCTGCGCGTTCCCGAGGACGTGAGCGTGATCGGCGTGGACGACTCGCTGGTCGGCGTGATCCCACACCTGGATCTGAGCTCGTATCGCTTCAACGGCACGCGGGTGGGCGCCATCGCCTTTGACCTTGCGACCAACCCGCCCGAAGGCGGGGAGATCCCGCACATCCTGGTTCCAGGCACCATCGTTGAGCGCTCGACCGTGGCGCAGGCCTCGCGCTAGCAGGCACCCCGCGAAAACCTACGGTTGCCGCGAGCGCTGATTATGGCGCTTGCCATTACGTCTGTTTTGAGAGTTCCCCGATTTGCCCTTCGCGCCCCTGTCCCTCGCGTCCTTCTCCGGTCGCACGAGGCACTTGGGGCCGTAGCCAATGAGGTCCTCTCGGTGCGCGCGCCTGAGCGCCTCGATGACCAGCGCGCGGTTCTTGGGGTTGCGGTACTGGATGAGTGCGCGCTGCATGGCCTTTTCGTGCGGGTCGCGCGGGCAGTACACGTGCTCCATGGTGCGCGGGTCGAGCCCCGTGTAGTAGATGCAGGTGCTGATGGTCGAGGGCGTGGGGTAGAAGTCGCTGACCTGTTCGGGGTTGTAGCCCAGGTCGCGGCAGAACTCGGCGAGCTCGACGGCAACCTTCATCGTGGAGCCCGGGTGGCTGCTCATGAGGTAGGGGAGCACGTACTGCTCTTTGCCGGCTGCCTTTGATGCGGCGTCAAACTCCTTGCAGAAGGCCTGGTAGACATCGTTTGACGGCTTTCCCATAACGGACAGGACCTCGTCCGACACATGCTCGGGTGCCAGACGCAGCTGGCCGCTCGTGTGGTGCTTTGCCAGCTCGCGGATGAAGGCGTGGTCGGGGTCAAGCAGGGCGTAGTCAAAGCGGATGCCGCTGCGCACGAAGACCTTTTTGACGCCGGGCACCTCACGTAGCTTGCGCAGCAGCTTGAGGTAGCTCTTGTGCGTGACGCGCAGCGCCTTGCAGGGCTTGGGGCTCAGGCAGCGGCGGTCGGTGCAAGCGCCCGCCTTGAGCTGCTTGGCGCAGGCGGGAATGCGGAACTGCGCCGTGGGACCCCCCACGTCGTGGATGTATCCCTTGAAGTCAGGGTCATGCGTCATGAGTTCCGCCTCGGCGAGGATGGACTCGTCCGAGCGCGTCTGTATGATGCGTCCCTGGTGGAAGTTGAGGGAGCAGAAGGCGCAGTCCCCCAGGCATCCGCGGTTGACGGTGAGCGAGAACTTGACCTCCGCAAGCGCCGGGATGCCGCCTTCCTTGTCGTAGCGGGGGTGCCACGTGCGGGCGTAGGGCAGCTCGTATACCTGGTCAAACTCCTCGGTGGTGAGCGGAGTCGACGGCGGGTTCTGTATCACGTAGACGCCGTGCGGGTACTCCTCCACCAGGGGGTGCCCCAAGAAGGGATTGAGGTTGCGATACTGCTCGCCAAAGCTTTGCGCATAGGCCCTTTTGCTCTGCGAGATCTCTTCCCACGTGGGAAGGAAGATGGGGTCCACGCACTGTTCGGTCGTGCGGGAGCGGTAGACCGTCCCCTGAATGAAGGTGAGGTCATGCACGTCGAGGCCCGCGTTCAGGGCATCGGCGATCTCTACGATGGAGTGCTCTCCCATGCCGTAGCTGATGAGGTCTGCGCCAGAGTCGAGCAGGATGGAGCGCTTGAGCGAGTCGGACCAGTAGTCGTAGTGGGCAAGCCGGCGCAGGGACGCCTCGATGCCCCCCAAGATGATGGGCGTGCGCTTGTAGGTGCGACGGATGAGGTTGCCGTAGACCACGCATGCGTGGTCGGGGCGCAGGCCCATCTTGCCGCCGGGGGAGTAGTAGTCCTTTGAGCGTCGGCGCTTTGCCACGGTGTAATGGTTGACCATGGAGTCCATGTTGCCCGACGAGACCAAAAAGCCCAGCCGCGGCTCTCCCAGGACGGTGACGCTGGCGGGGTCTCGCCAATCGGGCTGTGCGATGATGCCCACCTTGTAGCCGTTGGCTTCGAGCAGGCGGCTGATGATGGCGGGCCCAAAGGAGGGGTGGTCTACGTAGGCGTCTCCGCTGACGTAGACAAAGTCGCACTGATCCCAGCCCCGCTCATGCATCTCGCGGCGGGTGGTAGGGAGGAAGGCGGCCGTGGCGCTTTGGCTCTTCTCTTCCATGGGCTATACGCCCTCCGCACGGCGCATCTTGCGGATCTCGGCGCGACGACGTGCCCCGTCGCATTCCTCGTGCTGCTCGGGCGTGGTGGCCACGAGGCCCCAGGGCACCGTCATGGGATGGCCCTCGTCATCCACGCACACCTCGGTGAGGTAGGCGTGGTTGATCATTGTGCGCTCTCCGCTTGCCGGGTCGATTACATAGGTGTCGGCGCGAACCTCCATTGAGGTGTTGCCCACGTGCGTGACCCACGCCTCGATGACCACGATGTCGTTGAGGTAGGCCGGGTGCTTGAACTCGAGCGTGTCGATGGCGGCGGTGGTGACGTTGCCTCCGCACTGCAGGCGCGCCGCGATGCCGGCCGCGTCGTCGATCCATTCCATGAGGCGTCCGCCAAACAGGCGGTTCGAGCCATTGATGTCCTCGTGACGCAGCATGTGGGTGGCGACGGCGCTTGCCTCGCCTACGGTCTTGATGCCCATGGGGTGCTCGACGTCGGCCATGGCGGCCTCCTTCTGACGTGTCGGAACAAAGAACGGTCACTGGCTATGGTATCCGATGCGCATGCCAAAAGCTTCGGGACCACAGGGTCCGACCTTCTGGCCCCGTGCGTTACAATTGCAGGCAAACGCATATATGAGGAGGTAGAGCATGGCAAACGAGAACTGGATTCAGATTGACGGGCGTACGTGGCGCTATGAGGATCGCGGTGTCCGCTTCTTCCTTCTGACGGGAGACGAGCAGGCGCTCCTGCTTGACAGCGGCATGACCGTCGACAACGCGCGCGAGCTCGCGGAGGAGCTGACCACGCTTCCGCTTGCGCTCCTCAACACCCATGCCGACCGCGACCACGTGGCGGGCAACGCCGCGTTCGAGCGCATCTACGTGAGTCCCTGTGAGCTGGTCCATCCGCAGCTGCGTGCGCTCACTTCCGGGCAGGTCGTGCCCGTGTGGGATGGCGACGTGATTGACTTGGGCGGCCGCGAGCTTGAGGCCATCGCGCTGCCGGGCCACACACCGGGCTCGATGGCGCTTCTTGACCGCACGACCGGCATGCTCTTTGCGGGCGACCCCATCCAGCGCAACGGCCGCATCTTCATGTTCGGAGCCATGCGCTCGCTGCCGGCCTACATCCACAGCCTGAGGCGCCTGCGCACGCGTGCGGACGAGATTGTCTCCATATGGCCTTGCCATGCCGACTGTCCCGTTGACGTGGGCACCATCGACGAACTCATCTCCGGAGCCGAGGCCGTCGAGCGTGGTGAGGTTGCGTACTCCCTGGCCGAGATGCACGGCACGCCCATTCGCGAGTACGACATCGGCGTATCGGTGCTCCTCCTTGACGCATAGCCCGTGCTGCCGCCGGCGTCGTACGGGGATGAGGCCCTCAAGCGCGGCGTGGCGACCGTTACGAGATGCCGAGCGAGCGATAGGTCGGGTCGTGCAGCTTCTGCAGGCAGATGGCCATCTCGCCCAGATAGACGCGCTCGATGTAGTCGTCTACGACATAGAGCGGCGGCACGTGTTCGGGTGGGAAGATCTTGCAGAGTGCCTGGCGTAGCTCGTCCATGTCGTCGACGGTGTCCACGCCCAGGTAGATTGCCTCGGGTGCGGTGAGGGCGATGCTTACGGCGCACACATTCTTGGCGATTTGGAAGAGCCCTTCTTCGCTCCAGAGGGCGTCGTCGAAAGGCATGTCCAACGCAAAGAGATTCTCGTAGTAGCGTGGCTCACCGGCCAGATTGCCCCTGCCCTTGAGCAGGCGGCCATCGATGATGGTGCCCAGGCCTCCCGCAGCGTGTCCGAAGGCGTGGCGGAAGAACACGAGGTTCTCGTACTTGTCCTGGCTGACGTAGCACCCCACGGCGGCGGCATTGCAGTTGTTGTCCACGTAGGTCTTGATGCCAAAGCGCCCCTCGATGTGGCCGCGCAGGTCATGGGTGCCCTCGACGATTCCCTCCAGCGTCACGGTGCCGCGATAGGCAACGCCTGGCACGGCAATGCCCACGGCATCCAGGTTGTCGATGGCCACGCCACGCCCGGGGAGCGTCTCGATGAGGTCCTCGATGTCTCGAAAGTCGAGGCGCGGCTTGCGTACGGCGCCCTCGCTTGCAATGACGCCATGGTCAAACAGCCGATAGCCAACGCGGGAATGGTCGCGTAGCGTGAAGAGGGTGATGATGAGGATGCGACGGTCGTTTGCGAGGTCACGTGTGGCCCGAAGGTCGTTGTGTCGTGTGATGGGCGTCTGGACGTCATGCAGGGCGTGCATCACCAGCTGCAGCGCCGCGGCAGCATCAAAGCTGCCAAAGACCTTGCCAGGAATCTCGAACACCACGGCGTTGGGATGGGCATCCATGATCTGCTGGCGCATATGGCTCACTTGGGGGGCCAGCAGCACGGCAGCCCAGTCGCCTCCCGGCTGGAGCGCCTCGGTGACGGGCATGGCCGTGAAGTCGTAGTCAAGCGACAGCGCAATGGCGACGTCGCCCATCTTCGAGGCAAAGAGCGTGGTGGTGAGGGCAGAGGTGCAGCACAGAAGGACATGCGTCGCCTGCTGCTCGTTTTCGCTCTCGAGGGCCTCGACCATCTCCTCAAAGAGCTCCTTTGCGCGCTCGAGGTCGTCAAGCAGCACATGCAGGAAGAAGATGGGCTCGTTGTCAAGGTGGCGGACGATGCGGTATTCGGCAATCTCCTCGCTGCCGTCCAGGCCAGCGTAGATGTTGACCTCTGCGGTGACGGTCATGAGCTTGATGCGCATGTGGTCGGTGTCAACGGCGGTCGGAGCGATTCCGTCGATGCGCTGGGCAAGGACCCACTTCCTGAACCTCGTGCCAATCGTTGCCATAGCCTTACCCCTCGAAGCCCTCTGTCATACATCATTATGCTACGCCATAAGAAGTGTCAGAAACGTTAACCCTTGCTCTGCGGAGCCCTCCGGTCGAGAAAAGAGCTGCTCGTCCATGACAACGCCCGCAGTGGATGGACACTGCGGGCGTCGTCAGAGTATCGGTAACGACTGCGGGCCTAGATCAGGTCCAGGTGCTTGAAGGCATTGTAGAGGCCGTCATCGTCCACGTCGTCGGTGATGTAGTCTGCCGCCGCCTTGATCTCGGGACCGCCGTTGCCCATGGCCACGTTGAAGGCGCAGAGCTCAAACATGGAAAGATCGATCTTGGCGTCGCCAAAGCTGATGGTGTCGGCCTGATCTGCGCCCAGATGCTCGAGCAGCACCTCGATGGCGTGCTTCTTGGTGATGCCCTTGGGTCCCAGGTCGCCAAAGAGCGCCTGCTCGTCCTTGCCGCCCCAGGTGTTGGCCTCCATGTCGGGGAACTCGACACGGCTGTCAAGATGGTCCTGATAGCTGGAGAGGATGAAGCTGACCTTGTTCACGTCGTCGCGATACAGGTCGTCAGTGCGGATCATGGAGTTGACGAAGCTCTGGCCAGCGGCTTTCGCGGCCTCCTCGGTCGCGCCCTTGCCCATGGCGTACTTGTACATGACTGCGGGTGCCTGCTCGACAAACCAGCTGTTGATGTACATGCCGCTGTTGGCCTCGAGGTAGAAGCCCAAGTGTCGCTCGTTGCACCAGTCGACGATATGCTTGACCTGCTCAACGGTGAGCGCCTGGTGCATGACCACCTGGCCATCGTCCTCAACGTAGCCGCCGTTGGCGCCGATCATGCCGTCAAGCTCGGGCAGGTCGCGCTGCTCGATCTCTGCCTTGGAGCAACCGGTGCAGATATACACCTTGTGGCCGTGTGCACGGGCCTCCTCAACGGCGCGCTTTGCGGATTCGGGGCAGACGGCATCGTAGTTGATGAGGGTCCCGTCCACGTCGAGAAACACGATCTTGCTCATGGTCATCCTTTCAGCTGGTTTCAGTTGTCGTTTGTCATGCTAACATGACTTGGTTGCTCAACGGGGTTGCGCGACAAGGATTTCAAGGCGGGGGAGGTCAGCATGGCTGGCAATGACAATGGGTGGAACTCCTTCATGCAAAGCAAGCAGGCTCGCATCATCCTCAACGGGTTCTGCGCCGTCATGTGCGCCGTCTATGCGGTTGACGCGGCGCGCGAGCTGCTGGGAGGCGGCAACGCCCTGCTCATCGAGCAGGTTGGCCAGACCGCCTATGTGGCCCTGACCGCCATTCGCGGACTTGTGTGTGCCTGGGTGGCATTCGTCTTTGGCCGCATGACGTACAAGACGTTCATGGAGTCTGACGAGGACAACCGCTAACGTCCCAAGGGGGTTCGCCATGGCAAAGCTCTACTTCCGCTACGGCTCGATGGGCAGCTCAAAGACTGCCAATGCGCTGATGGTCGCCTACAACTACCAGGAGAAGGGCCAGAGGGCCCTTCTGGCCAAGCCGGCGCTGGACAACCGTGATGGCGACGGGGTCATGGCGTCGCGCATCGGCCTCTCACGCCCGTGCATCTCAGTCGAGCGCCTCATGCAGATGAGCCAGCAGGAAATCAGCTCCTATGACTGCGTGATCATTGACGAGGCGCAGTTCTGCACCAAGGAGCAGGTGGCCTTTCTGACCGACATCGTCGATGTGTACGGCGTCCCCGTCATTGCGTATGGACTGCGCACCGACTTCCAGCGGAACCTCTTCGAGGGATCGCTCTGGCTGCTTGCCTGGGCAGATGTCATAGAGGAGATCAAAACCGTGTGCTGGTGCGGCAAGGCGGCAACGTGCGTCGCGCGCTTTGACGAGAAGGGCGTCATGGTCACCGAGGGAAGCCAGGTGCAGCTGGGCGGAAACGACAGCTACACCAGCGTCTGTCGTGCCCACCACAAGCTTCGTATGATTCACGGGCCAAAGAGCTGAAGCGACTGGTTCGTCGGCCGACTGATATGCGCATAAGTTCCTTCACTTAGATACTATCTTGGTGAAGGTCGACGAGCGTTGTGGGGGTCAAGCGGCATGGCTGACAAAGCGACTCATCAAGGGAAAGGGAAGGGGGCTCTGCAATCCTACCTTTCACCGATGGCTGCCTGGGCTTTCTCGATCGGAACCAGCATCGGCTGGGGTTCGCTTGTCATCACGGGAAGCACCTATCTTGCAGAGGCCGGACCCATGGGCAGCGTGCTTGGCATGTTGGTCGGCCTTGCGATCATGCTGGTGATCGCCCACAACTATCACTACCTGATGAGCCTGCATGCGGGACCCGGAGGCGTGTACGCCTATGCGCGCGACGTCTTTGGCTTTGACCACGGCGTGCTCGTCGCATGGTTTCTGTGCCTCACCTACGCCGCCATTCTGTGGGCAAACGCCACCTCGCTGCCGCTCTTTGCCCGCTTCTTTGTAGGCGACCTCTTCCGTGTCGGCAAGCTCTACCAGCTGTTTGGCTACGACGTCTATCTGGGTGAGGTGCTTCTTTCGGTCGGCGCCATCCTGCTTGCCGGCTACTTCTGCCAGTCGAGGAAGAGGGGCCTTTCGTTTGCCATGGTCGTCATGGCGCTCATCTTTTCGGTGGGGATAACGATCTGCTTTGCGGGCAGCCTGTTCGGACGCGACGCTGCGCAGTTTAGCTTTGAACCTGGGTTTGTTCCCGGGTCGGACGCCATCTCCCAGGTGATGCACGTGGCGTGCATGTCGTCGTGGGCCTTCATCGGCTTCGAGAGCATCTCGCACCTGTCGGGCGAGTTCTCCTTTTCCGCCGACCGGTCATTCAGGGTCTTGGTGGTGGCGCTCGTGTCCACCACGGCGCTCTACGTGTTTGTCACGCTCCTTTCCGTCACGGCGTATCCTACGCAGTACGGCAGCTGGTACGAGTACATTCAGGCCCACGGCTCTGCCCAGGGCATCGAGGGCATTCCTGCCTTCTTTGCGGCGCGCTACTACCTTGGTGGGGCCGGTGTCGGCATCCTCATGTTCGCGCTTCTCGCGCTCATACTGTCGAGCCTCGTGGGCAACATGGTTGCGCTGAGCAGATTGCTGTATGCCCTGGCAAAGGACCATGTCGTCTCGTTGGGCCTTGACGAGCTGAATGGGCGGGCGATTCCTGCGAGGGCGATCCAGCTCATCGTTGCCGTTTCGGTCTTTGTCCCCTTGCTGGGCAGGACGGCCATCGGCTGGATCGTTGACGTGACGACGCTTGGCGCGACGTTTGTCTACGGCTTTGTCTCGGTTTGCGCGCTGCGCGAAGGACGTCTCAGGCGTGATGCGCGCGAAAGCATATCCGGCGCCGTCGGTACCGCGCTCATGGCGCTGATCGGCGCGTACCTCATGCTGCCGAGCCTCCTCTCGGAAGGGAGCATGGCAACGGAGTCGTACTTTCTGTTTACCGTGTGGGCCATTCTGGGCTTCCTCTTCTTCCGCCACCTGCTCTTGCACGACGAGGAGCGCAGGTTTGGAAAGTCCATCATCAGCTGGGTGGTGCTCCTTGCGCTCGTCCTCTTTGCCTCGCTCGCGTGGATGGGACAAACGACGGGTGACGCGACCGGCAAGGCCATGGAGAGCGTGCACGAGTACTTTGGCAACGAGTCTGGCGCCGTGCTGGCCGACGCGGACGAGGAGTACCTGCGCCAGACCATGGAGACGCTCAACAGCTCCATAGCCCGGGGCATCGCGGTGATGGCGGGGTCGTTCACGTTTTCGTTGGGAATCATGCTCAGCAACTTTGCCATCATGCAGCGTCGCGAGGTCGAGGCGCAGCAGATAGCAAACCGCGACCCGCTGACCGGCGTGAAGAGCAAGCATGCCTACGTCACCAGGGAGGCGGAGCTCAACGAGCAGATCTTAGGCGGAGACCTTGGCGACCTGGCCGTCGTGGTGTGCGACGTCAACGACCTCAAGCAGGTGAACGACACGCTGGGCCATAAGGCGGGGGACGACTACATCCGCCAGGCGTGCAGCATGATCTGCCAGCTCTTCAAGCACAGCCCGGTCTTCCGCATCGGTGGCGACGAGTTCGTCGTGCTGCTGCAGGGATCTGACTACGAGCGTCGACAGCAGATAATGGCCGAGCTGCAAGCCCAGTCACAAGCTAACAGGGGGACGGGCAGCCCGGTTGTCGCCGCGGGCATCGCGGAGTACGCAGCTGGCAGCGATGCGCGCCTGCATGAGGTCTTCGAGCGCGCGGATGCGCTCATGTATCAGCGCAAGGAGGAACTCAAGGGTGGCGTATCGAGGCGCTAGGGCGTCCCGTTACTCACCGTCCAGATGAGCCTGGATGCGGTTTACGAGCATGTCGAGCGCCACGAGGTTCTGCCCTCCCGTGGGAATGATGATGTCCGCATAGCGCTTTGAGGGCTCGACGAAGGCCTCGTGCATGGGCTTTACCGTCGTCAGGTACTGGTTGATGACGCTTTCCAGGCTGCGGCCACGCTCCTGCACGTCGCGCAGGATGCGCCGAAGGATGCGGACGTCGGCATCGGCGTCGACAAAGACCTTCACGTCCATGAGGTCACGCAGCTCGGGATGCGCAAAGATGACGATGCCCTCCACGATGATGGCGCGCGACGGCTTCACCGTGGTGGTGCGGTCGGTGCGGTCGTAGGTCGTGAAGTCATACACCGGGACCTCAACCGACTCGCCGCGGCGCAGGGCGGCCAGGTGCTCGACCAGAAGTTCCGTCTCATAGGCGTCGGGATGGTCGTAGTTGAGCAGCGTCCGTTCCTCGTAGGTCATCTCGTGATGCGCGCGATAGTAGTTGTCATGGGTGATGACGGTGACCTCGTCTCCCAGCCGCTCAGAAATCTGGCCCGTTATGGTGGTCTTTCCGCTGCCGGTTCCTCCCGCGATGCCTATGACCATGATGTCGCCCATAGTTGATGCCCCCTCGCCGCTTGCCAAACGCTGCATCCACCGTCCATTGTGACGCAAGTTGTCGTACCCTTTTCATGACAATGCTGCCCAACGGAGATGAGGGGGAGTCACATGGGTGTCTATCTCGACCGCGCCAAGGAGCTCAGAAAGATTGCGAGCCCCCACTACAACTGCGCCCAAGCCGTTCTCGTGCCCTTTGCCGAGCGCAGCGACATGGGAGGCGAACAGGCCTATGCCGTGGCGCAGGCATTTGGTCGCGGCATGCATTCGGGCAGCGTCTGCGGTGCCTGCGTGGGAGCCCTCATGGCCCTGGGCGTCGAGGGGCTGGCAGACCCCAAGACGACATCCGGCCTCGTGCGCACGATGAAGGAAAACCACGGCGGCGTGATAACGTGCGCCGAGCTGCTACGCCGCTGCGCCGAGGCGGGCCAGGACCGTCACGTCCATTGTGATCGCATGGTGTTCGAGGGCGTGTCTCTTGTGGAGGAGCTGCTTGGGGTTCAGTGAGACACGCGCTGCATGTGACCCAATGAAACGATACCCCTCGCAGATAGCATGATTGACCATACCAAAGACGTGCTGATACCTTGTCTTATGACTGACTGTATTTTCTTGTCGAGAGGTGTGGACCATGGCCGTCTTCGTCACGGGTGACATCCACGGGTGGCTTGACATAGGCAAGCTCACGCCCGATCGGTGGCCGGAGGGGACAAAGCTCAAGCGCAGTGACTTCGTGGTCATCTGCGGGGACTTTGGCCTGGTCTGGAACAACCCGATCACCCTGGAGGAGAAGTTCTTCATCGACTGGCTCGAGAGCCGGCCGTGGACCACGCTCTTTGTTGACGGCAACCACGAGAACTACGACCTGCTCGACAGCTTCCCGACCACCAAGTGGCATGGGGGCAAGGTGGCCCGCCTTCCCGGCGCGCGCCACGTCATCCACCTCCTTCGTGGCCAGGTGTACGAGATGGGCAGCTACGGACGCTGGTTCTGCATGGGCGGCGCGCCATCGCATGACATCGCGAGCCGCAGGGCGGGCGAGACGTGGTGGCCACGCGAGATCCCAAGCCAGGCAGAGCTTGATGAGGGCTGGGAGAACCTCGAGAAGGTCGACTTCAGCGTCGACTACGTGTTCAGCCACGACGTGCCCCGAAAGCTCCGCCGCTTTGCCATGGCGCGCCACTACGACGAGAGCCGCGAGCAGGATGACGCGATCTCCGCCTTCCTGCAGCAGGTCGACGAGAAGCTGGACCGAGATCGCCTCAAGATGTGGTATGCCGGCCACTACCACGACGACATCATGGTCCGCGACCATCATCACTGCGTGCTCTACAACCAGATCGTTCCTTTGGGCGAGCTTCCCGACGGTAAGGTGCATCGCCACATGCCCTATTGCCAGGAGTCCTGGATTGGCGTGGGCGAGGCCGGCAGGCTCTACCGCGAGTGGGTCCTTTCGCGGCGCATCGAGGGCTGCACCATCACCTGGAAGGACAACGAGCACATCGGCCTTGCCACGGCCACGATGTTTGGCAAGATCACGTTCTATCCGCAGCCCGATGGCCAGCCCGAGGTCGTGGAGCTGATGATCGTGCGCAAGAACGACGGCGCTCCCATGTTCCACGTGCGCTTCGAGCTCAACGACGAGCTCCGTTCCAAGGAGCTCTTCCTCGAGATGACCGAGGTGCTGGAACGCACCGACAACCGCGGGTCGCTGCACGTGCTGCTGTGCTGCACCGCGGGCATCACCACCACCATGTACGAGCGCAAGCTCAACGCGCTCGCGGAGTCCCTCTCGCTGCACTACGAGTTCACGGCGACGCCGCTCGACTTGGCCATCAAGCGCAGGAACCATTACGACGTGGTCATGGTCGCACCTCAGCTGGGGTACCGGCGCAAAGATGCGCAGGACGCCTATCCCAATGCGCTCGTCATGGAGATCCCGGGCGAGATCTTCTCGCGCTTTGACGTCGAGGCGACCCTGCACCTCCTGCTTGACGCGCTGGGCGAAGGCGTGGAGCAGGCGCCGGCCGGCAAGGAGCTCATGATCCAGCGGCCCATCGACGACACCAAGGACGTCATGGTCGTCTCGGTCACCCACCGAGAGGACACCTCCGTCATCGGCTACCGCGTGTTTGCCAACAAGGGCATTGTCGCCGATGGCACGGTATACAAGAAGCACGTGAACTTCCGCGACATCGAGGATGTGCTGGCTACCGTCAAGGTGGATGGAGTCAACGTCCGCGAGCTTGACGCGGTGGGCATCGCCATGCCGGGCATCATCAACCGCGAGTCGGTTTCGATGCCGGCGTCAGACATCCGCGACTACGACCTGGGGCGCGAGCTGGAACGCCGCTATGGCATCGAGGTCTACATGGACAACGACGCAAACGCGGCGGCCATGGGTTGCTACATGAGCCAGACGGACTTTGACTCGGTGGTGTTCCACATCCAGCAGACAGGCAAGATTCCGTGCAGCGAGGGCGTCGTGGCCGATGGCCACCTGGTCAAGGGCCGCCTCAACTACGCGGGCGAGCTCGAGCCCGTCGCCTGGCTGATGGGATTCTCGGGCGATCCGTACGAGATGGTCTGGACGTACGAGGGCATGACCGAGCTTGTGGCAAACTACCTGACCGCGAGCATCTGCACGGTCTCGCCCGATGCCATCTATGTGTCGTCACCGCTGGTGCGCGACATGGACGAGCTGCGCGAATGGATCTGGCGCACCGTGCCGATGGCGTACGTGCCGGAGCTGAGGTGGGTGGGAGACCCACGCGAGCTGATGTATCTGGGCGAGCTGGCGCTCTGCATCGACAAGCTGGTCAATCCACGGCCGCATCGCAAGTGGTAAGGCAAACCGTGTTCGCATGGCGCAAAGGGGTCCCACCCTTTCGTGCGGTACCGCACGAAAGGGTGGGACCCCTTTGTGTGGTCAGATCTCGTAGCACCAGACGGGCTCTGGCTCGCCCACGCGGCGAACGACCACCTCTTGGTCCTTGACGCCCACGCGCGCGTTTTCGGGCACCGACTCGACCACAAAGGCGCTGCCGCCAATGACCGACCCAGATCCGATGACGGTGTCGCCTCCCAAGACGCTCGCGTTTGAGTAGACCGTGACGTAGTCGCCCAGGGTGGGGTGGCGCTTGACGCCAGAGAGCGCCTGGCCCTTGCGCGTTGAGGCCGCGCCCAGCGTGACGCCCTGGTAGATCTTTCCGTGCGTTCCGATCTCGGTCGTCTCGCCAATGACCACGCCCGTTCCGTGATCGATGAAGAAGTATTCGCCGATCGTGGCGCCCGGATGGATGTCGATGCCCGTGGCGCTGTGCGCCTGCTCGCTCATGAGGCGTGGAATAAGGGGGACGTTGCGCACATACAGCTCGTGCGCAATGCGATGCACCAGGATGGCGTGCATGCCGGGGTAGCACAGGATGACCTCCTCGCGACTCTGGGCCGCGGGGTCTCCCTCAAATGCCGCCTCGGCATCCTTCAGCAGCAGCTGCTGGAGCCGGGGAAGCTCGTCGCAGAACTCCTCGGCAATGACGGCGGCTCGCTCGCACGCCTCCTCTTCTGCGAGGTTGTGATCGGCGTAGAGGAGGGCTCGACGCACCTGCTCGCCCAAGATGCGCTCGATGCGCATGAGGCGCTCGCCCACCAGCGTGGAGCTGCTCTCGCCTGCAGGGGAGTCATCGTCAAAGTACCCGGGAAACATGAGGGCGCGTATCTCCTCCACCAAGCGGTAGATTGCGCTGCGCCGCGGAAAGATGCTCTTGTGTCTCTCGAAGAAGGCCGCCTCGTCACCATAGCCATTCATGATTGCGTTGATGCGGCGCTCCAGGCTGTGTGCCACCATAGCTGGTCTCCTCTGGCCGACGTTGTCTGAGAGCTGACAGCGTAGCACAGAGGTTAGTCCATCTGCGGCTTTTCACCTAAGCGTTGCCTCTCTTGCAACACATGGCTGCTACGATTGACTAGTGATGTGGGAGGGTGAATGTACATGGGTGAAAAGAAGGCCAACACAACACGCATAGCCCTTGTCGGCAGCATCATTGTTGCAATCATCGTCGTGCTTGGCACCGTTTGGATGGGACAAAGCGCCGCACGGGACACCAAGAAGGCGGCACGTGCGGTCAGCTTGCTGTACCTTGACGAGCTGGCGGGCCGCAGGGAACAGGTCGTCGCTGCCAACCTGCAGGAATACATCAATGACATGTCCGTGGCAATCGGACTCATGTCAGATGAGGACCTGAGCGACTTCGAGCACTTTAGGCAATACCAGGGGCGCCTGAAGACCATCTACCACCTTGACAAGTTTGCCTTTGTCGACGATGAGGGCGTCATCTACACGTCGCAGGGCACGCAGGACGACATCGGCATGTACCGCTTTAACCCAAAGACGATTAGCGGACCGGAGATTTCCATCCTCAACCTGGAGACCCCCGACAAGAAGGTCGTCATTGCCATGCCAGCAGACCTTACGGTCGAGGAGACCCACCTGCTCGCATGCTTCATAGAGATAGACATGAACGAGATGCTCAGGGGCGTTTCGATGGAGTCGCTGGAAAACGAGGCGACCTTCTGCAACATCTACACCAACTCCGGCATCGCGTTGAGCAACACGGTCCTAGGTGGCCTTGCCGTAGAGGACAACCTCCTCTCTGCCATGACGAACGCACAGTTTGACGATGGCTATTCGTACGATACGTTTATCGAGGCGTTCGAAAACGGTCAGCGGGGCGAGGTGTCGTTTACCTATAACGGCATCGAGGAGACATTGAGCTTTGCGCCCATCGAAGGCACCAACTGGCTGCTGACGTACCTCATCCGCGAAAGCGTCATCAGCGAGCGCATCGGCTCGATCTCCGATGACATCATCATACGCAGCGTCATCCAGTCACTTCTGACGATTGCGGCCCTCGTCTCGATGTTTGCCTTCATCATCTCGCAGGGCCGCAAGAACGCCCAGCTGCTTCTTGAGCAAGAGACGGCCGCTGCGGAAAACCGAGCGCGAAACCAGGAGCTCGAGCAGAGGCTTGCCCTGCAGGAGCAGCTGCTCGAGCAGGAACGCAGACGCGAGCAGCAGACCCAGATGATCACGGCGCTCGCCTCGGACTACCGCAGCGTCTACTTCATTGACCTGGATAGCGACAGTGGCGTGTGCTACCAGGCCCGCGCTGGTGCCGAGAAGGGCTTGTCGGCTGGCGAGACCTTCCGCTATCTGAACGCCTTCACCGCATACGCGGACAACTACATCACAGAGCAGTACCACGACGAGTTCATCCGCTTCATCCAACCGGAGGCGGTGAGGGAGGCCCTGGGTGAGAACAGGGTGATCTCGTACCGCTATATGGTGCACCTCGATGGCCGCGACTCCTACGAGATGATCCGCATGTCCGGCGTGAACACGAAGGACAACGAGGACGGCGCCGTTCACGCCGTGGGTGCGGCCCTCATGGACGTGGACGCAGAGACGCGCAAGGCCTTGGCGCAAAACCAGGTGCTGAGCGACGCGCTCGAGGCTGCCGAGCGTGCCAACAAGGCAAAGACCTCGTTCCTCTCCAACATGAGCCACGAGATCCGCACCCCCATGAACGCCATCATCGGCCTCGACAACATCGCGCTCAACGACCCCGACACGCCCCAGAAGACCAGGGAGTTCCTCGAGAAGATCGGGGCTTCGGCAGAGCACCTGTTGGGCCTCATCAACGACATCCTCGACATGTCGCGCATCGAGAGCGGACGGATGGTGCTCCGGGAGGAGGAGTTCTCGTTCTCGCAGCTGCTCGAGGCCATCAACACCATGTTCAGCGGCCAGTGTGAGGACCGCGGGCTGAACTACCAGTGCAACATCATCGGCGAGGTGGATCGAAACTACATCGGCGACAACATGAAGCTTCGCCAGGTGCTCATCAACATCCTCGGCAACGCCGTCAAGTTCACCCCCAAGGGCGGAAGCGTCACGATGGACGTCGAGCGCATCGCTCACTTCGAGAGCCAGTCGACGCTGCGCTTCACCATCTCCGACACGGGCATCGGCATGAGCGAGGAGTTCCTGCCGCACATCTTTGACACGTTTGCCCAAGAGGACTCCTCTGCGACAAACAGGTACGGGAGCTCTGGCCTGGGAATGGCGATAACCAAGATCATCGTCGAGATGATGAACGGCACCATCAAGGTGGAGAGCGTGAAGGGGGAGGGCTCGACGTTCTATGTAACCGTTACGCTCTCTGACGCCCAACATGCCGAAGGCGAGGTGGATCCCACCGAAATCCAGCCGCAAGACATGGTGGTGCTCATCGTGGACGACGATCCCGTGGCGTGCGAGCATGCCAAGCTCGTCCTGGGAAAGGCCGGCATCGCGTCGGAGGTTGCCGAGAGCGGGGCCAAGGCCGTGGAAATGGTGCGCCTGCGCCACGCGCGTCGCAACCCCTACAACCTTATCTTGATCGACTGGCAGATGCCCGAGATGGACGGCGTGGAGGCCACGCGCCAGATCCGCTCCATCATCGGCAACGAGTCTGCCATCGTGATCCTGACGGCCTACAAGTGGGATGACATCCTGGAGGAGGCGCTCGAGGCCGGCGTGGACAGCATCATCCCCAAGCCCCTCTTTGCCGAGACGGTCATCGAGGAGTTCAAGTCGGCCATGAAGCGCAAGGGGGCGGCAAGCAAGGGCGTCCACAAGGCGGACCTGACGGGCAGGAGGATTCTGCTTGCGGAGGACATGCAGGTCAACGCCGAGATCATGATGATGGTCCTCAAGATGCGCGAGATGGAGGTCGACCTTGCCGAGAACGGCAGGATCGCCGTCGAGAAGTTCTCGTCGCATCCTGAGGGGTACTACGACGCCGTGCTCATGGACATGCGCATGCCCGAGATGGATGGTCTCGAGGCGACGCAGACCATTCGCGCCATGGAGCGTGCGGACGCCAAGGCGATACCCATCATCGCCCTGACCGCAAACGCCTTTGACGAGGACGTGCAGAGGAGCCTCCAGGCGGGTCTGAACGCCCACCTCACCAAGCCCGTGCAGCCCGACTCGCTCTTCGAGACCCTGGAGAGCCTCATCCAGGACTAGCCTTTGCCGTCTGCGGCGGCGAGAAGGCGCTCGCCGCACAAAGGGGTGGGACCCCTAAGTGCTGTACAGCACTTAGGGGTCCCACCCCTTTGTGCGGCGAGCGCCTTCTCGCCGCCGCAGACGGCAAAGGCTAGTCCTGGATGAGGCTCTCCAGGGTCTCGAAGAGCGAGTCGGGCTGCACGGGCTTGGTGAGGTGGGCGTTCAGACCCGCCTGGAGGCTCCTCTGCACGTCCTCGTCAAAGGCGTTTGCGGTCAGGGCGATGATGGGTATCGCCTTGGCGTCCGCACGCTCCATGGCGCGAATGGTCTGCGTCGCCTCGAGACCATCCATCTCGGGCATGCGCATGTCCATGAGCACGGCGTCGTAGTACCCCTCAGGATGCGACGAGAACTTCTCGACGGCGATCCTGCCGTTCTCGGCAAGGTCGACCTCCATCTCGCGCATCTTGAGGACCATCATCATGATCTCGGCGTTGACCTGCATGTCCTCCGCAAGCAGAATCCTCCTGCCCGTCAGGTCCGCCTTGTGGACGCCCTTGCTTGCCGCCCCCTTGCGCTTCATGGCCGACTTGAACTCCTCGATGACCGTCTCGGCAAAGAGGGGCTTGGGGATGATGCTGTCCACGCCGGCCTCGAGCGCCTCCTCCAGGATGTCATCCCACTTGTAGGCCGTCAGGATCACGATGGCAGACTCGTTGCCGATGATGGAGCGGATCTGGCGCGTGGCCTCCACGCCGTCCATCTCGGGCATCTGCCAGTCGATCAAGATAAGGTTGTAGGGGTTGCGACGCGCGTGGCGCAGGCGCACCATTTCCACGGCCTTGGCCCCGCTCTCGGCAACCTCCGACGCGATGCCGGCCTTTCCCAGGACGAGCTTGGCATGCTCGCACGCCACGGGATCGTCGTCCACGATGAGCACCACCATGTCTTGCGGCTGGATTTCGGTGGGATCCACCTCGCCTTCGGCATGTTGGGCGTCAGAGAGCGTAACGGTTACATAGAACGTCGAGCCCTCCCCCTTCACGCTCTCCACCTTGATGGTGCCGTTCATCATCTCGACGATGATCTTGGTTATCGCCATTCCCAGGCCAGAGCTCCCGTACCTGTTTGTCGCAGAGGAGTCCTCTTGGGCAAACGTGTCAAAGATGTGCGGCAGGAACTCCTCGCTCATGCCGATGCCCGTGTCGGAGATGGTGAAGCGCAGCGTCGACTGGCTCTCGAAGTGAGCGATGCGCTCGACGTCCATCGTGACGCTTCCGCCCTTGGGGGTGAACTTGACGGCGTTGCCGAGGATGTTGATGAGCACCTGGCGAAGCTTCATGTTGTCGCCGATGTAGTTTCGATCCACCTCGCCGATGATGTTGCACTGGTAGTTCAGCCCGCGGTCCTCACACTGGCCGCTGAACATGGTGTTGATGGCCTCGAGCAGCTGCGAGAACGAGAACTCCTCCTCCCGGAGCACCATCCGTCCGCTCTCGATGCGCGACATGTCGAGGATGTCGTTGATGAGGCCCAACAGGTGCTCTGCCGAAGCCCCGATCTTCTCGAGGAACTCCCTGGTCTTCTGGGGCGTGTCGGGGTCGTTGAGCGCGATGTTGTCGAGGCCGATGATGGCGTTCATGGGGGTGCGGATCTCGTGGCTCATGTTGGAGAGGAACGAGGTCTTTGCCTTGTTGGCACGCTCGGCAGCCTCGAGCGCGTCGCTCAGCACCTGGTTTTGCGCCAAGGCCTTGCGCGTCTCTGCGTCCACGTCCATGAGGGCCGCACCCACGGCGTGAACGGCGCCGTCCTCGTTGTCCTTCGTGTTCACGCCGGACATGCGGATCATCTCGTAGGAGTCGCGGCCATCGAGGTGCACCATATAGCGGTACGAGATCACCCTGTTCTCACCCAGGGCCTCCCTCACCGCCTCCGGTTGGATGAAGCGGATGAACTCGTCGTGGTACTGCTCTGTGATGTAGTTGTCCGCGTATGCGGTGAAGGCGTTCAGATAGCGGAAGGTCTCGCCAGCCGACAAGCCCTTCTCGGCACCAGCGCGGGCCTGGTAGCACACGCCACTGTCGCTATCCAGGTCAATGAAGTAGACGCTGCGGTAGTCCGAGGCGAGCGCCGTGATCATCTGGGTCTGCTGCTCGCGTCTGCGTTCCTGCTCGAGCAGCTGCTCCTGCAGGGCAAGCCTCTGCTCGAGCTCCTGGTTTCGCGCTCGGTTTTCCGCAGCGGCCGTCTCTTGCTCAAGAAGCAGCTGGGCGTTCTTGCGGCCCTGCGAGATGATGAAGGCAAACATCGAGACGAGGGCCGCAATCGTCAGAAGTGACTGGATGACGCTGCGTATGATGATGTCATCGGAGATCGAGCCGATGCGCTCGCTGATGACGCTTTCGCGGATGAGGTACGTCAGCAGCCAGTTGGTGCCTTCGATGGGCGCAAAGCTCAATGTCTCCTCGATGCCGTTATAGGTAAACGACACCTCGCCCCGCTGACCGTTTTCGAACGCCTCGATAAACGTATCGTACGAATAGCCATCGTCAAACTGTGCGTTCGTCATGGCAGAGAGGAGGTTGTCCTCTACGGCAAGGCCACCTAGGACCGTGTTGCTCAACGCGATGCCGGAGTTGGTGTAGATGTTGCAGAAGGTCGCCTCGTTTTCCAGCGACTCCATCGAAACGCCCCTGAGCATCTCGTTCATGTCTATCTCTATGAAGCATGCGAGCAGGTGGGTCTCCTCGACCGTAAGGTCTGCTGGCATGGCAATGACGACCTTCTTGTCGGGGGTCTCCAGGTTGAGGATGGAAATCTCCGGTCCGCTAATCGTCTTTGGGTTAAAGCGGTACATGCCGATGTCGTCCTGCGTGCCCTGCGACGTGTAGATGACGCCCTCATCGTCGACAAAGGCAAACTTGTCAAGGTGGTAGATGGTCTTCAGGCGCCCCTGGTATTGCCTAAAGTGCTCGAAGTCGCTCAGGTCCTCATCTGACATGAGTCCGATTGCCACGGACATGTCATTGATGTATTCCTGCAGGTTGGCAGCGACGACCTGTTCCCTGCGGCCCGCCAGCTCGTCAAGGTACAGCAAGCTGACCGCACGTGCCGCCTTCTTGGTGTCCCGTGCGGCGCTTTGTCCCATCCAAACGGTGCCAAGCACGACGATGATTGCAACAATGATGCTGCCGACAAGGGCTATGCGTGTTGTGTTGGCCTTCTTTTCACCCATGTACATTCACCCTCCCACATCACTAGTCAATCGTAGCAGCCATGTGTTGCAAGAGAGGCAACGCTTAGGTGAAAAGCCGCAGATGGACTAACCTCTGTGCTACGCTGTCAGCTCTCAGACAACGTCGGCCAGAGGAGACCAGCTATGGTGGCACACAGCCTGGAGCGCCGCATCAACGCAATCATGAATGGCTATGGTGACGAGGCGGCCTTCTTCGAGAGACACAAGAGCATCTTTCCGCGGCGCAGCGCAATCTACCGCTTGGTGGAGGAGATACGCGCCCTCATGTTTCCCGGGTACTTTGACGATGACTCCCCTGCAGGCGAGAGCAGCTCCACGCTGGTGGGCGAGCGCCTCATGCGCATCGAGCGCATCTTGGGCGAGCAGGTGCGTCGAGCCCTCCTCTACGCCGATCACAACCTCGCAGAAGAGGAGGCGTGCGAGCGAGCCGCCGTCATTGCCGAGGAGTTCTGCGACGAGCTTCCCCGGCTCCAGCAGCTGCTGCTGAAGGATGCCGAGGCGGCATTTGAGGGAGACCCCGCGGCCCAGAGTCGCGAGGAGGTCATCCTGTGCTACCCCGGCATGCACGCCATCCTGGTGCATCGCATTGCGCACGAGCTGTATGTGCGCAACGTCCCCCTTATTCCACGCCTCATGAGCGAGCAGGCGCACAGCGCCACGGGCATCGACATCCATCCGGGCGCCACGATCGGCGAATACTTCTTCATCGATCACGGAACGGGCGTGGTCATTGGCGAGACGACCGAGATCGGAACGCACGGAAAGATCTACCAGGGCGTCACGCTGGGCGCGGCCTCAACGCGCAAGGGCCAGGCGCTCTCTGGCGTCAAGCGCCACCCCACCCTGGGCGACTACGTCACGGTCTACTCAAACGCGAGCGTCTTGGGAGGCGACACCGTCATCGGATCTGGGTCGGTCATTGGCGGCAGCGCCTTTGTGGTCGAGTCGGTGCCCGAAAACGCGCGCGTGGGCGTCAAGGACCAAGAGGTGGTCGTTCGCCGCGTGGGCGAGCCAGAGCCCGTCTGGTGCTACGAGATCTGACCACACAAAGGGGTCCCACCCTTTCGTGCGGTACCGCACGAAAGGGTGGGACCCCTTTGCGCCATGCGAACACGGTTTGCCTTACCACTTGCGATGCGGCCGTGGATTGACCAGCTTGTCGATGCAGAGCGCCAGCTCGCCCAGATACATCAGCTCGCGTGGGTCTCCCACCCACCTCAGCTCCGGCACGTACGCCATCGGCACGGTGCGCCAGATCCATTCGCGCAGCTCGTCCATGTCGCGCACCAGCGGTGACGACACATAGATGGCATCGGGCGAGACCGTGCAGATGCTCGCGGTCAGGTAGTTTGCCACAAGCTCGGTCATGCCCTCGTACGTCCAGACCATCTCGTACGGATCGCCCGAGAATCCCATCAGCCAGGCGACGGGCTCGAGCTCGCCCGCGTAGTTGAGGCGGCCCTTGACCAGGTGGCCATCGGCCACGACGCCCTCGCTGCACGGAATCTTGCCTGTCTGCTGGATGTGGAACACCACCGAGTCAAAGTCCGTCTGGCTCATGTAGCAACCCATGGCCGCCGCGTTTGCGTCGTTGTCCATGTAGACCTCGATGCCATAGCGGCGTTCCAGCTCGCGCCCCAGGTCGTAGTCGCGGATGTCTGACGCCGGCATCGAAACCGACTCGCGGTTGATGATGCCCGGCATGGCGATGCCCACCGCGTCAAGCTCGCGGACGTTGACTCCATCCACCTTGACGGTAGCCAGCACATCCTCGATGTCGCGGAAGTTCACGTGCTTCTTGTATACCGTGCCATCGGCGACAATGCCCTTGTTGGCAAACACGCGGTAGCCGATGACGGAGGTGTCCTCTCGGTGGGTGACCGAGACGACCATGACGTCCTTGGTGTCGTCGATGGGCCGCTGGATCATGAGCTCCTTGCCGGCCGGCGCCTGCTCCACGCCTTCGCCCAGCGCGTCAAGCAGGAGGTGCAGGGTCGCCTCGACGTCAAAGCGCGAGAAGATCTCGCCCGGGATCTCCATGACGAGCGCATTGGGATAGGCGTCCTGCGCATCTTTGCGCCGGTACCCCAGCTGAGGTGCGACCATGACCACGTCGTAATGGTTCCTGCGCTTGATGGCCAAGTCGAGCGGCGTCGCCGTGAACTCGTAGTGCAGCGAGAGGGACTCCGCGAGCGCGTTGAGCTTGCGCTCGTACATGGTGGTGGTGATGCCCGCGGTGCAGCACAGCAGCACGTGCAGCGACCCGCGGTTGTCGGTGCGTTCCAGCACCTCGGTCATCTCGAGGAAGAGCTCCTTGGAACGGAGCTCGTCGTTGAGCTCGAAGCGCACGTGGAACATGGGAGCGCCGTCGTTCTTGCGCACGATCATCAGCTCCACGACCTCGGGCTGGCCATCGGGCTGCGGATAGAACGTGATCTTGCCAAACATCGTGGCCGTGGCAAGGCCGATGTGCTCGTTGTCCTTCCAGGTGATGGTGCAGCCCTCGATGCGCCGCGAAAGGACCCACTCGCGGTAGAGCCTGCCGGCCTCGCCCACGCCAATCCAGGACTCCTGGCAATAGGGCATGTGGCGATGCACCTTACCGTCGGGAAGCTCGCCCAAAGGAACGATCTGGTTGTAGAGCACGCAGTGATGATGGTCGCGGACCATGATGTCGTCGTGGTAGTGGCCGGCATACCACATCTTGAGGCGATCTCGGTCCAGCTTCTCGTCGACCTGCTGCAGGAAGGCGGAGATCGCGTCATCCTGCTCGCGGCTCTCGTCGTAGTGGCGCGCCATGGCAAAGCGGCGGAGCTTTCGGGGCACGTCGTGGCTGAACACGTAGTCGACGCTGAAGTCGACCTTCTCGAGGTTCTCCCAGCCCTCATCAAGCTCTGCCTGGCTTGGGATCTCGCGTGGCCACCACGTCTCGCCCGCCCTGCGGCTCGCGATGTCATGCGATGGCGCGCCGCCCATGCAGAACCAGCGTCCGTAGCTGCCCATCTCGTACACCTGGCCACGAAGGAGGTGGATGACGTGGCGCGCGCCGGGAAGGCGGGCCACCTTGCCCCCATGCCACTTGGTGGTCGGGAAGCTGTCGAGCAGGTCGTAGTTCTCGTGGTTGCCGTCAACAAAGAGCGTGGTCCACGGCCGGCTCTCGAGCCAGTCGATGAAGAACTTCTCCTCCAGGGTGATCGGGTTGTTCCAGACCAGGCCAAAGTCCCCGCAGATGACCACGAAGTCACTGCGCTTGAGCTTTGTCCCCTCCGGCCACCGATCGGGCGTGAGCTTGCCTATGTCAAGCCACCCGTGGATGTCACCCGTGACGAAGACGGCCATGGTCCACACCTCTCGACAAGAAAATACAGTCAGTCATAAGACAAGGTATCAGCACGTCTTTGGTATGGTCAATCATGCTATCTGCGAGGGGTATCGTTTCATTGGGTCACATGCAGCGCGTGTCTCACTGAACCCCAAGCAGCTCCTCCACAAGAGACACGCCCTCGAACACCATGCGATCACAATGGACGTGACGGTCCTGGCCCGCCTCGGCGCAGCGGCGTAGCAGCTCGGCGCACGTTATCACGCCGCCGTGGTTTTCCTTCATCGTGCGCACGAGGCCGGATGTCGTCTTGGGGTCTGCCAGCCCCTCGACGCCCAGGGCCATGAGGGCTCCCACGCAGGCACCGCAGACGCTGCCCGAATGCATGCCGCGACCAAATGCCTGCGCCACGGCATAGGCCTGTTCGCCTCCCATGTCGCTGCGCTCGGCAAAGGGCACGAGAACGGCTTGGGCGCAGTTGTAGTGGGGGCTCGCAATCTTTCTGAGCTCCTTGGCGCGGTCGAGATAGACACCCATGTGACTCCCCCTCATCTCCGTTGGGCAGCATTGTCATGAAAAGGGTACGACAACTTGCGTCACAATGGACGGTGGATGCAGCGTTTGGCAAGCGGCGAGGGGGCATCAACTATGGGCGACATCATGGTCATAGGCATCGCGGGAGGAACCGGCAGCGGAAAGACCACCATAACGGGCCAGATTTCTGAGCGGCTGGGAGACGAGGTCACCGTCATCACCCATGACAACTACTATCGCGCGCATCACGAGATGACCTACGAGGAACGGACGCTGCTCAACTACGACCATCCCGACGCCTATGAGACGGAACTTCTGGTCGAGCACCTGGCCGCCCTGCGCCGCGGCGAGTCGGTTGAGGTCCCGGTGTATGACTTCACGACCTACGACCGCACCGACCGCACCACCACGGTGAAGCCGTCGCGCGCCATCATCGTGGAGGGCATCGTCATCTTTGCGCATCCCGAGCTGCGTGACCTCATGGACGTGAAGGTCTTTGTCGACGCCGATGCCGACGTCCGCATCCTTCGGCGCATCCTGCGCGACGTGCAGGAGCGTGGCCGCAGCCTGGAAAGCGTCATCAACCAGTACCTGACGACGGTAAAGCCCATGCACGAGGCCTTCGTCGAGCCCTCAAAGCGCTATGCGGACATCATCATTCCCACGGGAGGGCAGAACCTCGTGGCGCTCGACATGCTCGTAAACCGCATCCAGGCTCATCTGGACGGTGAGTAACGGGACGCCCTAGCGCCTCGATACGCCACCCTTGAGTTCCTCCTTGCGCTGATACATGAGCGCATCCGCGCGCTCGAAGACCTCATGCAGGCGCGCATCGCTGCCAGCTGCGTACTCCGCGATGCCCGCGGCGACAACCGGGCTGCCCGTCCCCCTGTTAGCTTGTGACTGGGCTTGCAGCTCGGCCATTATCTGCTGTCGACGCTCGTAGTCAGATCCCTGCAGCAGCACGACGAACTCGTCGCCACCGATGCGGAAGACCGGGCTGTGCTTGAAGAGCTGGCAGATCATGCTGCACGCCTGGCGGATGTAGTCGTCCCCCGCCTTATGGCCCAGCGTGTCGTTCACCTGCTTGAGGTCGTTGACGTCGCACACCACGACGGCCAGGTCGCCAAGGTCTCCGCCTAAGATCTGCTCGTTGAGCTCCGCCTCCCTGGTGACGTAGGCATGCTTGCTCTTCACGCCGGTCAGCGGGTCGCGGTTTGCTATCTGCTGCGCCTCGACCTCGCGACGCTGCATGATGGCAAAGTTGCTGAGCATGATTCCCAACGAAAACGTGAACGACCCCGCCATCACCGCGATGCCCCGGGCTATGGAGCTGTTGAGCGTCTCCATGGTCTGGCGCAGGTACTCCTCGTCCGCGTCGGCCAGCACGGCGCCAGACTCGTTGCCAAAGTACTCGTGCACGCTCTCCATGGCCTTGCCGGTCGCGTCACCCGTCGTTTGTCCCATCCACGCGAGCGAGGCAAAGAGGACGAGCGCAAGGAGCACCACCCAGCTGATGATGGACTTTCCAAACCTGCGCTCCTCGTCGTGCAAGAGCAGGTGGCGGAAGAAGAGGAAGCCCAGAATGGCCCACACGGTAAACAGAAAGTACGACTCCGTTGCCATGCTCCCTTCCGAGAGGAGGCTCGGCAGCATGAGGTACGCGCCGATCAGCGCCATGAGCGCGGTACCGACGGCGCCGGATATGCTTTCGCGCGCATCACGCCTGAGACGTCCTTCGCGCAGCGCGCAAACCGAGACAAAGCCGTAGACAAACGTCGCGCCAAGCGTCGTCACGTCAACGATCCAGCCGATGGCCGTCCTGCCCAGCAAGGGGACAAAGACCGAAACGGCAACGATGAGCTGGATCGCCCTCGCAGGAATCGCCCGCCCATTCAGCTCGTCAAGGCCCAACGAGACGACATGGTCCTTTGCCAGGGCATACAGCAATCTGCTCAGCGCAACCATGTTGCCCACGAGGCTCGACAGTATGAGCGCGAGAAGCGCGAACATGAGGATGCCGACACCGGCCCCACCAAGGTAGTAGCGCGCCGCAAAGAAGGCAGGAATGCCCTCGATGCCCTGGGCAGAGCCGTGGGCCTGAATGTACTCGTACCAGCTGCCGTACTGCGTAGGATACGCCGTGACGGAAAGGAGCGTGACAAACACGTAGAGCGCCGTGGTGGACACGAGCGCCACCACCAAGACCCTGAATGACCGGTCGGCGGAAAAGGAGAACTCGCCCGACAGGTGCGAGATGCTCTCGAAGCCGATGAAGGCCCACGACGACATGCACGCCACGTGCATCACCTGGGAGATGGCGTCCGACCCGGGAACAAACCCAGGTTCAAAGCTAAACTGCGCAGCGTCGCGTCCGAACAGGCTGCCCGCAAAGCAGATCGTTATCCCCACCGAAAAGATGAGCGCCATGACGACCATGGCAAACGAAAGGCCCCTCTTCCTCGACTGGCAGAAGTAGCCGGCAAGCAGGATGGCGCCGACCGAAAGAAGCACCTCACCCAGATAGACGTCGTAGCCAAACAGCTGGTAGAGCTTGCCGACACGGAAGAGGTCGCCTACAAAGAAGCGGGCAAAGAGCGGCAGCGAGGTGGCGTTTGCCCACAGAATGGCGGCGTAGGTGAGGCACAGAAACCATGCGACGAGCACGCCGTGGTCAAAGCCAAAGACGTCGCGCGCATAGGCGTACACGCCTCCGGGTCCCGCATGCAGGCTCATCAGGTAGTGATAGTTGTGGGCGATCACCAGCATGATCGCAAGGCCGACCAACATGCCAAGCACGCTGCCCATGGGTCCGGCCTCTGCAAGATAGGTGCTTCCCGTGATGACAAGCGAACCCCAGCCGATGCTGGTTCCGATCGAGAAAGCCCAGGCAGCCATCGGTGAAAGGTAGGATTGCAGAGCCCCCTTCCCTTTCCCTTGATGAGTCGCTTTGTCAGCCATGCCGCTTGACCCCCACAACGCTCGTCGACCTTCACCAAGATAGTATCTAAGTGAAGGAACTTATGCGCATATCAGTCGGCCGACGAACCAGTCGCTTCAGCTCTTTGGCCCGTGAATCATACGAAGCTTGTGGTGGGCACGACAGACGCTGGTGTAGCTGTCGTTTCCGCCCAGCTGCACCTGGCTTCCCTCGGTGACCATGACGCCCTTCTCGTCAAAGCGCGCGACGCACGTTGCCGCCTTGCCGCACCAGCACACGGTTTTGATCTCCTCTATGACATCTGCCCAGGCAAGCAGCCAGAGCGATCCCTCGAAGAGGTTCCGCTGGAAGTCGGTGCGCAGTCCATACGCAATGACGGGGACGCCGTACACATCGACGATGTCGGTCAGAAAGGCCACCTGCTCCTTGGTGCAGAACTGCGCCTCGTCAATGATCACGCAGTCATAGGAGCTGATTTCCTGCTGGCTCATCTGCATGAGGCGCTCGACTGAGATGCACGGGCGTGAGAGGCCGATGCGCGACGCCATGACCCCGTCGCCATCACGGTTGTCCAGCGCCGGCTTGGCCAGAAGGGCCCTCTGGCCCTTCTCCTGGTAGTTGTAGGCGACCATCAGCGCATTGGCAGTCTTTGAGCTGCCCATCGAGCCGTAGCGGAAGTAGAGCTTTGCCATGGCGAACCCCCTTGGGACGTTAGCGGTTGTCCTCGTCAGACTCCATGAACGTCTTGTACGTCATGCGGCCAAAGACGAATGCCACCCAGGCACACACAAGTCCGCGAATGGCGGTCAGGGCCACATAGGCGGTCTGGCCAACCTGCTCGATGAGCAGGGCGTTGCCGCCTCCCAGCAGCTCGCGCGCCGCGTCAACCGCATAGACGGCGCACATGACGGCGCAGAACCCGTTGAGGATGATGCGAGCCTGCTTGCTTTGCATGAAGGAGTTCCACCCATTGTCATTGCCAGCCATGCTGACCTCCCCCGCCTTGAAATCCTTGTCGCGCAACCCCGTTGAGCAACCAAGTCATGTTAGCATGACAAACGACAACTGAAACCAGCTGAAAGGATGACCATGAGCAAGATCGTGTTTCTCGACGTGGACGGGACCCTCATCAACTACGATGCCGTCTGCCCCGAATCCGCAAAGCGCGCCGTTGAGGAGGCCCGTGCACACGGCCACAAGGTGTATATCTGCACCGGTTGCTCCAAGGCAGAGATCGAGCAGCGCGACCTGCCCGAGCTTGACGGCATGATCGGCGCCAACGGCGGCTACGTTGAGGACGATGGCCAGGTGGTCATGCACCAGGCGCTCACCGTTGAGCAGGTCAAGCATATCGTCGACTGGTGCAACGAGCGACACTTGGGCTTCTACCTCGAGGCCAACAGCGGCATGTACATCAACAGCTGGTTTGTCGAGCAGGCACCCGCAGTCATGTACAAGTACGCCATGGGCAAGGGCGCGACCGAGGAGGCCGCGAAAGCCGCTGGCCAGAGCTTCGTCAACTCCATGATCCGCACTGACGACCTGTATCGCGACGACGTGAACAAGGTCAGCTTCATCCTCTCCAGCTATCAGGACCATCTTGACAGCCGTGTCGAGTTCCCCGACATGGAGGCCAACACCTGGGGCGGCAAGGACGAGCAGGCGCTCTTTGGCGACCTGGGACCCAAGGGCATCACCAAGAAGCACGCCATCGAGGTGCTGCTCGAGCATCTGGGCGCAGATCAGGCCGACACCATCAGCTTTGGCGACGCCAAGATCGATCTTTCCATGTTTGAGCTCTGCGCCTTCAACGTGGCCATGGGCAACGGCGGTCCCGAGATCAAGGCGGCGGCAGACTACATCACCGACGACGTGGACGATGACGGCCTCTACAATGCCTTCAAGCACCTGGACCTGATCTAGGCCCGCAGTCGTTACCGATACTCTGACGACGCCCGCAGTGTCCATCCACTGCGGGCGTTGTCATGGACGAGCAGCTCTTTTCTCGACCGGAGGGCTCCGCAGAGCAAGGGTTAACGTTTCTGACACTTCTTATGGCGTAGCATAATGATGTATGACAGAGGGCTTCGAGGGGTAAGGCTATGGCAACGATTGGCACGAGGTTCAGGAAGTGGGTCCTTGCCCAGCGCATCGACGGAATCGCTCCGACCGCCGTTGACACCGACCACATGCGCATCAAGCTCATGACCGTCACCGCAGAGGTCAACATCTACGCTGGCCTGGACGGCAGCGAGGAGATTGCCGAATACCGCATCGTCCGCCACCTTGACAACGAGCCCATCTTCTTCCTGCATGTGCTGCTTGACGACCTCGAGCGCGCAAAGGAGCTCTTTGAGGAGATGGTCGAGGCCCTCGAGAGCGAAAACGAGCAGCAGGCGACGCATGTCCTTCTGTGCTGCACCTCTGCCCTCACCACCACGCTCTTTGCCTCGAAGATGGGCGACGTCGCCATTGCGCTGTCGCTTGACTACGACTTCACGGCCATGCCCGTCACCGAGGCGCTCCAGCCGGGAGGCGACTGGGCTGCCGTGCTGCTGGCCCCCCAAGTGAGCCATATGCGCCAGCAGATCATGGATGCCCATCCCAACGCCGTGGTGTTCGAGATTCCTGGCAAGGTCTTTGGCAGCTTTGATGCTGCCGCGGCGCTGCAGCTGGTGATGCACGCCCTGCATGACGTCCAGACGCCCATCACACGACACAACGACCTTCGGGCCACACGTGACCTCGCAAACGACCGTCGCATCCTCATCATCACCCTCTTCACGCTACGCGACCATTCCCGCGTTGGCTATCGGCTGTTTGACCATGGCGTCATTGCAAGCGAGGGCGCCGTACGCAAGCCGCGCCTCGACTTTCGAGACATCGAGGACCTCATCGAGACGCTCCCCGGGCGTGGCGTGGCCATCGACAACCTGGATGCCGTGGGCATTGCCGTGCCAGGCGTTGCCTATCGCGGCACCGTGACGCTGGAGGGAATCGTCGAGGGCACCCATGACCTGCGCGGCCACATCGAGGGGCGCTTTGGCATCAAGACCTACGTGGACAACAACTGCAATGCCGCCGCCGTGGGGTGCTACGTCAGCCAGGACAAGTACGAGAACCTCGTGTTCTTCCGCCACGCCTTCGGACACGCTGCGGGAGGCCTGGGCACCATCATCGATGGCCGCCTGCTCAAGGGCAGGGGCAATCTGGCCGGTGAGCCACGCTACTACGAGAATCTCTTTGCGTTGGACATGCCTTTCGACGACGCCCTCTGGAGCGAAGAAGGGCTCTTCCAAATCGCCAAGAATGTGTGCGCCGTAAGCATCGCCCTCACCGCACCCGAGGCAATCTACCTGGGCGTGGACACCGTCGACGACATGGACGAGCTACGCCAGGCACTCTGCAAGATCTTCCCACCCGAACACGTGCCGCCGCTCTATGTCGTAGACGACTACATCGAGCGCGTCTATCTGGGCGAGATGGCCATCTGCCTGCAGAAGCTGCACGACCCGACCTATCGCTCGCTCGGCATCTCGTAACGGTCGCCACGCCGCGCTTGAGGGCCTCATCCCCGTACGACGCCGGCGGCAGCACGGGCTATGCGTCAAGGAGGAGCACCGATACGCCGATGTCGTACTCGCGAATGGGCGTGCCGTGCATCTCGGCCAGGGAGTACGCAACCTCACCACGCTCGACGGCCTCGGCTCCGGAGATGAGTTCGTCGATGGTGCCCACGTCAACGGGACAGTCGGCATGGCAAGGCCATATGGAGACAATCTCGTCCGCACGCGTGCGCAGGCGCCTCAGGCTGTGGATGTAGGCCGGCAGCGAGCGCATGGCTCCGAACATGAAGATGCGGCCGTTGCGCTGGATGGGGTCGCCCGCAAAGAGCATGCCGGTCGTGCGGTCAAGAAGCGCCATCGAGCCCGGTGTGTGGCCCGGCAGCGCGATGGCCTCAAGCTCGCGGCCGCCCAAGTCAATCACGTCGCCATCCCACACGGGCACGACCTGCCCGGAAGTGAGCGCACGCAGCTGCGGATGGACCAGCTCACAGGGACTCACGTAGATGCGCTCGAACGCGGCGTTGCCCGCCACGTGGTCGCGGTCGGCATGGGTGTTGAGGAGCGCAAGCGGAAGCGTGGTCAGCTCCTCCGCGAGCTCGCGCGCGTTGTCGACGGTCATGCCGCTGTCAAGCAGGAGCGCCTGCTCGTCTCCCGTCAGAAGGAAGAAGCGGACACCGCGATCCTCATAGCGCCACGTACGCCCGTCAATCTGAATCCAGTTCTCGTTTGCCATGCTCTACCTCCTCATATATGCGTTTGCCTGCAATTGTAACGCACGGGGCCAGAAGGTCGGACCCTGTGGTCCCGAAGCTTTTGGCATGCGCATCGGATACCATAGCCAGTGACCGTTCTTTGTTCCGACACGTCAGAAGGAGGCCGCCATGGCCGACGTCGAGCACCCCATGGGCATCAAGACCGTAGGCGAGGCAAGCGCCGTCGCCACCCACATGCTGCGTCACGAGGACATCAATGGCTCGAACCGCCTGTTTGGCGGACGCCTCATGGAATGGATCGACGACGCGGCCGGCATCGCGGCGCGCCTGCAGTGCGGAGGCAACGTCACCACCGCCGCCATCGACACGCTCGAGTTCAAGCACCCGGCCTACCTCAACGACATCGTGGTCATCGAGGCGTGGGTCACGCACGTGGGCAACACCTCAATGGAGGTTCGCGCCGACACCTATGTAATCGACCCGGCAAGCGGAGAGCGCACAATGATCAACCACGCCTACCTCACCGAGGTGTGCGTGGATGACGAGGGCCATCCCATGACGGTGCCCTGGGGCCTCGTGGCCACCACGCCCGAGCAGCACGAGGAATGCGACGGGGCACGTCGTCGCGCCGAGATCCGCAAGATGCGCCGTGCGGAGGGCGTATAGCCCATGGAAGAGAAGAGCCAAAGCGCCACGGCCGCCTTCCTCCCTACCACCCGCCGCGAGATGCATGAGCGGGGCTGGGATCAGTGCGACTTTGTCTACGTCAGCGGAGACGCCTACGTAGACCACCCCTCCTTTGGGCCCGCCATCATCAGCCGCCTGCTCGAAGCCAACGGCTACAAGGTGGGCATCATCGCACAGCCCGATTGGCGAGACCCCGCCAGCGTCACCGTCCTGGGAGAGCCGCGGCTGGGCTTTTTGGTCTCGTCGGGCAACATGGACTCCATGGTCAACCATTACACCGTGGCAAAGCGCCGACGCTCAAAGGACTACTACTCCCCCGGCGGCAAGATGGGCCTGCGCCCCGACCACGCATGCGTGGTCTACGGCAACCTCATCCGTCGCACCTACAAGCGCACGCCCATCATCTTGGGGGGCATCGAGGCGTCCCTGCGCCGGCTTGCCCACTACGACTACTGGTCCGACTCGCTCAAGCGCTCCATCCTGCTCGACTCTGGCGCAGACCTCATCAGCTACGGCATGGGAGAGCACTCCATCGTAGAGATCGCCGATGCCCTGAACGCGGGCCTCGACGTGCATGACCTCACCTTCATTCAGGGGACGGTCTACCGCTCCCGCACGACCGAACAGTGCGTGGACCCCATCTTCCTTCCCACGTGGGAAGAGATCTCGCAGAGCAAAAGGGCCTATGCGCAAAGCTTTGGCGAGCAGTATCGCAACCTCAATCCCTTCTTGGGGCACCCCCTGGTGGAGGAGTACCCGCACGGCGTCTACGTGATACAGAACCCGCCGTCGACTCCGCTCACCACCGAGGAGTTTGACCAGGTATACGAGCTGCCCTACGCCCGCACGTGGCACCCCCGCTACGACAAGGAAGGCGGCATCCCGGCGCTTGCGGAGGTCAAGTTCTCGCTCACCGTCAACCGCGGATGCCTGGGGGACTGCGCCTTCTGCTCCCTCAACTTCCACCAGGGACGCATCATACAGACGCGCTCGGACGAGTCCATCCTCGCCGAGGCGGAACTCATGACGCATGACCCTGACTTCAAGGGATACATCCACGACGTGGGGGGTCCCACGGCGCAGTTCCGCATTCCCGCCTGCGCCAAGCAGCTCAAGGCGGGCGCTTGCACCGACCGCCGCTGCCTGAGCCCCAAGCCCTGCAAGGCGCTGCGCGTCACGCACAAGAGCTACCTCAAGCTGCTGCGCAAGCTACGTGAGGTGCCCGGCGTCAAAAAGGTCTTCGTGCGCAGCGGCATCCGCTTTGACTACGCCCTGCTTGACCCCGACCACGCCTTCATCCGCGAGCTGGCAAAGCACCACACGAGCGGCCAGCTGCGTCTGGCACCCGAGCATGTGTCGGACGAGGTCCTGTCCGTTATGGGAAAGCCGTCAAACGATGTCTACCAGGCCTTCTGCAAGGAGTTTGACGCCGCATCAAAGGCAGCCGGCAAAGAGCAGTACGTGCTCCCCTACCTCATGAGCAGCCACCCGGGCTCCACGATGAAGGTTGCCGTCGAGCTCGCCGAGTTCTGCCGCGACCTGGGCTACAACCCCGAACAGGTCAGCGACTTCTACCCCACGCCCTCGACCATCAGCACCTGCATCTACTACACGGGGCTCGACCCGCGCACCATGGAGCACGTGTACTGCCCGCGCGACCCGCACGAAAAGGCCATGCAGCGCGCACTCATCCAGTACCGCAACCCCAAGAACCGCGCGCTGGTCATCGAGGCGCTCAGGCGCGCGCACCGAGAGGACCTCATTGGCTACGGCCCCAAGTGCCTCGTGCGACCGGAGAAGGACGCGAGGGACAGGGGCGCGAAGGGCAAATCGGGGAACTCTCAAAACAGACGTAATGGCAAGCGCCATAATCAGCGCTCGCGGCAACCGTAGGTTTTCGCGGGGTGCCTGCTAGCGCGAGGCCTGCGCCACGGTCGAGCGCTCAACGATGGTGCCTGGAACCAGGATGTGCGGGATCTCCCCGCCTTCGGGCGGGTTGGTCGCAAGGTCAAAGGCGATGGCGCCCACCCGCGTGCCGTTGAAGCGATACGAGCTCAGATCCAGGTGTGGGATCACGCCGACCAGCGAGTCGTCCACGCCGATCACGCTCACGTCCTCGGGAACGCGCAGGCCCGCGTCGCGCAGGGCATAGATCACCCCCACCGCAATGGCGTCGTTCGACGCAAAGATGGCCGTGCAGGTCTCGTCCTGCGCAAGGCGCGCGCCCAGCTCGTATCCGCTATCCGCCGTCCAGTCGCCGTGAAAGGGCTCCACCACATGCAGGCCGCGCGTGCGCAAGGCCTGCTCCCAGCCCTTCTGACGGCTGACGTTGGCGTAGGAGTCGCGGCGGCCGCCCACAAAGCGAATCTCCCTGTGACCCTTCTGGGTCAGGTGGTTCACGATGGAGACAGCGCACCCCATCTGGTCGTTGCTCACGGTTGCGCAGTGAGAGTGGTGCCTCGTGCTGATGATGACGGTGGGCAGTGCCGCGGGCGGCTCGAACGAGGCGAAGTCGGAAGGGTCAGAGCCAAGGTAGAGTATCTGCCCGTCGACCGGCAGGGAGCTCATGCGACGCGACGCCTCGCTCAAGGTCGCCTCGTCATCGGGCAGCTGCAGCAGGGTCATGGCGTAGCGGTGCTGCGCCGCAGCCGTCGCCACCCCCTCGACCTGGTAACGCCTTCCCGTGGCGGCTATGTCGCCCGACATGGCCAAGCCGACGCTGTGGTAGCTTCCGGCGCGAAGGCTCCGCGCGGCAAAGCTGGGACGATAGCCCAACTCCGCCATGGCCGCCAGCACGCGCTCCTTGGTCGCAGGGCGCACGGCATCCGACCCATTTGCCACGCGTGACACCGTCTGCGTCGAAACGCCCGCAAGCTTTGCCACGTCGGCGATGGATGCGCTCGAACTAGAGCCGAATGCCATGGTAATCCCCTCTCGACCCACCCATGGTAGCGCAAAGGGCAGCGAGCACGCTTAAGGGGAGCTGCCCCAACCCCTCAAAGGGCGGGCGCGACCGTGGCTTCTTTGGGTTGTGGTTTGCGTGAGCGGAAACTTGTCCGGAACGGGTTGCTCGCCGCCTCCTTCGGACAATCTGCCGCCCTCCGCCGTTCGTCTCTTCAGATTGAACGTTCGCGATTGCTATAGACGAACTAAATGAGAAATGTTAACGTTAACATTCAAGAGGATGTTCACGTTAACATTTCTCTAAGCACGCTGTCCAGCAACCTCGCATAGAAGGGATTGCCATGATCACCAACGAAGAGCTCGAAATGATGATGATCGAGATCGTCGCCTTCTCGGGAGACGCGCGCACAAAGCTTCTGAGCGCCGTGAAGGAGGCAAAGGAGGGCAACCTCGACCACACGCATGCCCTCATCAACGAGGCGCAAGAGCTGCTCAACGATGCCCACAAAGCCCAGACCAACCTGCTCACCGCAGAGGCCCGTGGAGAGGTGACCTCCCCCACGATCCTGCTCGTGCATGCGCAGGACCACCTCATGACCAGCATGCTCCTGCGCGACGTCATCGAAACCCTTGTCGATATCTACCGCTAGCTCAGACCCGCAACGCAAGAAGGAGGCGTCGTGGACAAACTCATCGCGACCATACAGAAGTTCAAGCCGTTCTTTGACAACGTTGCCCGCAACAAGTACCTCAAGGCCATCAAGGATGGCTTCATCTCGTGCATGCCCATCGTCATCTTCTCGTCCATCTTCCTGCTGGTGGCCTATGTGCCCAACATCTGGGGCTTCACCTGGCCGCCCGAGCTCGAGGCCATCATCACCAAGCCCTACGGCTACTCGATGGGCATCCTCTCGGTAGTGGTGGCAGCCACCACGGCAAAGCACTTCACGGACAGCCTCAACCGTGACATGCCGCGCAACAACCAGATCAACTTCCTCTCCACCATGGTGTGCGCGACGGTCGGCCTGTTCATCCTGGCATCCGACCCCCTCGAGGGCGGCTTCGCTTCCGACTGCCTCGGCAGCAAGGGCCTGCTCACCGCCTTCATCGCCGCATTCGTGGTCGGCGGTATCTACAAGTTCTGCGTCTCGCGCAACATCACCATCCACATGCCCGAGCAGGTTCCGCCCAACATCTCGCAGACCTTCAAGGACATCATTCCCTTCTCGCTCTCGGTCATCCTGTTCTGGCTGGTCGACCTCGCTGTGCGCACCCTCACGGGCAGCTGTGTGGCAGAGGGGGTCATTCAGCTGTTCCAGCCCATCTTCTCCGCCGCTGACAGCTACCTTGGCATCGCCATCATCTATGGCGCCATGTCGCTCTTCTGGTTTGTGGGCGTGCATGGCCCCTCCATCGTGGAGCCAGCCGTTGAGGTCGCCCTGCTGGCGGGCATGACCGAGAACCTCGCCGCCTTCCAGGCGGGGCAGCACGCCACCCACGCCCTCAGCCTTGACCTGCAGTTCTTTGTGGTCACCATGGGCGGCACGGGTGCCACGCTGGTGCCCTGCATGATGTTTGCCTTCTTGGCGCGGTCAAAAGAGCTGCGCGCGGTTGGTCGTGCCTCGGCCGTCCCCGTGACCTTTGGCGTCAACGAGCCCTTCCTCTTTGGCGCGCCCATGGTGCTCAACCCCGTCTTCCTCATCCCGTTTGTGGTGGCACCCGTGGCCAACGCGTGGGTCTTCAAGCTCTTCATCGACGTGTTGGGCATGAACGGCTTCCTCTACACGCTGCCGTGGACCACGCCGGCACCCCTCGGCATCGTCCTTGGCTGCGGCCTCAGCCCGCTCTCGTTTGTCTTTGTGGCCGTCGCCCTCGTCATGGACTTCGTCATCTACTACCCATTCTTCAAGATGTACGACCTGGAGAAGTGCGAGGAAGAGGCCCAGATCGAGGCCGAGGAGCTCGAGGCGCGCGCCGCCGACAAGGCCGCACGCATGAGCGATGCCTTCCAGGGCAAGGCACCCGCCGCGGCCGTCGCGAAGGCTGCGCCCGCCAAGGCCTCCATCGCCTCCCCTGCCACATCGACTGCCTCGGCAGGCAGCCTTGAGGGCAAGAAGGTGCTCGTGCTCTGCGCGGGCGGAGGGACCTCGGGGCTCCTCGCCAACGCCCTCGCAAAGGCGGCGGACGAGCACGGCATCGACCTCGAGAGCGCGGCAGGCTCCTATGGGGCGCACCTCGACATCATGCCCGACTTCGACCTGGTCGTGCTGGCACCGCAGGTCGCCTCCTACCTCGAGGACCTCAAGATCGACGCCGACCGCATGGGCGTGAAGGTCGCCGCCTGCGAGGGACGCCAGTACATCGCGCTTACCCGCAACGGCGAGGAAGCGCTCAGCTTCGTTAGCGACCACCTGAGCAAATAGCCCTCCCTTGGCGTGGGGCGCCCCATTTGCTGCGTGGGGCGCCCAACGTTACCCAGCACCATGCCCTGCCACCGCAAGCCCCTCCCCTGTCGAGAGGCCCGTCACCTGCAAAGGAGCACCGATGACCCCTACGAACACATTTCCTGCCGGCTTCGTCTTTGGAGCAGCCACCGCAGCGTACCAGTGCGAGGGAGAGACGCACGGGCACGGCAAGGGAGAGGTGTCCTGGGACCCGTTCCTCGCCAAGAAGGGTCGCTTCTCCGCTGACCCCGCCTCGGACTTCTACCATAGCTACGAGCATGACCTTGCCCTGTGCGAGCGCTTTGGCATCAACGGCATCCGCATCTCCATAGCCTGGAGCCGGATCTTCCCCCAAGGCGTCGGCGCAAGGAACCCCGAAGGCATCGCGTTCTACCATGACGTGTTCCGCGCCTGCCGCGCCCATGGCGTGGAGCCCTACGTCACGCTGCACCACTTTGACACGCCGCTTGCCCTCTTTGACAAGGGCGGCTTCCTCGACCGTGCCACCATCGACGCCTTTGAGGACTATGCCCGCTTCTGCTTTGCGGAGTATGGCGACGAGGTCAGCAACTGGTTCACCTTCAACGAGATCTGGGCCGTGGCCAGCAACACCTTCATCGAGGGGACCTTCCCTCCGGGAGGCATCACGGGTGCCCTCGACAAGGCGCTGCAGTGCAACCACAACATGATGCTTGCCCACGCCCGGGCGGTGCTCGCCTTCCACGAAGGGGGTCACAGGGGCAAGATCGGCGTGGTGCACACCTTTGAGAGCAAGTACCCCTACGACGAGAACGACCCCGCCGACATCCAGGCGGCCAAGAACGAAGACGTCCTGCAGAACCAGTTCCTGCTCGACGCGACGTTCAGGGGCGACTACGCGCCTGACACGCTGGAGTGCGCAGAACGCCTCGCCGCGCTTTCGGGAGGTGCGCTCGACATCCGCGAGGAGGACCTCCTCTGCATGCGGCGGGCAGCGCAGCACAACGACTACCTGGGCATCAACTACTACCAGAGCCGCTTCTTGCGCAGCTATGACGGCCCCACGGTCCTGCACCACAACGCGACGGGCGACAAGGGCACCGAGCGCTTTGCCCTCGCGGGCGTGGGCGAGCGCGTGAACAAGGAGGGCATCCCCCGCACGGACTGGGACTGGCTCATCTACCCGGAGGGCATGTACGACCTGCTCGTGCGCATCCGCCTGCAGTACCCCAACTACCAAGAGATCCTCATCACCGAAAACGGGATGGGCGCCAAGGACGCGCTGGTAGAGGACACCGTCGACGACTCCTACCGCATCGACTACGTGCGGGCCCACCTGGAGTGGCTTCTCAAGGCCGTTGACGCAGGCGTCAACGTCACCGGCTACTTCCTGTGGTCGCTCATGGACATGTTCAGCTGGACCAACGGTTACGGCAAGCGCTACGGCTTCTTCTACGTCGACTTCGAGACCCAAAGGCGCATTCCCAAGGCATCTGCGTACTGGTATGCGCAGGTCGTTCGATTAGGCAGGCTCACCTAGCAGCTCCGCGGCGCAAGGACGCGCCCACAACGAGGGAGGAGCACCCGATGAAAGACATCAACAGCATTGCGGATCGTCTGTCCCCCTATCTTGCCAGCAAGGTTGAAGGCCCCTCGGGACCGGTGCTCGCCATACGCTCGCCCGCCCGCAGCGAGATCGCCGGAAACCACACCGACCACGAGGGCGGGCGCGTGATCGCAGGCGCGCTTGACCGAAGCATCGAGTGCCTTGCGACGCCTGTCGCCTCGCATGAGCTGCGCGTATACAGCGAGGGCTTCGAGCCCGTCCATGTGACGCTTGATGATCTTGAGCCCCGCCCGGACGAATACGTGAGCTCCACCGCTCTCGTCCGCGGCATGGCCGCGCAGATGCTCGCCACGGGACGCACACCCCAAGGCTTCGCACTCGTCATGACAAGCGACATCCCCTCGGGCGGAGGACTGTCGTCCTCGGCAGCCTACGAGCTGGCGCTCTGCCGAGCGATGGAGGCGCTCTGGCCAGGACGGGCAATCGACCCCATCGAGGCGGCGCAGATGGCGCAGCGCGTCGAGCAGGATTGGTTTGGCAAGCCGTGCGGACTCATGGACCAGCTTGCCGTGAGCCTTGGTGGCCTGTCCTACATGGACTTCAGGGACGCGGACCCCCGGGCGCAGAAGCTTTCCTTTGACTTTGCCGAGCACGACTACGCGCTGGTCCTCACCGAAGTCGGATGCGACCACAGCGCCTACACCGACGAGTACGCCGCCGTACCAACCGAGATGAAGCAGGTCGCCGAGGCCTTGGGCTATGAGCGGCTCGCCGACATCAAGGAGGACGCGCTGTTTTGGTATCTGCGCGCCCTGCGCCACCGCCTGGGCGATCGCCCGGTATTGTGGGCCTTCCACTACTTCCAGGAGATGCGTCTGGTTGACGCCCGTTGGGATGCCCTCAAGAAGGGCGACATGGGGCGCTTCATCGAGCTGACCCGTCGCTCGGGCGCGAGCTCGGCGATGTTTTTGCAGAACGTGAGCGCAGCAGGGGCACGAGAGCAGGACTGCATGGTTGCCATCGCGCTGTCTGAGCACCTCCTGCAAGGCCGCGGCGCCACGCGCATCCACGGAGGGGGCTTCGGCGGCTCCATCCAGGCCTTTGTCCCCTCGGAGCTTACGAGCATGTATGCTGCCGGCATGAACAAGTGGCTGGGCTCGGACGCCTGCAAGGTGTACGAGATTGCCGACGAAGGAGCTGAGGCAGAATGGCTATAACACAGAGCGCGGCGGCGCTGGTCGCCTACGCAGCGCGATGCGCCATCATCAGCCCAGACGACAGGACCTGGGCATTCAACCGCATCCTCGGCGCCCTGCGCCAGAGCGGCTCCACGCCGCTGTGGGATGCCGTCGACGTCGAGGAGTTCGACCTCGAGGCGGTCATGAACCGCCTCAGCGCGGCAGGTGTCGAGGCGGGTGTCGACGAGGACACCCCTTCGGGCCGCGACCGCATCGAGACCGAGCTCATGGGCCTTCTGATGGCCCGCCCCAGCACCATAAACGAACGCTTCCACGCCCTGATGCGGACCGAGGGCCCGCAAGCCGCGACCGACTGGTTCTATCGCCTGTGCTGCGACGCGCGCTACGTGCGAGAGGCAGCCATCGCGCGTAACATGAGCTGGAGGACCTCCACCGCCTGGGGCGAACTGGAGATCACCATCAACCTCTCAAAGCCCGAGAAGGATCCCGCCTTCATCGCGGCCGAAGGCAAGGCCCTCGTTGGCGCGCAATACCCGGCATGCCAGCTCTGCGTTGAGAACGAGGGCTATTACGGGCGGGGCGCCCGCTCGCCCCTTGGTCCCCATCCCGCCCGGCAGAACCTGCGCGTCGTTCCCATCGAGCTCGGCGGGGAGACGTGGGGCTTCCAATACAGCCCCTACGCCTACTTCGAGGAGCACTGCATCACCATGAGCGCGGAGCATCGGCCGATGGCCATCAACCGTGCCAACATGGGGCGTCTCCTTGACTTCATCGATTTCCTCCCCCACTACTTCGTGGGGTCGAATGCCGACCTCCCCATCGTTGGCGGGTCCATTCTCTCCCATGACCATTTCCAAGGTGGGCGCCATGAGTTCCCCATGATGCGCGCAGAGGTCGAACGCACGGTCAGCCTGCCTGGCTTTGAGGGCGTGACCTGCGTCTCGTTGCGCTGGCCCCTCTCCGTGCTGCGCCTGCGGAGCACGGACCGCAAGGAGCTCCTCGATGCGGCATGCCACATCGCGCAGGCCTGGCGCTCGTGGAACGACCAGGCCGCCGGGGTGCTGGCGTACGACCAAAACGGCACCCCGCACAACACGGTCACGCCGATCGCGCGCAGATGCGGCGAGGAGTATGAGCTCTACCTTGCCTTGCGCTGCAACGTCACCTCGGCCGAGCACCCGTTGGGCGTCTTTCATCCCCACGAGGACAAGTGGCACATAAAGAAGGAGAACATCGGCCTCATCGAGGTCATGGGCATGGCCATCCTGCCGCCTCGCCTGTATGAGTCGATATACGACGGGACCCTGACACGCGACGCGGTCGGCCACACGTTTGCCGGCGTCTTGGAGGATGCCGGCGTGTTCAAGTGGGACGAGGACGGCCGCGCAGCCCTCGGGCGCTTTCTTGAATGCCTGTAGGACACCGTCGTCTGATGCAAAAGGGTGTAACCCTTTTGCATCACGGCTTTCGTTCAGTCAGAAGGGTCACCCTGTGACACAAAAGGGTTACACCCCTTTGTATCAGTCACCCCGACATGCAAGGAGAACCCCATGATAAAGCTTGCCCTCACCGACCTCGACAACACGCTCATCCCGCTGGGAGCACCCCATGCAAGCATGCGTGCCATTGCCGGCATCCACGCGATGCTCGATGCGGGCCTCCACTTTGGCCCCGTCTCGGGCAGGGTCCCGGCGGCCATGCGCTGGATGTTTGGCGGGGACACGGAGTGCGGCAAGACCGGCGCCTACGTCAACGGCCAGCTCGTGTATGTCGACGGAAGGTTGGTGCACCAGGAGCTGCTGTCCGGGGCTCACCTCACCGAGGTGGGAGCCTGGATACGCGACGTCAAGGGATGTGCTCTGGCAATCTACGACCTTGACGACATTTCCGAGACGACCGACGGGGCCACGTACTACCTTGGCGCGACACGCGAGGAGCTTGCCCGGCACGAGTCATCGTTCGGCACCCGTCCAAACGTGATCGACCGCCTCGACCGCGCCACATACATCAAGGCAAACCTCCGTTGTGACCTCCCCTGGGACGAGATGGTCACCCTGCGCGACACGCTCCGCGAGCAGTTTCCCATGATCGACTTCGTGTTCCCCACCATGTACGGGCCCTTCATCGACATCCTCCCCAAGGGCTGGAGCAAGGGCCGTGCCGTCGAGGTGCTGGCCGAGGAGCTCAAGCTCACGCTCGACGAGGTGGCGGTGTTCGGCGACTCGGAAAACGACGTCTCCATGCTCGAGGCGGTCCCCCACTCCATCGTGGTGGACAACGCCAGCCCCGAGGCGCTGGCGGCGGCGCACTTCCGCATCGGCCCCTCGGCAGACGACGCGGTGGCCGATGCGCTGTTCGAGATCGCGAAGGCAGCGCAAACGGGAGGGATGCCGGCGTTTCTGGACCCATCGCAAACCATATAAGGAGCCAGCTATGAATTTGTCAACAGGTTAGATCGAGGTTTTTCGAGTTTCGCAGCACCTTGACAACCGGATACGGAACGTTGT
>CADBRX010000086.1 GCA_902797175.1 uncultured Coriobacteriaceae bacterium | reverse complement strand
GTGGTCATGCTGCACGAGACCATGCGCATCGCTCACACCAAGACGCTGGTCAACGTGGTGGGCACCCGCACCGCGCTTGAGCCGCGCCCGTACGAGAGCCGTCCCGAGAAGTTCGTCATGATGCCGGCCAACGCCGTGCGCCGCACGCTGGTCTGCAACGACCGCGAGGACGAGCTGGTGGCGTGGGCCGAGGAGACGCCGCTCAACCGCGTGGAGATGCGCGACACCAAGATTGGCGTCATCTGCGCCGGCGCTCTGTACGTGCACGTGCGCGAGGCTCTGCCCGAGGCGTCCGTGCTGAAGCTGGGCGTCACCTGGCCGCTTCCTCCCGCGAAGATCGCCGCGTTTGCCGCGCTCGTCGACAAGCTCTACGTGGTTGAAGAAGCCAACCCGTACCTTGAGATGCGCGTACGCGCCATGGGCGTTGACGTGGCCGCCCCGCCCGCAGGCCGCCTGCCGCGCTCGGGCGAGATTACGCCCGCACACATCCGCGCCGCGTTTGGCGTTGCCGAGCCTGCGCATATCGACGCAGCTCAGGGCCTGCCCCCGCGCCCGCCCGCGTTCTGTGCCGGCTGCCCGCACCGCCTGGTGTACGTGGAGCTTAAGCGCATTAAGGCCATCGTCACCGGCGACATCGGCTGCTACACGCTGGGTGCCGTCGCGCCGTTCCGTTCGGTTGACTCCGTCATTGACATGGGCGCCTCCCTCTCTATGGCGCACGGCATGGAGCTGGCCGGCACGGCCGAGCGCACCGGCCGTCCGGTGGTGGGCGTCATTGGCGATTCCACCTTTGCGCACTCTGGCATCACGAGCCTGCTGGGCACCGTGTACAACGGCGGCAAGGGCACGCTCTGCATTCTGGACAACCGCACCACGGCCATGACCGGCACGCAGGGCAACCCCGTCAACGGCGTCACCCTCACCGAGCAGGCCGCGCGCGTCAACCCGCTCGACGTTCCCGCGGGCAAGCAGCTCGACCTGGTCAAGCTGTGCGAGGCCATCGGCGTCGACGAGGTTGAGGTCGTGGACGCGCAGGACATGCTCGCCATCCGTGCTGCCCTCAAGGCCGCGACGAGCCACACCGACAAGCTCTCCGTCATCATCTTCAAGGCGCCGTGCCGCCTGATCGACCGCTCGCGCAAGCCCATGCCCACCATCACCGACTGCCGCCGCTGCGGCCGCTGCATCCAGATCGGCTGCCCGGCCCTTGGCAAGGACGAGACTGGGCATGCGCTCATTGATCCCGACCAGTGCATCGGCTGCGGCCAGTGCGCGCAGGCCTGCCCCTTCGGCTGCATCTCTAAGGAGGCCTAAGATGCCCCACGACACCTCTACCAACTACGGCGTCGCCGAGGGCGGCGCAAAGGTAACGCTTGACGGCACCAAGACCATCCTCCTGGTGGGCGTGGGCGGCCAGGGCACCATTTTGGCTGGCCAGCTGCTTGCCATGGTCGCGGCCGACGCCGGCCTGGACGTCAAGGTCTCCGAGATCCACGGCATGAGCCAGCGCGGCGGCTCGGTTTCGACCATCGTCCGCGTGGGCGAGAAGGTCGAGTCCATGATCTGCGACCCCGGCTGCGCCGACATCGTCGTGGCGTTCGAGTCCATCGAGGGCCTGCGCGCCCAGCACTTCGTGCGCGAGGGTGGCAAGCTCTTTGTCAACGACGAGCAGATCACGCCCGTGCCCGTGAACATCGGGTTGGCGCAGATGCCCGAGCGGGTGGACGAACGCCTGGGTGAGATTGGCGCCACCATGATTGACGCCGGGGGCATCGCGCGCGAGGTCGGAAGCCCGCGCTCGGCCAATGTCGTGCTGGTGGGCGCGCTGTCCACGGCGCTGCCCTTTGCTGTCGAGGAGTGGGAGGACGCCATCAGGCGCCGCGTCCCGCCCAAGACCATCGACGCCAACCTGCAGGCATTTGCCCGCGGGCGCGAGGCAGCCAAAGCATAATGTCCGATACGAAGGGGTGGGACCCTTACGTATCATGATACGTAAGGGTCCCACCCCTTCGTATCGGCGCAGCGAGAGGGGCAAGGGCGTATGGCCACGGAACGCCTGACAGACGAGCTGCTGGAGCAGCTGCTTGCGAGCGCGTCGCCCGAGGCGTACCTCTCGCAGGCCAAGCTGCCCGACCGGACGCTTCCCGATTACCTGTGCCAGCTCCTCAAGGAGAAGGGCCTCAAGCGTTCCGACGTCTTCCGCGCCGCCGGCATCAATACCACCTTTGGCTACCAGGCTTTCTCTGGCGAGCGGCACCCCGGACGCGACAACGCGCTCATGCTTGCGTTTGGACTGCGGTGCACCCTCCAGGAGACGCAGCGCCTGCTGCGCCTGGCCGGCCATTCCGAGCTGTGGCCCAAGGTGCCGCGCGACGCGATCATCATCTTTTGCATCGAACACGGATTGACACGTGCAGAATGCGACGACGAGCTGTATCGTCTGGGAGAGGACACCCTTTTGTCTCCGGAGGGATAGTGGACGACGAGCAGCTCCTACGAGCGATAGAGCACGATGACACCTACCGCATAGTGCGCGTGCTGGCAGACAAGGCGTCGGGCCGCACGGAGCTGGTCAAGGGTTCGGGCCCCGAGCTGCTCATTCGCAAATACATTCCGGACGAGCTCGCCAACAAGCGCGCTTGGTACGCACTCCAGGGAATCAGGTCGCCCCTGCTTCCGCAGGTGAGGGACCTCTACCAGCTGCCCAACTCGTTCGTTGCCGTTACCTCCTATGTCGAAGGCGCGACGCTGGCGGAGCTGATCGAATCGCTCGGCACGCTTTCGGTCCGCGACGCCTCGAGCTATGTCATGGACCTGTGCGACGCGGCGTTGGTCCTGCACGAGCACGGCATCGTGCATCGGGACATCACGCCAAACAACGTCGTGGTGGCGCAGGGCCATGCCCGCCTCATCGACCTGGGCAATGCGCGGGCATACGTCGAGGGTGCCAAGCACGACACGACACGGATGGGGACCTTTGGTTTTGCCGCGCCCGAGCAGTTTGGCTTCGCACAGACCGACGCACGCTCCGACGTGTACGCGCTGGGCAGCATGCTGGGCTATCTCCTGACGGGCGTGCAGCCCAGTGACGAGGGCTTTGAGCAGGCGCTTGCCGACGAGAGCCGCGTGCCGTTCGTGCTGCGCGTGGTCATCGACAGGGCGCGTGCGTTTGAGCCGAGCGCGCGGTATCGGGACGTGGACGAGCTCGCCGTTGCCATGCAGGCGGCAATCGGCCGATCTGCCGTGGCCGATCGATCTTCCCGCGAACAGCATGCAAAAACGAACCAATCTTTCCGAGAGCATCGCACTGAGACGAACCAGGCGAAGTGTCCGGCCGAGCAGCTTCCGCTCCCGATGCGTATCGTTCGCTGGTTCTTTCCCGCATTGCCAACGCCAAGGCGGACCTGGTCCGAGCTGCGGCATCTCGAGAAGCTCTTTGTCGTGCTTTCCTGGACGTTCTACTTCGTGATTCTCGTTCCGCTTTCTGTCGGATTCTTTGGAGCCGACAAGGGCAACACCTGGGCAGACGCGTTCAGCGTCTACGCGATCGCCACCCTGCTTTCGTCGGCTCTCATCCTGTTTGCTCGTGAGGTGCACCTTCTGGTCACCTGCCTGGGGCCCGGATGTGACAAGAAGGCGGTCCTCAAAACCTTTGCCCTACGGGCCTTCGTCCTGGTGGTGTTCTGCTTTGCCCTCTCGGCGCTGGCGGTCTACGTTTCCATCGCGATCAACAAGGTGCTGCATTTGAGCTGAGCCCCTGCCCAGAGGTTTGTCCGCACAATCAGCCGCAAGCTGCCCGCGACTCCCTCCGCTCACCCAATTTAGACGATATGAGGAGTCCCAGGGCGCGAACTGAAAAGCCCCCTGGGTGACAAGAGCGTGGGTCGGAACGAAAATGAGCTTGCCAG
>CADBRX010000085.1 GCA_902797175.1 uncultured Coriobacteriaceae bacterium | reverse complement strand
TGGAGCCCATGACGTCGGCCTTGATGATGAGGTTGAGCTCCTTGACCTCGGCGTCCTCCATGGTGGCGAAGAGGTTCTCGAGCGTGACGTGCTTGACCTTGTTCTGCTCCTCGATACGGGCCTTGAGGGCGCGCTCGTCGGCCAGGGCACGCGCGTCGCGCTCCTCGGGGAAGACGCGGAACTCGTCGCCCGCCATGGGGACGCTCTGCAGGCCCAGGATCTCGACGGGATAGGACGGCGTCGCCTCCTTGACGGGACGGCCCTTGTGGTCGAGCATGGCGCGGACCTTGCCGAAGCTCATTCCCGCGACGAGGGCGTCGCCGACGCGGAGGGTGCCGCGCGTGACCAGCACCGTCGCAACGGAGCCGCGACCGCGGTCAAGCTTTGCCTCGAGGACGTTGCCCGACGCGAAGGTGTCGGGGTTGGCCTTGAGCTCAAGGACGTCAGCCTCGAGCAGGACCGCCTCGAGCAGGTCGTCGATGCCGATCTTGTTGCGTGCGGAGATGTCGACGAACATGTTCTGTCCGCCCCACTCCTCCGGGATCACGCCGTATTCGGTGAGCTCCTGGCGCACGCGGGTCGGGTCGGCGCCCGCCTTGTCGATCTTGTTGACCGCGACGATGATGGGAACGCCCGCAGCCTTGGCGTGGTTGATGGACTCGACCGTCTGGGGCATGACGCCGTCGTCGGCGGCCACGATGAGGATGACGATGTCGGTGACCTTGGCGCCACGCGCACGCATGGCGGTGAACGTCTCGTGGCCAGGGGTGTCGATGAAGGTGATGACGCGCCCGTTGATGGTCACCTGCGAGGCGCCGATGGCCTGGGTGATGCCGCCAGCCTCCTGCGCCTGGACGCCGGTATGGCGAATGGCGTCCAGAAGCGAGGTCTTGCCGTGGTCGACGTGACCCATGACGGTCACCACCGGCGGGCGTCCCTTCAGGCTGTCGGGATCGTCATAGAACGTGAAGGAGTTCTCCTCCTCCTTGCTCATGACCTTGACGTCGCGGCCCAGGTCGTCGGCAACGAGCTCAATGAGCTCGTCGGACATGGACTCGGTGAGGGTGAGCGGGGTTCCCAGGAGGAACAGGCGCTTGATGATGTCGTTGGCCGCGACGCCCAGGAGCTCGGCGAGCTCGGCCACCGTGGACCCCTGGGGGACCTTGACGGTGTCGAGCTGGGAGAGGTCCTGGTCGTTGGCGATGGCCTGCTCGATGCGCTGCTGCTCGGCAGCGGCCGCAGCCTGCTCCTGGCGACGCTCCTTGCGCCTACGGCGACGTCCCGTGGACTCCTCGGATGCGGCACGGACGGCAGCACGGGCCTCGGCGAGCACGTGCTCGCGGTTGTACTCCTCCGCCTCGCGCGCCATGCGGCTGTAGCGGTCCTCGTTCTCCTGGCCGCGACGGCCACCTCGACGGCCACGGCCGCCTCGGCCGCCCGCATCGAGCTCGGGGGCCGTCTGGGCAGCCACATCCGGGGCGATGCGCGGCGCGCTGCCGCGGCGGGTACGAGCGGGCTGCTGCTCCTGCGCACCCTCCTGGCGGGGCTGACGGCGACGGGGCTGCTCGGGCTCGTGCGCCTCGGCCGTTTCCTTCTTTGCCTTCTCGGCCTCCTCGGCCTCCTCGGCCTGCTGCTTGAGGACGGCCTCTTGCTGGGCTATCTGGTCAAGGAGGCTCGTGTAGACGGGCTTGGAGCTCGGCGCCGTGTCACGGACGCGGTTGCGCTCCTCTTCCTCCTTGCGAAGGCGCTCGGCCTCAGCCCGGGCCTCCTCCTCCTTGCGGCGCGCCTCCTCGGCGAGCCGACGGGCCTCCTCGGCCTTACGGCGCTCCTCCTCGCGGCGGCGCTCCGCCTCCAGGCGCTCCTGCTCGGCCTTCTCGGCGGCAATGCGCTCGGCCTCGAGGCGGGCCTCCTCCTCTGCCTTCCGCGCGGCCTCGATCTCGGCCGCGCGCGCTTCGAGGATGGGCTTGAGCTTCTTGCGCACGATGGACACATAGGCGTCCTCGAGCGTGGATGATGGGGACTTCGCGGGAATCTTCATCGCCTGGAGATGGCCAAGCATCTCCTTGCTCGTCATGCCATATTCCTTGGCGAGGTCATGCACGCGTGTCTTTGCCATGTATAACCAACCTTCCAGTAGCTAGGGCTGCGAGCCTAGATGAGCGAATCGGAGTCGTTGGAGACCTCGGCGGACGCAAGCTGCTCATGGATGCCGCAGAATCGGGAGCCAGGGCGCGCCATGTTGCGGCACTGGATGCCCGTGGGGCCAACGTACTCGCAGCGATGTCCGCCTTCCTCGTCCTCCTCGGGCTCCTCGGCGACCATCGGAATGCCGCGCATGACGTCTGCCGCGAGCGACTCGTTCTTGATGTCGATGTGCATACCGGTGAGCCGGGCGGCAAGGCGGGCGTTCTGGCCCTCCTTGCCGATGGCGAGGGAGAGCTGGTCGTCAGGGACGATGACGGTCGCGTAGTTGTTCTCGGCGTCGACCAGGACGCGGCTGACGCGCGCGGGCGAAAGGGCGCTCGCGACGCACTTGGCGGGGTCATCGCTCCAGAGCACGACGTCGACGCGCTCGCCCCTCAGCTCGGACACCACCGTGCGGACGCGGCTACCCTTGGGGCCGACGCAGGCTCCCACCGGGTCCAGCCGGTCATCCAGGGACGACACGGCGACCTTCGAGCGGACGCCCGGCTCACGCGCGATGGAGCGGACCTCCACGACGCCGTCGTAGACCTCGGGAACCTCCAGCTCGAAGAGACGACGGATGAGGTCGGGGTGCGTGCGGGACACGACGATCGAGGGGCGCTGGCGCTCGCCACGAATGGGAGGCTGGTTGGAGTTGGGGTCGCGCACGTCGATGATGATGGCGCGGATGCGCTGGTTGTGCATGTAGCGCTCGCCGGCAGGGCGCTCGTTGCGCTCGTCGGGGTAGCGGCGCTGGTCAAAGTGGGGAAGCTCCGCCTCAACGCCCTCGCGAATCTTGATGATCGTGAAGTCGGGCGTCGTCTGGAGGACGGTGCCCGTGATGATGTCGCCAACGCGCTGCGAGAACTCCTCGAAGATCTGCTGGCGCGCGGAGTTGCGCACGATGGCGGCGATCTCCGACTTGACATGCTGCGCGGCGATGCGGCTCATGTCCTTGGGCGTGACGTCGACCTCGTCGAACTCGGTGTAGAGACCGGTCTCGTCATCGAAGGACTCCTCCTTCGGGACCAGCTTGTAGACGTAGAACTTGCCCGTGGTGCGGTCAAAGGTGACGCGCGCCCCGTCGGTGAGGTGCAGCACCTCCGAATAGCTCTTTGCCAGCGACTGCTCGAGGCGGTCGATGAGGTAGAGCTGGTCGATGTGCTTCTCCTCGCAGAGAGCCATCAAGGCCTCAACCATCTCGGATGCCATGCTATTCTCCCCCTTACTCTTCCTGCGCGGACTTGGCCAGGCGTGCCAGCCTGTCGTAGTCCGGCTTGATCTTTGCCGTCTTGATCTCTTCGATGTCGAAGGAGTACTCCCCCTCATCGGTGCGAAGCGCCACCTTGCCGTCAACGAGGCCCAGGAGCTCTCCGGTGTACTTGCGACGTCCCTCTGTCGCCGTGGTGACCAGGCTCACCGACTCGCCCGCAAAGCGCTCGAAGTCATGGGCTTTGCGCAGGGGCCGGTCAAGCCCGGGAGACGATACCTCGAGGCTGTAGGCGCCCGGGAAGGGGTCAACCTCGTCCAGGACCTCGGAGATCCAGTCGTTTTGGGCCGTGACCTCGTCAAGCGAGATGGTGGGCAGGGACTCGTCAGCATGGTCGATGCGGACCCGCACGACCGGAGACTTGGATGAGCCGGCAAGCTCCACGTCCACGATGTCGACACCATGGTCTGACGCACGGCTCTCGAGAGCCTCGATGAGCTGCCGCTCGATCGTCGACTGCGCCATGGGACCCCCTTTCGTCACGTCGGCATACATAAAAGGAAGTGGGGCAAACGTTCTGCCCCACTCCCTCAACTACAAATAACGTCTATTTAATAATACCAACTGCGATTATCTCGTCAAGTCTGCATCATTTGCACACGCCCGCCGTGCAGGGCAACCCTAGCTGACGGGCAGGCCCCCGTTGAAGCGAAGCGCGAGCATGGTGATGTCGTCAAACTGTTCCGCATCGCCCACAAAGGAGTCCACGTCCTCAAGGAGAAGCTCGCACAGCTCTTTGGCCTCGCGCCCCGAAAGGCCGTTGAGCGCCCCCAGGAGCCGCTCGTCGCCATAGAGCTCCTCGTCCTTGTCGTTTGCCTCCACGACGCCATCGGTGTAGACGAACAGCGTGTCCCCCGGCTCGAGGGTAAACTCGCTCATGCGATACGGCACCCCCTCCATGCACCCGAGGAAGAGCCCGCGGCTCAGCTTGAGGAACTCGAAGCGGCCCTCAGCCGCCCGGCAGAGCACGGGAGGGTTGTGCCCTGCGTTTGCGCAGCGGACCTTTCCCGTCTCCACGTCCAGGATGCCCATCCATGCCGTGACGAACATGTTGGACTCGTTGCCGCTGCACAAGACGTCGTTGGCCTGCTCGAAGATCTCCTCGACCGGGCGGCCGGAGTCGGCGAGGGACTTGAGGACCGTCTTGGCACGCATCATGAACATGGCGCCGGGGATGCTCTTGCCGCTGACGTCCGCAACCAGGAAGGCGAGGTGCCTCTCGTCGGTGAAATAGAAGTCGTAGAAGTCGCCGCCCACGACCTTGGCGGGCCTCATGAGGGCATAGATGTCAAACTCGTCATGGTTTGGATAGGGAGGGAAGACCGAGGGCAGGGCGCTCGACTGTATGGCACGTGCGTACTCGAGCTCCTGGTCGATGCGCGACTCCGCTTCCGAGATGTAGCGCTTGAGGGCTTCGACCGTCACGTTGATGTCGTCGGTGAGCTCGGAAAACTCCAGGCTTGACCGCACGTCCACCAACGTGTCGAGGTTGCCTTCCGCAATAAGGTTCAGGCGGGCATTGATGTCGTAGATGCCGTCGACGACGTTGTGCCTGATGAGGATGTAGATGGCCAAAAAGAGCAGGGCAAACACGATGACCTCGGTAAAGGTGCCCATGAGGATGGCGACGTTTCGGGAGAAGTCAGACTCGGAGGTGGGCAGCATCGCCACGATCTTGTAGCCTTCGATCTCATCGTACATGGCATAGTAGTCAGTGCCCAGGAAGGAGAGCGAGATGAGCGTGTTGGGCAAGGAGTTCGAGAGGCGATCGACGAGATAGGCCTTTGCCCCCTCGACCTCGCTGCTCTCGTGAAGGCCAAAATAGTAGTTTCCCGAGACCTGTTCGGCACTGTCAACAACCAGGATGAAGCCGCTTTCGCCAATGTGGCGGTTGGCGACAGAGACATCCACCTGGGCACGCAGGTCATCCTGGAAGAGAGCGGCGTCGTAGCCAACCTGGATGAAGCCGCCCTCGATGGCAACGCCGGCATACTTGCGCCATAGGCCATCTATCGTGCGCTGACCGTAGTCCTGTGCCAAGGCGTCTTTTGATCCGTCAAGCAGGCTCATGAACATGCTTGACTGCTCGCCAGACCTGAAATTGAAGTTCACGACGCTGCTGTCGGTGCTCTGCTCGATGAAGCCCAAGCTGTTAACGACCGAGATCTCCGACACCTCGAGCTGTTCCATGGCATCCACCAGTGACTCGTGCGTTGCCTCCTTTACCGATGGGACGAGCCTGGCAGCGCGGCGCGTGATCGCAAGCAGGTTGGAATCCGACGCCATGGTGATGTCGTCGCTCACGTCGGCGATGTTGAGGCCAAGGAGCGTCTGCGTGCTTGCGTTTGCGAGGTTGGTCTGCAAGACGGTGGTAAAGGAGGTCGTGAGCACAAAGGCGATGACGGTGCTCACGAGCATGCCGCGCTGGATTGCCTGGGAGATGGGAAGCCGCTCCCCCGCAAGAAAGACGTCTTCCTTTGCCAGGACCATCACCGCGAGCACGGACAGGCCCGTGGAGATCGCGTTGCAGGTGATCATGGGAACCGCGCACGCCTGGGCGACGCGATAGGCACGCGCCGCCTGGTCCAAGTTGGTCAAGAAGATGAGGGTGAGGTGGAGCACCTCGTTCACCAGACCGACCGCCGTCGCGATCTGCCAGGTTGCCCGCTTGCCCTCAAAGAGGTATTTGCGCAAGAGGGCCGCATAGAGCCCGGCAAGCACCGTCGCGGCGCTGCAGGCATCGCGCGTGAACATGCCGCGTCCCCACAAGGCGGCGCACCAGCGCTCGACGCCCCCGATGAGGCCCGCAATGATGCCCGCCGGCCCCCCAAACACGAGCCCGGCGACGAGCGGCGCGGCGTCGCGCACGTTCATGATGGCCTCGGAGGTCTCGATGCCCAGCTCGGTTCCCAGGATGGCCACGATGCCAAAGACGATGCCGACCAAGAGCTGCCACATGCGCGGGACACGCCTGCTCAGCCCCTTGTCACGGTCGACGATGAAGAGCACCGCGGACGTGACGACGGGCAGAAGCGTGGCAAGGACGAACTGAAGGACGACGTAGGTCATGAGACTCATTCCATGGCCACAAACACGGCCGCAGGGCGCATAGCTGGTAGGCGAAGCGGTGAAGCTAGCATCAGATTATAGTCATTGCGCGGTCAACCATCGCAAAAGAGGCAGGATGGGTGGCAGGCACAGCGTGGGTTTGAAGAGAGGCCACTTGCCTGAGGTCACCAAAACCACCCTCGCTCATACGCAGCTGCCCTTGCGCTCATTTGCCGATACGTCGCCACCTCCCGCCAACTCCCACGCCTACGATGGCCATAGCTACGTCGTCGAAAGGAGCGACCATGTCGACCACCCGCACAAAGAGCGCCTTCTTCTCCGTGGAGCCCAACGTACAGCTCCATTACTGGGATGCCGGCGACCACGACGCCCCCGCCCTCGTCTTCGTTCCGGGGCTCACCTTCTCGGGCAAGGTCTTCCGCCATCAGCTCGAGTACTTCAAGGACCGCTACCGCGTCATCCTGGTCGACCCGAGGGGCCAGGGCCTCTCGACCAAGTCGTTGTGGGGAAACGACTACCACACGCATGGCTCGGACCTCATGGCGCTCGTCGATGGCCTTGGCATCAAGAACCCTACCCTCATCGGGTGGAGCTGTGGCAACCTTGAGGTCTGGAGCTATCTGGAGCAGGCGGGGGTCGACTCGGTGGCGGGCGCCGTCACCATCGACATGAGCCCCCTCCCCCACAACGAGGACCCGAGCGCCTGGACGGAGGGCACCCCGGCGGAGCTATCCGAGGTCATGACACGCGTGCTGGTTGACCACGATGCCTCGCAGGCATTCTGGACAGAGTACCTGACCGAGGTCATGTGGCAGGGAGACATCTCGGAGGCCCAGATCGAGTATTACCTCGGGCTCGGTTCGGGTTGCCCGACCTGGGTGTGCCACGAGCTCTTTGGTGACGCCATCCTCTCTGACTATCGCGCCATCGCGCAGGAGGCCGCAAAGAGCATCCCGACGCTCATGTTCATTGCCGAGCACTGGGCCGACGTCGCCGAGCCGTGGTTCAACGACCTCTGTCCCGAGACGCCCACCTACGTGATGGGCGGGCATCTCATGGCGGCGCAGTATCCCGAGAGGTTCAACGCTCGCCTCGAGCAGTTCCTCGAGACGGGAAAGTAGGCTCGTAGACAAAGCGCAGGCATGCCAGGTGGCGCCTCAAAGCCCCGATCATCTCCGTCCACGGGATGATTGGGGCTTCTCGCAAAGTGGGCCCTTGCGGCGAGCAGTCCGAAGGGAATTCTCCCCTACTATGGAATCGTTCTCATACCGTAGGTATAAGACATTCCCAACGGAAGGAGCTCCCTATGACCATGCTCGTCAAGCTCGACCAAAGCCACAACTGGCGCCTGCGCTACCACCTCCAGATGCCTTCGGGCAACATCACCGACCCCAACGGACTTTCGCAGTTCAAGGGCGTCTATCACATCTTCCACCAGTACGAGCCGCGTTGGCCGCGCGAGAACGGCCATGGATGGGGCCACTGGTCGAGCCCGGACCTCACCACGTGGTACTGGCATGGCGGCGCCATCATGCCGAGCGTCCAGACCGACAAGAACGGATCGTACTCCGGCTCCGGCATCGTGAACGGCGACGAGCTGTGGCTCTACTACACCGGCAACGAGCTCATGGGCACCCGCGCCGATGGCTACGACTTTGACTTCAGCGGCCGCAAGGCAAACGAGACCCTCGTCGTGGCCACCGACGATGGCGACAAGTGCCACATCACCCTCGGCGAGAAGCGCCCCGTGCTCTGCAACGACCAGTACCCCGCCTATGCCTCCAACCACGTGCGCGACCCCAAGGTCTGGAGGCAGGATGGCAAGTGGTGGATGCTCCTTGGCTGCCGCACCATGGAAAGCCACGGATGCGCCCTGCTCTACACCTCTGATGACGGCATCAAGTGGGAGATGGCGGGATCGGCCACCAACAAGGATGACGGTCCGTTTGGCTACATGTGGGAGTGCCCGAGCGTCGCGAAGTTTGGCGACAAGGAGTTCATGTTCGTGTGCCCGCAGGGCATCCCCAAGCAGCAGTACAAGTTCCAGACCATCCACAACTCTGGCTACTTCCCCATCGAGGGCAAGGTCATCGACCTGCTCTCCCAAGACCCTGACAAGCAGGACGGCAAGGAGCCGTATGCCTGTGTGGACCGCGACACGTTCATCGAGCTCGACTACGGCTTTGACTTCTATGCCTGCCAGGTCTTCGAGGACGAGTCTGGACGCAAGATCCTCATGGCGTGGGCCGGCGTCGCCGACATGGAGTTTGAGTACGACGTTCCCACCACGCCCGAATGGGCCCACACCCTGACGATGCCGCGCGAGCTGACGCTCAACGACGCTGGCCGTATCTGCCAATGGCCGGTCGCAGAGATGGACACGCTGCGCGAGGACGAGGTGCCCTGGACCGCCGAGGCCGCAAAGGGAGCGACCGGCTACATGGGATCGTCCACCTATGACAAGTTCTCGATGGAAGGCGCCAAGGGCGTGCGCCTGGCAGGCATCGGCGACATCACGATCGACAACATCGAGGGCAAGGGCCATGTCATGCTCAACGGCGACCTCGAGTTCGTGATCAACGACACAGACGCCGAGCTCGTGTTCCACAGCCACGCAGGGCGCTACCGCAGCGTGCGTCGCCTGCTCCTCTCCAACCTCTCGGCCGGCAAGGTGGAGAGCCTGCGCATCATGGTCGACACCTCGTGCGTCGAGATCTTCGTCAATGGCGGAGAGGTAACGATGACCACACGTTGGTTCCCGCTTGACATCAAGAACCTCGCGGTGACCTCCACCCTCAAGGGTGAGCACCACGCTTGGAACCAGCACGGCTGGACGTTCGAGAACATCGCGTAGTTTCCGATAGATAGTAAGGGACGCCCCCTTTCTGAACGTGCGCACGCGCTTCAGAAAGGGGGCGTCCTTATGTATGAATTGCAGCCTATTCTGCGTAGAGCAGCTCCGCGTCATACATGCGCGGGGCAAACGGGAGCGAGACGTCCGTCTGGAACCAGGGCTCCCCGGCAACGCAGATGCGAACGCCGTCATACTCGCTCCACTTGCTGGCGCTGTCTTCGACAAAGTCGAAGGCCGGAATGCTCCTGCCGATCCCGATGTGGTCGGCATCCCCCTCGCGAGGCGACCCATCGGCTCCCATGCCAACCACATGCTCGGTGCCATCGAGCACGAGGATGACATAGGTGCTCTCCGCGACGACGTCGGCATCGCCGTTCATGTTGGGGTCCACGTCCTCAAAGCTGCAGAGGTCGGTGCCTGTCATGACGCGGACCGTGCCCGTAAAGACGGACAGGCCCTCGGACTCGGCTGCGGCACGTGCCGCAGCATGCTCCTCCTCAAGGGCCTTTGCCGCCTCTTCCTCGGCGGCCTTGGCAGCCGCCTCCTCAGCAGCCTTCGCGGATTCGTCCTCGGAGGCGGCAGCCTCCTTCCCGTCCGTCGTCTTCTCGGCCTCCTCCTCCGCCGGCGCATCCACGGCTTCGGAGGGCCGTACGGCGCAGGCGGAAAGCGAGAGGGAGAGCGCGAGCGCGCCAGAAAGGGCAGTCAAGGCAAAAGAACGAAAGCTCATGTCAACCATCCCTAGAACAGAAGCGGCCAAAGCGCAAGCTCGCAGCCCGGAGCCTCCGCGACGACATCGTAGCGTTTAGGGTAATAGCGCGTGGAGAACGTGAGCTCGCCATCGTTGACGAAGACCTCGATCGAGCTCACGTCCCCAACGATGCGCACGTTGCGCAGGTCATCGAGCTCCTCGAAGCGCTCCACGCGGCCAGCCCCCACCGACGCCTTGTCAGGGTCCGAGAAGCGCATGGCAAAGCGCGAGCCGTCCCACGAGAGCGTCAGCTCGTCCGCGATGGTCGCGGCAAAGGACGTCATGGGACGCTTGCCATAGGCCATGAGGTCGAAGGTCTTGAGCCCCTCCTCTGCGATGCGCTCTGCCGCCCATCTGCGCTCCCCACGGTAGGCCTCGAGCTCACGGACGGGCCACTGCAGGACGCGGCCCCACCGGGCCGTCACCGTGCGCGGAACGGTGAAGCAGTGCTGCCAGCCATCCTCTACGGTGAGGTTGGTGTAGGTCTTCTCGTCCGGCATGCCCATCCAGCCTATGAGCACCCGACGCCCGTCGTTGGTCAAAAACGTCTGCGGTGCATAGAAGTCAAAGCCCGCGTCCCACAACGCGAACGGCTGGAGCGAGCACTCCCCCAGCACGTTGCCATGAAGCACGAAGTAGCCCGACTGGTACACGTTGCGACGGTCCCAGTCCTCGCCCCGCAGCCCCTGCGGAGAGACCGACAGCACCTTGAGCATCCCGCCGCGTGCCTCGTCCCTGACCTCAAAGTAGTCAGGGCACTCCCACATGTAGCCAAAGGGCTCGTCGGAGGTGATGCGGTTGACCAGGTCCCAGCGCTCCAGGTCGGACGAGCGGAAGACGAGGACCTCTCCCGTGTCGTCCTTCTTGCGTGCACCCTGAACCATGTAGTAGGTGTCGCCGCTGCGCCACACCTTGGGGTCGCGCACGTGGTTGGTGTCGTCTTGCGGGTAGTCCGCATTGCCGAGCACGGGATGCTTGGGCCCAAAGTGTGCCCCGTCCTCGCTCGACACATGGACCGTATTGGCCTCGCGACCCGAATTGACGTAGTCGTAGCCGTCGGAATCCTCGAGCTTGACGTTGCCCGTATAGAAGACGTGCATGGTGCCGTCCTCGACATAGGCGCTGCCCGAATAGACGCCGCCGACGTCAAAGGGCTGGTCGGGATAGAGCGCGGCGCCCTCGTAGGTCCACCTGACCATGTCCGAGCTGACGGAATGGCCCCACATCTTCACCCCGCCCTCGGGATTGAAGGGAGAGTACTGGAAATAGGCGTGATAGGTGTCGCCGAGCTGGCTGAGGCCGTTCGGGTCGTTGAGCCAGCCAACCGGAGGCGTCAGGTGAAATGCCTGGGCGTAGGGTCCGAGGTTGGCCGCTTTCTCTATAGCCTGGCGCAGGGCATCAAGGTCCTGGGCAAGAGGATTGGACATGCTTCCTCCTTGTTGGATCATTCTCACATTGCAGACGTTTCCATGATAGCGGTTGGAGAGCACGAGCGGATGACGGGCATACCCCAAACCACGTGAGTAGCATTCCCGTCGCACATGTCGTTGCGCTCACCCATTTGTGGCGCAATCAAAAACCAATCAGTCCCAGTTTGTGAGAGAATGCCCCTATCTGCGTGTATCGGTACCTTCAACAAGAGGGAGGCAGCATGCTTCGAGTTGGTATGCTCACGAGCGGTGGCGACTGCCAGGCGCTCAACGCGGCGCTCCGCGGTGTCGCAAAGACCCTGTACGCCAAGAGGGACGACGTCGAGATCTACGGTTTCCTCAACGGCTACCAGGGCATGATCTATGGCAAGTATCGCAAGCTCACGCCGCGTGACTTCTCCGGCATCCTGACCCGTGGCGGCACGATGCTCGGCACCAGCCGCACCCCCTTCAAGGAGCTCGACCTCCCCACGGCCGACGGCATCATGAAGGTGCCCGCCATGAAGCAGACCTACAAGGAGCTGCAGCTTGACGCGCTCGTCATGGGCGGCGGCAACGGCTCGACCAAGACCGCGAACCGCCTGTACGAAGAGGGCCTCAACGTCATCGCCCTGCCCAAGACCATCGACAACGACACCTGGGGCACCGACTACACCTTTGGCTTTGACTCCGCCATCGAGATCGCGACCAAGTGCATCGACGACATCCACACCACCGCCAGCTCCCACGGTCGCGTCTTCGTCATCGAGATCATGGGCCACAAGGTCGGCTGGATCCCCCTGTACGCGGGCGTCGCCGGTGGCGCTGACGTCATCCTGCTGCCCGAGATCCCCTATGACCTCGACAAGGTCATCCAGACCATCGAGGAGCGCGACGCCGAGGGCAAGCGCTTCACCATCATCGCCGCTGCCGAGGGCGCCATCACCAAGGAGCAGGCGGCCATGAAGAAGAAGGACTACAAGAAGCTCCTGGCCGAGCGCAAGCATTCCGTGGTGTACGAGATCGCCGACGAGATCGGCTCCCGTACCGGTCGCGAGACCCGCGTCGCCATCCCCGGCCACACCCAGCGCGGTGGCCAGCCCTGCGCCCGCGACCGCGTCTTCGCGACGCAGGTCGGCATCGAGGCCGCCATGGGCATCCTCGAGGGCGAATACGGCTTCATGGTTGCCGACAAGGGCCGCGAGATCGTCCGCGTCCCCATGAGCGAGGTCGCCGGCAAGCTCAAGTACCTCGACCCCAACTGCCAGCTCATCCAGCAGGCCCGCGAGATGGGCATCTCCTTCGGCGACTAGTCACCGACCGCACCATCAGGCCAACAGGAGCGGGGCGTGCCAAAAGGTACGCCCCGCTCCTTTCATCGACTTGAATGGGTTATACGATAAGCCATATATCAGTAATGAATTGCAGACAACAAACAGGTCATGCGTACGGCAATCGTGACCCGTTTGCACCGTGTTGTGACGGGACGGGACGCCAACAGCGCCCAGGCTGACCCGTTTGCGCACAGCCATGACGGAACGGGACATCAACAGCGCCCAGGCTGACCCGTTTGAGCAGCGCCGTGGCGGTACGGGACATCAACAGCTCTGATAGCGACCCGTTTGCGCGCAGT
>CADBRX010000084.1 GCA_902797175.1 uncultured Coriobacteriaceae bacterium | reverse complement strand
TCCATGACCACGATCTCGTCGCAGATGGACATGGCCTCCTCTTGGTCGTGCGTGACGAAGATGGTGGTGATGCCCGTCTCGCGCTGGATGCGGCGGATCTCCTCGCGCGTGGTCAGGCGCAGGCGCGCGTCCAGATTGGAGAGCGGCTCGTCCAAAAGCAGCACCTTGGGCGTCTTGACCAGGGCGCGGGCGATGGCCACGCGCTGCTGCTGACCACCGGACATCTCGTTGGGCTTGCGGTCGAGCAGCTCGTCGATCTGCACGAGGCGCGCGGCCTCCTCCACGCGGCGAAGCATCTCGTCCTTGGAGAGCTTCTCCTCGCCCTTGAGGTTCTCGAGCGGGAACATGATGTTCTGCCGCACCGTCATGTGCGGGTAGAGCGCGTAGCTCTGGAACACCATGCCCACGCCGCGCAGCTCGGGCGTGAGGTTGGTGACGTCCGTGTCGCCAAACCAGATCTTGCCCTCGGTGGGCGTCTCGAGGCCGCAGATCATGTTGAGCGTGGTGGACTTTCCGCAACCCGAGGGGCCAAGCAGGCCGATGAGCTTGCCGTCGGGGATGGTGAGGTCAAAGTCATCAACGGCCGTGAAGACTCCGCCCACCTTCTTGTCTCGGTTGGGATAGCGCTTGCTGATGTGCTCTAGGACGATTTTCATAAGCCTTTTCCTTATGCGGGACGCACGTGCGTCCGACCGCCAGACCGTCGTTAATTGTACTGTGACCAGCACTTGCGCATGTTTCAGGCTGGGTTCATTTCGGTCAAGGTTGGCTATGCGTTTTGGACGGTCGAGAAGCTTGCGCCGTGCCGTTCTCTTAGGGTACGGATGGAGCCGTACCCTAAGCGGGCATCAGCCCCCAAGGAGAGGGCCCGCGCCTCTTAGGGTACGGTTCGGACCGTACCCTTAGTTCGGCCCTTCTCCTCTTTCTGAGCTCTTGTCCTCTTTTGGTACGTCTCCAAACGTACCCGAAAGATTTCCTACAGGTGCAGCTTCACCTTTCCCTTCGGCAAAGGAACGCCAAAGAGCGCTGCTTCCAGCCCCATCCCACAACGCGTAGCGTGCAAAAGTCGTTTGAGCAGCTGCCGCCCAGCCTTCTCCTCCACCTCGTCCAGACCACGTTGCCGAGGTATCTTGTCCAGGAGCGCCACCTTGTCGCGAACCTTTCTGTACGTCTTTAGTTCATCCACATTGAGAACGTAGATGGTCCAGCCCATATGAGCGAGGGCCTCCCTACGCATGCGGTCCGCCTCGGCGTCTCGATGGTAGTCCCTACCGTCAAACTCCAAGCCCTCCTTACGCCTTGTCCCATTCGTCTCGTAGATATATGCGGTATCTACCCGGCACGTATCGGTTCCCGTCATGCGCTTTGCCGCGTCGTCAAGCTGCACCTCATAGTTGAGCATAGGCGCCATCAGACCGAATCCGCCCATGCTCTTTGGCAGGTGAATCATGCAAGAAACAACGGTTTCCATGGGACTCGCGCTGCCGTTGCGCACCCAGCGCAGGGCCTCACGCGCCGGCTTCATACCGTGCATCCCCATGTGTGAGAGTTGTTCCATCGCCTCTTTGATCCTCTCGACAGACGTGAGCGGCGGACGTTCGTAGAAGCCAGAAACAAGTCGTGCAAAGTGGGCATAGCTCCCGCAGAGCTCATGGCCAAGCACTACCGCTCCTACAAGCGAGGTGCATGATGCCATCTGGACGAAAGTCATCTCGGGACCACAGGCATAGATGTCAGGAGCGGTCTCAAGTATGAGACCTTGCGGAACCTCCTTCATGCCCGTGCGATGCGAGACTACTCCACGGGCGTCGCTGCGTCGCAAACCCATCGGGATGAGGTGATGAAGCGGCCTTTGCACAATCCCCACCTGCTGCGGCTCAAGCTTGGCCAGCTCACCTCGAGCTGGTGTGACCTCTTCTAAGTGCAGCGCTTGTGTTGTTGGATGGAGTTTCTCCGCCTGCGGCGGCACAGCACGCAGGCATTCAAGAGATGAGTTGTGGCACAGCAGAATGGACATGGGTGTCCCCTCTCCTTGCAAAGCACGTTATGTCGTTGGGTTGGTGCGGAACTCGTCCGCGAACCGCGGCCTAACGTCCTGGCCGCGCGTGTGTCCATGGTATCGCATGGCCGAGACTGGTTTCAACCGAGCATTTGGGGAGCGGGAACGTTGTTTGGTACGGATGCAGACGTACCCAAGAATGTGTCTGAGGGACAGGAAGGGCGTACTCAAGCATTTAGGGTACGGTTCGAGCCGCACCCTAAGAACGATTGGGGCTTTATAAACGTAGTTGGACCGCGTAGGGGTACGGATGGAGACGTACCCCTACGCACGACGAAACTCAAAGTGGTCAAAGAGGTCAGCAAGCCCCGCGGGCACGTCAGAAGGATAGACCGTCTCGTCGGGAAGCTCGCCGGTGGTGCCCGCGGAACGATAGGCCTGTACGGCCCAGGTGCGCACCCCTCGCGATGCCAGGTCGTGGCCAATGGTCGCGATATCGTTAGCCGAGAGCAGCGCGGGGTGCCACGTCGTACGCGTCTCCAACTCGATGCCCGCTTCAAGCAGCATCGTAAGGCAGCGCAGGGCCTTCTCGCCCGTGCCTGGCACGCGGGTCACCTGGTCGTACGTGTCCCACGGCGCCTTGACGTCCAGACCGACCCAGTCAAGGTGTGGCAGCGCCTCGGCAAGCCGCTCAGGAAAGGCGCCGCAGGTATGCAGGCCAATTTCAAAGCCCATCTCGCGCGCACGGCGCATGGCCTCGATCACGCCGGCCTGCGACAGCGGCTCCCCGCCCGAGAAGACCATGCCGTCCAGAAGGCCGCGGCGTGCCTCGAGCAGGGCAAACAGCTCGTCTTCTCCGAGCTCTCCCGCCTCGACAGACTGAAGCGCCGCGTTCTGGCAATAGGGGCACCGCCAGGGGCACCCAGCCAAAAACGCGACGCACGCCAGCTTGCCTGGCCAGTCAACCGTGGAAAAGGGGGTGATGCCCCCTATGTGCAGCAGGCGCCGACCGCTCCCTTGGCAGTCGGCGCCCGGCATAGCAGCCGTCACGGCAGGCGCGCCTATGCGCAGCACCTACCAGGCTCGACGAACTCCACTCGCTCGTGGAACTCGCCCTTCTTGCCCGTGTTGTAGAACGAGACGGGGCGATAGTAGCCCATGACGCGGGTCCAGACCTCGCAGGGCTGGCGCTCGTCGTTGGAAAGCTCCACGCCGTCAATCACGACGCCGGTGCTGGTAAGTTCGCTCTTGTTGACCATGGTGTGCTCCATTCAGGGTCTGTTGTCGATATGTTGTGCTTGTTATCTTAACCACATACCATATCTTGTGTCTAGTACCATTTCCGCGATACGTAGGGGTCCCACCCTTTCGTATCGCGATACGAAAGGGTGGGACCCCTACGTATCGGCTTACGCCGTCAGCCCGAGGCGCTTGCGCTTGGCCAGCGCCAGCTCCTCGTCGCAGATCGGGCAGTAGGTGTGCTCGCCCGCGATGTAGCCGTGCTTGGGGCAGATGGAGAACGTTGGCGTGACCGTGATGTACGGCAGGCGGTAGTTCTCCAGCGAGCGCTTGACCAGCTGCTTGCAGGCCTCCGCCGACGAGATGCGCTCGCCCATGTACAGGTGCAGCACGGTGCCGCCGGTGTACTTCTTCTGCAGCTCCTCCTGCTCGGCCAGCGCCTGGAAGGGGTCGGTCGTGTAGCCCACGGGCAGCTGCGAGCTGTTGGTGTAGTACGGCTCGGCCGCCGTGCCCGCCTGGATGATGCCCACGTAGCGCTTGCGGTCCTCGCGAGCAAAGCGGTACGTGGTGCCCTCGGCCGGCGTGGCCTCGAGGTTGTACATGTGGCCGGTCTCCTCCTGGAACTCGACCATCTTCTCGCGCACGTGGTCAAGCACGCGAATGGCCATGGCGCGGCCCTCGGGGGCGGTGATGTCGTAGGCGTCGTGGCTGAAGTTGCGGATCATCTCGTTCATGCCGTTGACGCCGATGGTGCTGAAATGGTTGCGCAGCGTGCCCAGGTAGCGCTTGGTGTAGGGGAAGAGCCCGGCGTCGATGAGGCGCTGGATCTCCTTGCGCTTGAGCTCGAGCGAGGTCTTGGCAAGAACCAGCAGGTAGTCTAGCTCGTCGAGAAGCGCCTGCTCGTCTCCCTGGTGCTTGAAGCCCAGGCGCGCCATGTTCATGGTCACGACGCCGATCGACCCGGTCTGCTCGGCAGAGCCAAAGAGGCCGTTGCCGCGCTTGAGGAGCTCACGCAGGTCAAGCTGCAGGCGGCAGCACATGGAGCGGACCATGTGCGGCTCGAGGTCGGAGTTCACGAAGTTCTGGAAGTACGGCAGGCCGTACTTTGCCGTCATCTCAAAGAGCAGGTCCGCGTTGGGAGAGTCCCACGGGAAGTCCTTGGTGATGTTGTAGGTGGGGATGGGGAAGGTGAAGACGCGGCCCTTGGCGTCGCCCTCGGTCATGACCTCGATGAACGCACGGTTGATCATGTCCATCTCTTCTTGCAGATCGCCGTAGGTGAAGTCGACCGGCTCGCCACCCACGAGCGGCACCTGCCTGCGGATGTCCTCCGGGCAGGTCCAGTCAAAGGTGAGGTTGGAGAAGGGCGTCTGCGTGCCCCAGCGGCTGGGGACGTTCATGTTGTAGACGAAGCCCTGC
>CADBRX010000083.1 GCA_902797175.1 uncultured Coriobacteriaceae bacterium | reverse complement strand
GGGCGACTTCATCGAGGACTCCAGCGCCGTGGCGCCTCCCGAGGCCGCGAGCGACTCCATGCTGCGCGAGCAGCTCGAGCAGGTGCTCGACGGCCTCGCGGACCGCGAGCGCAAGGTCATAAAGTTCCGCTTTGGCCTTGAGGACGGCCACCCGCGCACGCTCGAGGAGGTCGGCCGCGAGTTTGGCGTCACGCGCGAGCGCATCCGCCAGATCGAGAGCAAGACGCTTGCCAAGCTCCGTCATCCGAGCCGCTCGGGTCGGCTGAAGGACTACATGGAGGACTAGTAACGGCCCCCATCCCAAAAAAAGTTCTTGCGTTGGGACGGGGGTTCGCTATACTAAGAACTCGCACGACACACCATTCCCCGGTGGCGCAGTGGTAGCGCGGTGGACTGTTAATCCATGTGTCGCAGGTTCGAATCCTGCCCGGGGAGCCAGAGCTTTCAAGGCTGGGTTTCCCAGCCTTTTTTCATATCGCTACGACCTCTTCGCGCCTTGCCCTCTCGCTCGCAGTTTGTATGTCGTCTGCCTCCCTGTGATAGGATTAATCGTTGCAAGGTTTAGGTCTGTCGACGAAATCATCGATTGGGAGGTGCCATGGAATCGTCCGAGATAGCCCTTGGCGAGAGCCAAGCCATCTCTGCCAGGGACGCTTGGTATCCCTCGAGGCTGCGTGATATCTTCATCCTCAGGCAGCTCGTCTCAAAGGACTTCAAGCTCAAGTACCGCAGAAGCGTCCTGGGCGTCGCCTGGTCGGTCTTGAATCCCTTGCTCATGATGCTCGTCATGGCCGCTGTCTTCTCGCACTTCATGCGGACCAACGACCCGTCCATCGGCAACTATCCGCTGTACCTCATCTTGGGCAACACGGCCTTCTCGCTCATGAACGATGCGACCAACAACGGCATGCGCTCCATCATCGACGCTGCGAGCCTGCTCAAGAAGGTCAAGATCAATCGCTACGTGTTCCCCGTCCAGAAGGTCCTGTTCGGCGTCGTCAACTACGCGTTCTCGCTCGTGGCCATCGCCCTCGTCATGCTCTTCTTCCGGGTGCCCATCACGCCCTACGCCTTGCTCCTTCCTGTCGCCATCGCGCTTTTGGCTCTGTTCTGCATCGGCCTGTCCCTGTTCCTCTCTGCGGCGTCGGTGTTCTTCCGCGACGTCATCCACCTCTGGAGCGTCGTCATCACGGCATGGACCTACGCGACTCCGCTCTTCTACACCGTCTCGATCCTTCCCGACTGGATGGTCAGGCTCGAGAACTTCAATCCCATGTACCACTACATCACGTTCATACGCGACGTGATGCTTTGGCAGACGCTGCCCTCCATGACGACGGTCCTTGGCTGCGTTGTCAGCGCCGCCATCTCCCTTGCGATCGGCACGTACGTGTTCAAGAAGTTTGAACGCAAGTTCATCCTGTACATTTAGGGGGTCTTTGTGGCCTTAGAAGAACAGAGTGCGCCGAATCCCTGGGGTGCCTATCTTGACGTCAACTGCAAGCGCTGCCGCCTTGGCGACAGCGTGCGCATGACTCCCGTGCTCTTCCACACCGACGGCGCAGGCTTCCGGTACAACTACGTCTGGATCAACGGAGGCTGGTCAAACGGCAACTGGGAGACCACGCTTGCCAAGACCGGGTCGTACACGACGGATACCAGCTACGAGTTCACGCCGCCACATCCCGGGACGTACGACCTCTGCGTCGACATCTTTCCCCCCGATGGGGTCCAGTTTACGGTCCAAAGGCGACTGGTCGTCTACGAGGACCTGCTCTCGGGCAAGATCGACAGGACGGGCATCGAGGACGAGGAGCCGGTCATCTCGGTGCGCGACGTCTCCATGATCTTCAACATTGCCTCGGAGCGCTATGGATCCCTCAAGGAGTACTTCATCGCCCTCATGCGCAACGAGCTCACCTTCAAGGAGTTCCGCGCCCTTGACGGCATCTCCTTTGACGTCCGGCGTGGCGAGGCCTTCGGCCTGGTGGGAACGAACGGTTCCGGCAAGTCGACGATGCTGAAAATCATCGCCGGCGTGCTCGACGCCTCGGAGGGCGTCTGCGACGTCAAGGGCACGATCGCGCCGCTCATCGAGCTCGGCGCGGGCTTCGACCTCGAGCTGACCGCCCGCGAGAACATCTACCTCAACGGGTCGCTCCTGGGGTACCGCAAGGAGTTCATCGACGAACGCTTCGACGACATCGTTGCCTTTGCCGAACTCGAGAACTTCCTCGACATGCCGCTCAAGAACTACTCGAGCGGCATGGTGGCGCGCATCGCCTTTGCCATCGCGACCATCACCGAACCCGACATCCTCATCGTCGACGAGACGCTCTCCGTGGGAGACTTCCTCTTCCAGCGCAAGTGCGAGCGTCGCATACAGGAGCTCATCGCCTCCAACAACGTGACCGTCCTTCTCGTCAGCCACTCCATCGACCTGGTCGAGCGCATCTGCGACCGCGTGTGCTGGATCGAGAAGGGCGAGCAGCGCATGCTTGGGGACGCGCTTGAGGTCTGCGAAGCCTATAAGGCCCTGCAATGACGACGGATAGGCCCTGTGACCTCACGATCATCGTCCCGTGCTACAACACGGAGCGCTATCTGGGCGAGGCGCTGGCGTCGCTGGAACGCCTGAAGGTGAGCGCGCTCGAGGTCCTTCTCATAAACGACGGCTCGACCGACGGGTCCATGGCCCTCATGGCTGACGCTGCGCGCCGCGATGGGCGCTTCCGCGTCATCGACAAGGCCAACGAGGGCTATGGGGCGACCGTGAACCGGGGGATCGACGAGGCACGGGGGCGCTATGTGGGCATCCTCGAGCCCGATGACTTCTTCTATGAGGGGGCCGTCGAGCGCCTGCTCGATACCGCCCTCGCGACGGGCGCGGACGTGGTGAAGGGCGACTTCACCTTCTATTGGTCGAAGGACGGGGGCAGGGACGTCCCTGCGGGTGTCATCTCCTCCGACATGGTCGACCGTCCCGTCGACACGCGTGTCGACACCCGCATCTTTCGTGCCAAGGCCTCCATCTGGAGCGCCCTCTATCGGCGCGCCTTCCTCAACGAGTGCGGAATACGCTGCCAGACGACGCCAGGGGCGTCGTTCCAGGACACGTCCTTTTCCTTCAAAGTCTATGCGAGCGCCTCGCAGGTGCGCTTCGTCGACGTGCCCGTGGTCCACTACCGCCAGGACAACGAGGCGTCATCGGTCAACTCCAAGGACAAGGCCAACGCCGTCGTTCACGAGTTTGACGTCATCGACGCATGGCTCGAGGGCAGCGCCGGCACCGAGCATCGAGAGGCGCTGCGCCTTGAGGCGCAGATCGCACGGTTCAATGCCTGCCTGTGGAACCTCGACCGGCTGGGTGACGAGACGGCGACCGGCTTTGTCGAGGACATGGCGGCGTGGTATGCGGACGCAGAGCGCCGCCAGGCGCTGGACCTTGCGAGCTGGGACGGGTGGCGCATCACCAACCTGCGCGCCCTCGAGCGTGACCCCAAGCGCTACCTTGGTCTTCGCAGGCGCTTTCGCGGGGACACGGCCATCTCCAAGGCCCTCTTTGCGCTCGCGTTGGGAGGCCCCGCGGCGCTCGCCGCAGCCCTCTCCGAGCGCGCGGGGAGGTCATGATGCGCATCTCCGTCATCGTTCCCTGCTACAACTGCGCACCCGTCGTGGGGGACTGCCTGAGCTCGATTCTTTCCCAAGACCACGAAGACGTCGAGGTCGTGTGCGTCAACGACGGCTCAACTGATGACACGCTGGCGGTTCTGCGCGACAGTGCGGAACAAGATCGCCGCGTCGTCGTCCTTTCCCATGAAAATGGGGGCGTCTCTTCGGCGCGCAATGCCGGCCTCAGGGCATGTACGGGCGACGTCGTGCTCTTTGTGGATGCCGATGACGCGCTCGTGGAGGGCTCGCTTTCGTCCATTGCCGCGCGCTTTGCCTACGGCGGGGTCGACTGCCTGGTCTTCGGCATGCTGATAGAGCCTCCCGAAGCCGCGCCGCTCACGCTTTCCCATCGGCTTGCGCCTCGCGATCTCGTGCTGGAGGATCGTCCCCGCGAGCTCATCTTCCATGAGCACACGCATCCCTATGCCTTCCGCGTCGCCTTTGACAGGGCGTTCCTCATCGACAACGGGCTCACCTTTGACGAGACGCTGACCCTTGGGGAGGACGAGGCCTTCCTCATGTGCGCCTATCGCCTTGCGCACCGCGTCATCCTCTCCTCGGAGCAGCTCTATGTGTATCGCATGAGCGATACCTCGGCGAGCCACCGTGACAACGCCTCTGACGACGTCTTGTCCCAGAAGCTCGACAAGCACCTTGACCTGGTGAAATCCGTCTTTGGCACGTGGCGTTGCAGGGGGTTTGACGACTCGTGTGACCAGGAGCTGCTCGACTGGTGCCTTGACCTCCTCATGCTCGACGTCTCGCGGCTCGACCCCTCGGCGCAGGCGGAATTCTATGGGCGCCTGTGGCGGGTGCTCCAGCTCTACTTTGGAAGCGACGGCGGAAGGTCACTTGCCAGCACCTTTGCCAAGCCGTGCCTGCGAGCGATTCAGCGCGCTGCCTACGGCGCTAAGGTGCGCGGCCCTGTCGTCCCGCTGCCGCTCCTCGCCACTTTCTACCTATCGCGCAGGGGTGTCTCCGCGGTGACCGAAAGGGCCTTTGCGCGCCTTCGCGGAATGGGGGCGTACCGATGAGGCTTTCCGTCATCGTCCCCGTCTACAACCTCGAGTCGCTCGTGGGGGAGTGCCTCGGCTCGATCTGCTCTTCAGGCTCTTCGGATTTCGAGGTCATCTGCGTCAACGATGGCTCTACCGACGCCTCCGCCACCGTCCTTGAGCAGTGGTCTTGTCGCGACCCACGCATCACGGTCATCAACCAGGAGGACAAGGGCGTTTCCAATGCGAGGAACGTCGGCATCGATGCCGCGAGCGGTGAGTACCTGACCTTTGTCGATGGCGATGACCGGCTCGCTCCAGGAGGCGTGGACGCCATGCTCGACGCGTGCGAGCGCCTTGGGTCCGACGTCATCTCCTTTGGCGCGACCACCTTTCCCGAAGGCGTCGCCACGGATTGGCTGACGAGGCACGTGACGGTGGCGGACATGCCGCCCGGCCCCTTTTCCGTCGATATGGTCTTAGGTAAGGACGCGAGCCCCTTCATGTGGGCCCGTGCCTACCGGCGCTCCCTCGTGCAGGAGGGCGGCATCCGCTTCAACGAGAACCTCTCCCTTGGCGAGGACGTGTGCTGGCTTGCCTCGTGCCTTCCGCTGGCTCGCAAGGTCGCCTCCGTCTCCACCTGCGTGTATGAGTACCGCCTCGCTCGCCAGGGCTCCCTCATGACGCAGCAGGCCAAGGGGTCAAAGGAGCAGCTCTCCAAGCATGTTGACGTCGTCGAGGATGTCTACGAGACATGGGAGGGGTATGGCATAGACGAGCGCTATGCGGCCGAGCTTGCAGACTGGGCAATTCGCTATGTGTTCTATGCCATAACGCGCCAGCCTGCTGACGTGAGAGGCGGGCTCGTCGTGCGCATGCGTGACATCTGGCGGGCGCATCACGTCGACGGGCGGCTGCGTCTCCTTCCCGCGCCCGTGCGCCGCATGGTCGAGCTTGCGCTCTCGTATGAAGACGACGGCACATCCTCCTGGTCACAGCGCCGACAGGGCGCGGCGGGCGTGATGTGGCGCATATCCGAGTATGGCATGAGGGACCTCGTCGAGACCGCGGTGGGCAGGGGAGGCTCGCGCTCGGGTTCCGGCGCCTAGCGTGCTACCATGTCCTGAGGCGTCGGTTTCATCGTTGACGTCTGCTCTACCCAAGTTGAGGAGGCGACCGTGACTCCAAAGGTCAGCGTACTGGTTCCCATCTACAACGTCGAGCGCTATCTGAGCGCGTGCCTTGACTCGCTTCGCGCCCAGACCTTCGAGGACTTCGAGGCCATCCTCATAAACGACGGCTCTACCGACGGCTCGCGCCAGATCATCCAGCGCTACCTTGACATGGATCCTCGCTTCACCGTCATAGACAAGCCAAATTCCGGATATGGCGCCTCGATGAATCGTGGCCTCGCTGCCGCGAGGGGTGCCTACGTCGCCATCCTCGAGTCCGACGACATCTTCGAGCCGACGGCGCTCGAGACCCTCCACGACGCCGCCCAGTGGGAGGGGGCGGATGCCGTGAAGGCGAACTTCTGGCTCTACTGGTCAAAGCCCCAGGAGCGTCGCGTGCCTTTCGACCTGGTCGATCCCGAGCACGCGGGCGAGACCTTCTGCCCCTCGAAGGACGGCGAGTGGCTCTTCTACGGAAAGCCCTCCATCTGGAGCGCCCTCTACCGGCGATCCTTCCTTGTGGATAACGGCATCGACTTCCTCGAGACGCCGGGCGCGTCCTATCAGGACACGAGCTTCACCTTCAAGGTGTGGGCCCTCGCAGACAAGGTGACCTGCATCCCGAACTACGTCTTGAGCTACCGCCAGGACAATGAGGCCTCGTCCATCAACAGCCCCGGGAAGGTGTACTGCGTCTGTGACGAGTATGCCGAGATCGTGCGCTTCCTCGACGAGAGGCCAGAGCTCTCCGAACGCCTGATGGCCGTGGCGTGCAGGATGAAGTTCGACAGCTACATGTGGAATGCCGGGAGGCTCACGCCCGAGCTTCGCAAGGAGTTCCTGTCCCGTGCCCGCGACGAGCTCACCGAGGACCTGGCATTGGGCAGGCTCGACCTCGGCAAGCTCGGGTGGTACAAGCGGACGGACCTCATGGCCCTTCTCTCGGACCCCGAGCGCTTCCTGAGCTCCTTTGACACCTATGGGAGCGACGACGAGATGACGATGCTCAGGCACTACTGGCAGCTTGGCGGCGTTCTTGCCGCGCTCCAGCTTGCCGCGCGGTTTGCGGCGCGGAGGATCGTGGTATGACGCGGCTGTCCGTCATCGTTCCCGTCTACAACGTCGCATCGTACCTCGACGAGTGCCTGAGCTCCCTGGAGGCCCAGGACTGTCATGACTTTGAGGCCGTGTGCGTCGACGACGGGTCGACGGATGCCTCCGCGGACATCCTCGCGGCGTGGTATCGCACCCACGAGTGGGTGCGCGTGGTGAGCAAGGCAAACGGGGGCCTTTCGAGCGCCCGCAACGCCGGGCTGGCCGTTGCCCAGGGCGACTACGTCTGCTTCCTTGACTCCGACGACCGCTATGTGCCCAATGCGTGCTCGAAGATCATCGAGTCCCTTGACCAAAGCGGCGCGGATGCGCTCGTCTTTGGGGGATTCGCCTTGCCTCGCGACGCCTCGACGCCCTGGATGGACAAGACGCTCTCTCCGACGCCCGCCACATACGAGGGTCTCTGCGAGGAGCTGCTCTTCCGGCCCGACACCCGACCCTTCGTCTGGCGAAACGCGTTTCGTCGGGACTTCCTGCTCAGGGAGGGGCTCTCCTTCAACGAGGACATCGCCTATGGCGAGGACCAGGTGTTTCAGTTTGCCGCCTATGCCCGCGCCCAAAGGACCGCCATCGTTTCCGACAGGCTCTACGAGTATCGCGTCACGCGCAGCGGCTCCCTCATGAGCGACGTGCGCAGGAGCGCTTGCTCCATGCTCCTCGAACACGTCAACATCGTGCGCATCGTCCTTGACGACTATGCGGCGCTCGGGATTGTCGACTCCTACGCGCGGCCGTTCCTTTCGTGGGTCTGTTCCTTCATCGTCGACGACGCGCTCTCCCTGCCCCATGAGGAGTGCGCACGGGTTTTGGATGCGCTTGGGGAGGTCCTCCGCTCCCACTGGGATGAGGATGACGTCATGGCATGTGGCCTGTCGTCTCCCGAGGCAAACGCCTTGTCCGTCGTGATGGCCCACGCCAACCTCACGCGCCTCTCTCAGCTGCGGCTCTCTGCCGCGCTCCACAAGGAGCTCTATGGTCGCCTGTCCACGCTGCGCATGATCCTTGGAAGGGACCGCGGCCTCGTGTAGCCATGCGCGCCGCGACAGCGGCGTTGCGCGTTCCGTGAGCTCCGGCCGATCGCGTTGCAAATGAGGGGCATCAAAGCTATATTTGTCTTTGACCTTTAAGCGTGGTACGAGATGCCCGCAAGGCTAAGCAGCAGAGACGCACTTTTACATGAGCCTTCCCGGATGCCTCGCGCCACATGGTCGCGGAGGCGTTTTTTTTATGAGGAAGGAGTCTCATGGAACAGGCCACACTCAAGGCCCAGATCATGGACGGGCAGGCTATGGACCGAGCCATCACCCGTATCGCGCACGAGATCATCGAGCATAACGAGGGAGCCAAGGGCATCGCCCTCGTCGGCGTGCAGCGTCGTGGCGTGCCCATCGCGGAGCGCCTGGCAGACAAGATCGAGGCCATCGAGGGCGTTCGCCCCAACCTCGGAAAGCTCGACATCAGCTTCTATCGCGATGACTACAAGCGCCACATCAGCCCCGTCATACATGCGACCGAGATCCTGTTCTCGATTGACGGCGTCGACGTCGTGCTGGTCGACGACGTCCTCTATACGGGACGCACCGTGCGCTCGGGCCTCGACGCGCTCATGGACCTCGGTCGCCCCAAGACCGTCCAGCTTGCCGTCATGGTCGACCGCGGCCATCGCGAGCTTCCCATCCGTGCCGACTACGTGGGCAAGAACGTCCCCTCGTCTCACGAGGAGGACGTGCGAGTCAACATTACCCCGCTTGACGAAGCCGATTCCGTCGAGATCTGGGGCATCGAAAAGACCATTGGAGGTGAGCTGTAGCCATGCTTTCCGTCAAGCATCTCATTGACACGACGAGCCTGACTGCCGACGACATCACGCAGATTCTCGACACGGCCAAGTCCTTCGACCCCATCGTCAACGCGCGCACCATCAAGAAGGTCCCCGCGCTGCGCGGCCGCACCATCGTGAACCTCTTCCTCGAGCCCTCCACCAGGACGCTCAAGAGCTTCGAGCTTGCCGAGAAGCGCCTGTCGGCCGACTCCATCTCCATGGGCGGCTCCACCTCCTCCGTGGTCAAGGGCGAAAGCCTCGCCGACACCATCCAGACCATCGACGCCATGAACGTCGACATGTTTGTCGTGCGCGCAAGGCTTGCGGGCACGCCGCAGAAGATCACCGAGAACACCGATGCCATCGTCATCAACGGTGGCGACGGCAAGCACCAGCATCCCACGCAGGCCATGCTCGACCTGTACACCATCCGCGAGCACTTTGGGCATCTGGACGGCCTCAAGGTGGCCATCGTGGGCGACCTCGCCCACAGCCGCGTGTGCGGCAGCCTGGCCCCGGCCCTCAAGACCATGGGCGCCGACGTCACGCTGGTGGCTCCTCCCACCTTCCAGGTGGGCGACCCCTCGTGGTTCGGCTGCAACCAGACCAACCACCTGGACGACGTCCTGGAGGACATGGACGTGGTCTACATGCTGCGCGTGCAGCTCGAGCGCATGGAGGGCGCGGCCATCCCCTCGCGTCGCGAGTACAACCGCCTCTACGGCCTCTCGCTCGAGCGCGAGGCCCGCATGAAGCCCAACGCCATCATCTGCCACCCCGGTCCCATGAACCGTGGCATGGAGATTGACGC
>CADBRX010000082.1 GCA_902797175.1 uncultured Coriobacteriaceae bacterium | reverse complement strand
GTGGCGCGGTTGATGCCGTTCCAGACGCTCTGGCCGGTGCCGTAGCGGTTGTCAAAGAAGTGCTTCATCTGGGCGTTGTTGACGCGTACCATGGGGAAGCGCAGCTTGCCCTCGCGGTTCATGGCCTCGAGGCGGATGATGCCGGTGGTCGTCTCCTCGCAGCCGCCGATGATGGCGGGGATGAGCTCGGGGTACTTGGTGTGGACGCGGTTCACCAGGTCGCCGCCGTCGTCGATGATGAGCGTGGGGCCCACGGCAAGTACGTCGTCGATGCAGCGCATGTAGTCCTCGTCGGAGATGGCGTGCCAGGCGTGCACCTCGATGCCCTCGGTCACGAGCGCGGCCACGACGTCGTCCTGCGTGGAGAGGGGGTTGGAGCCCGTGGCATAGACCTCGGCGCCGCCGGCCTGCAGCACCTCGCAGAGGTAGGCCGTCTTGGCCTCGAGGTGGATGGACAGGGCGACCTTCTGGCCCGCGAAGGGCTTGGTCTGGGAGAACTCCTCCTTCAGCATGGTGAGCAGCGGGCAGTTGCGCCGCACCCACTCTATCTTCTTGAGGCCGGAATCGGCCAAGGTGATGTCTTTGATCTCGCTAGCCATCGAACATGCTCCAATCTTTGATGCAAACGCTTGCGTGCGTGACTGTTCCAGTCTAGGCCATGCATACGCCCGATATAAAAACCACGCAGCATTCACTCCTTCAGCCAAGCTAGTGTACCCTTTGCCACAAGTATTCGGCCTCTCCAGACAGGAGCCCGAATAGTTGCCGCAAAGGGTACACTAATCGGTCGCCCAACAGCTCATCGGCGAGAAGCGACGCCTGTCCTGTCAGAGCCCCAGACGGCCGCAGATGCGGGCGATCTCAAACCGCATGCGCTCCTCGTCAACGGTGAGTAGCTCGCGGTTGCGCATGACCACCGCACCGTCAATAATCACATCGGCCACCTCGGATCCGTTTGCGGAGTAGGCGAGGGCCGACACGGCATCGTTGAGCGGCGTGAGCGAGGGGGCGTCCAGGTCGAGCAGGACGATGTCGGCCTTCTTGCCCACCTCCAAGGAACCCGTGGGGAGCGAGAGCGCGGCCGCCGCGTTGCGCGTGGCCATGCGGAAGGCGTCGTCGGCAGACACGCACTGCGGGGTGTCGTGCGTCCCTTTGTGGATGAGGGCGAGCAGCCCCAGCTCGCGGAACATGTTCTGGGCGTTGTTGGAGGCGGCGCCGTCGGTGCCGAGGCACACGTTGATGCCCTCCTTCACCATCTCGGGTACCGGAGCAAAGCCGTTGCCGAGCTTCATGTTGGAGGCAGGGTTGGTGACTACGCTCACGCCGTTCTCCGCCAGGATGGCGCGGTCGCTCTCGTTCACGCGGACGCAGTGCGCGGCGATGGTGGGCGACTCGAAGATGCCGGTGTCGCGCACGTACTCGACGGGCGTGCAGTGGTGATCCTTCCACATGTTGACGGACTCGGTCTCGGACTCGGCAATGTGGATGTGGATGCCCATGCCCTCCTCGCGGGCGACGTCCGCAATCATGCGCAGGTAGTCGGGCCCGCAGGTGTAGGGGGCGTGGGGGCCCAGCAGGAAGGTGAGGCGGTCGCAGTCGGCGTTCTCGCGGCGCGCATCCATCGCCTCGGCCAGACGGAAGTCGTTGCGGTCGTATTCTTCGCCCTGCAGGCCCCGGGCGAGCACGGCACGAATGCCGCTCTCGCGCGCGGCGCGGGCGATCTGGTCGACGAACATGGGCATGTCGCTGAAGCAGGTGGTGCCCGAGCGGATCATCTCCACCTGGCTGAGGAGCGATCCCCAATAGGCGTCCTCGGGAACAAGACGGTCCTCGATGGGCACGATGGCACCAAAGAGCCAGTCGGCAAACGAGAGGTCGTCGGCCACGTTGCGCATCATCGACATGTAGGTGTGGGTGTGCGCGTTGATGAGGCCGGGAATCGCCAGGCGGCGCGACCCGTCGATGGTCTCGGTGGCGACGAATCCCTCGGGCGCCTCGTCGATGCCTGCGATGACGGGCCCCTCGAGGTAGAGGTCGTGGCGGCCGACCGCATGCGCGTCGTGGTCGGGAAGGACGGCGAGGGCGCCAGACACAAGAATGCCCATGAAGTACTCCTTAGAAGGCAAAAAGATTGTTTTCGTATGGTGACATACCGCAGATTCTAGCAGTCAGAGCGTCCAAGTTGGCTACACTCATCACAGAAGGCCCCTAAACAAAATGAGCAGGGGAGCGGAGAGAAAGGACACTCCAATGGACTTTTCGAGACGTGAGGTTCTCAAGCTCGGTACCGTGGGCGGCATGAGCCTGTTCCTGGCTGCCTGTGGCGGATCCCAGCCTGCTGCTGACGGCGGCGACGCGGCACCTGCCGCTGACGGCGACGTCAAGAGCCTCACCTTCGAGCCGGGCAAGCTGACCGTCGCCACGGGCAACCCCGCATGGGAGCCCTGGGTCATGAACGACGCTCCCGAGAGCGGCGAGGGCTTCGAGGCGGCTCTGATCTACGCCCTGGCCGAGAAGATGGGCTTTGCCAAGGAGGACGTCGTCTGGGTCCGCACCGAGTTTGACGAGGCTTGCGCTCCTGGTGCGCACGAGTGGGACCTCAACATCCAGCAGGTCTCCATCAACGAGGACCGCAAGAAGGCCGTGGACTTCTCGCCCGCGTACTTCCGTCCCACGCAGTCGGTCATTGTCAAGAAGGACAGCAAGTTTGCCGGCGCCAAGACCACCGCTGAGCTCAAGGACGCCGTGTTTGCCGTGATGGTGGGCACCACCGCCATCGACTACGTCAAGGACATCGTCAAGGGTGGCTCCGAGGACGGCATCGACATCTTCAACAACAACTCCGACGCCGTGGCCGCCGTCGACAACGGCCAGGCCGACGCGCTGGTGACCGACACGCCGCAGTGCGTGTACATGGTCGAGTCCGAGCAGCTCAAGGACGGCGTGGTCGTGGGCCAGATCCCGGGCACCGAGGACCCCGACGGCCTGGGCATCACCCTGGTCAAGGATTCGCCGCTCACCCCGTTCGTGACCGACGCCATGAACGCCATCCTCGATGACGGCACCGTCCAGGGCCTCATCGACACCTGGCTCAAGGCCTACACCACCGACATCCCGACGCTTGCCTAGCGTCTGCGCTTTGCACGAAGCGGCCGGGCACCAGCTGCCTGGCCGCTTTTTTCTGTGTCACCTTCGTCCGATGGGTGTTGCGCGGCGCTCCTCAGAAGGCGACTTCTGCCTTAACGGTGGCCACGGTGGCTGCTAGAATGAGTGCGTCTCGTTAGACTTCATATGATTGGTGCCGATGATGCCCGACAATCCCGAATTCAGCGTGAGCGCCGTCGAGCAGGAGCGCGCAGAATACCGCGCCAAGGAACGTCGTCGCTCCGTCCTGACGAGCGTCGCGTCTTCTGTCGCGCTTGCCGCGGCGCTGGTCGTCCTGCTCAAGTTCTCGCCCGGCTGGCCCCGCGTCAAGGAGTCGTTCTTCTCGGCTGAGTACTTTGCGCTCGCCTGGCCCCAGGTGGTCGACGGCCTGCTCCTCAACATCCGCGTGCTGGGGGTCGCCCTCATCGGCGTGGCCATCCTGGGCACGTCGCTTGCGCTCATCCGCATGACGACGTCGGCCGTGATGTTCCCGCTGCGCGTGCTCGCGCGCTTCTACACCACCATCATGCGCGGCATCCCCATGATTGTGGTGCTCTACCTCATCGGCTTTGGCATCCCGGGGCTCGGTCTCTTTGGCCGCATCGACAAGGCGGTGCTGGGCACCATCGCGGTCATCATGAGCTATTCGGCCTACATTGCCGAGGTGCTGCGTGCGGGCTTCCAGGACGTGCATCCCTCGCAGCGCGCCTCGGCACGCTCGCTGGGCCTCACGACGGGGCAGACCATGTGGTACGTCATTATCCCGCAGGGCCTGCGCAAGATCGCGCCCGCCCTCATGAACGACTTCATCAGCATGCAGAAGGACGTGGGCCTCATCTCCACGCTGGGCGCGGTCGACGCGGTGCGCGCGGCGCAGATCGTGGTCGCCAAGACCTACAACTTCACGCCCTACGTGGTGGCGAGCATCCTGTTCATCCTCATGAGCGTGCCCTTCATCCTCATCAACGACTGGTATTCCGAGCGCCTGCGCAAGCGCGAGCAGACGGGAGGCATGGTCTGATGGCATCCACCGACTTCTCGCAGAACAAGAAGGTCCTGCGCATCGACAACGTGGTCAAGCGCTTTGGCGACCTCACGGTGCTCGACCACATCAGCTTTGACGTGCACCAGCACGAGACCGTGGCGCTTCTGGGCCCGTCGGGCTCGGGCAAGTCCACGGTCATGAAGTGCATCAACCTGCTGGAGCAGGTCAACGACGGCCAGATCTGGCTGGGCGACACCGACCTCACCGACCCGCGCGAGGACCAGGACAAGATCCGCTCGCGCATTGGCGTGGTGTTCCAGCAGTTCAACCTGTTCAGCCACATGACCGTGCTGGACAACGTGACGCTGGCCGCGCGCAAGGTCCACAAGTGGCCGCGCGAGAAGGCCGAGGACAAGGCCATGGGACTCTTGCGCCGCATTGGCATGGACCAGAAGGCCAAGGAGTATCCCGACCGCCTCTCCGGCGGCCAGCAGCAGCGCGTGGCCATCTGCCGCGCCCTCATGATGGAGCCCGAGCTGCTCCTCCTGGACGAGATCACCTCCGCGCTCGACCCACTTTTGGTGGGCGAGGTGCTCGAGATGGTGGGGGAGCTCAAGAAGCAGGGCGCCACGATCCTCATGGCGACGCACGAGATGACCTTCGCGCATGACGCGGCCGACCGCATCGTGCTCCTGCGTCGGGGCCACATTGCCGAGAACGGCTCGCCCGAGGAGGTCATGGACCACCCGTCCGATCCGGAGACCCAGCAGTTCTTTGCGGCCTACAACCGCGTGTAGGATTCCGTACCGGCTCAGGAGTGCACGTTCAGCACGCGGAACTTCGTGCTCTGGCCGAAGCAGAGCGTGTCCCCATCCCTGATCTCGTAGGTAAAGGCTGGCCATCGGTAGAGCGAGCTTTTGGATTGATGCGCTATCCAGCTTCGTTCACATGAGGCTACAGAAACGCTCACTCG
>CADBRX010000081.1 GCA_902797175.1 uncultured Coriobacteriaceae bacterium | reverse complement strand
GTTAGGCGAGGCTTATGCCGCGTCGGCAAGCGCCTCGTCAGCGCCGGTGTAGATGACGCCCTCGGGATAGATGGTGGTCCAGTCGTTCTTCATGGAGACGGCAACATAGCCATTCTCCTGGCACTGCTCGGCCATCTTGGCGGCCTTCTCCTCGTTGCCGTTCTCGCGCTCGAGGTCGTCGCAGCACAGCTGGAACGCAAGGCTCTTGTAGTTGGGGTTGGAGAGGGCGTAGTTGTCCATGGCGAAGTCGCCCGAGCTGTTGCCGAAGGAGAGCACCGGCTGCTTGGCCACCTCGCGCTGGATGATGTAGACCTTGTTCTCCTTGAGGGTCTTCATCATGAAGTCGCCACCAAGGACGAGCTCCTCGTCCTGGCCGAAGGTGTAGTCAAGGCCGTCCGCGTCTCCCTGCTTGCTGCCCACGAGGCTCTCGTCGGAGCCCAGGATGTGGTCGAGCGGGATGTCGAGCGGGCAGAGCTCCGAGCTGAAGAGGCCACGCATGATGAGGCGGTCGGTGCCGGACATCATGTAGCAGTCGAAGCCGTTGGCCTGCAGGTACCGGACCACCTGCACCATGGGCTGGTAGAAGGCCTCGCCGCGCTTCATGCCGGTGTAGCTGGGCATGTCGGACTGGGCAAACTCGTGCACGTAGTCGTAGAACTCGTCGACGGTCATGCCCTTGAAGGCGCTGGCCACGGCCTGACCGTGCTCGACGGGAAGCTCCTCGTACTTGGTGCCGTTCTCGTTCTGGTCCACGATCTTGTTGGCCGTGGCCTTCTCGAACTCGGAGGCCTTGTCGATGTAGTCGGGATCCTCCAGCACGCGGTGAACCAGCAGCGTGTAGTCGAAGTAGTTGGGGTCGGTCTCGTTGATGAGCGTGCCGTCGACGTCAAAGGTGGCGATGCGGTCCTCGACGGGGATGAAGTCGGGGGAGGACTCGTCGGTCACGTTCTCGACGTATTTGACGAGCTCCTGCTTCAGGGGTGCGTCGTCATTCCAGAGGCTCAGTGGGTCCTCATCGTCGGCAACGAGCTCCAGGCTGGCGGATTCCGTCGTGCCCTCAGCTGCGGGGGTTTCGGTGGCCGCTTCCTTAGCGGTGTCCTGGGGCTTAGAGAAGTACAGGGCGCAGAGGACTGCGCAGAGGCAGAGAGCCCCGATGGCGACGCTGCGCCAGACGCTCGGTACGAGCTTGCTTTCCTTTTCCATGATGGTTCCTTTCTTCCGTGGGGTAACGCCAGTCGATTATACGTTTGTATGTTCCTTTGGTCTCATCCTTTTTGCGTGCCGAGGAGCATATGTGAATGGGGTCTTCTCTTTTTATGAGAATGGGATTTGCGGCTCTTCTGTCTGCACCCCAAGGGGTACACAACCAACGGCATCATCCATGGCACGAGTTAGGAAGGGTGTTTATGGACGAGAAGAATCAAGCCAGGACGGAGACGAGCGGGCTCAGTCCGCTGGGAATCGTCATCGGCATCGTTGGCTGCATCATCATCACCGCCTCATCGGTCTACACGGCGCTCAAGATGGGAGCGCTGCCTTGGCCTACCATCTTCACCTCGATCACCTCGCTTGTGCTGCTGCGCGCCTTTGGGCACAAGAGCCTCAACGAGGCAAATGTCACGCAGATCATCATGTCTGCGGGATCCATGGTGGCGGGCGGTCTGGCGTTCACCATACCGGGCATCTGGATGCTGGGGCTTGCGCGTGAGGCATCGTGGCACCAGATGCTCTTTGTGGCGCTTTCCGGAACCTTGCTGGGATTGGTCTGCACGGCGCTCATTCGCAGGCGACTCGTGGACGAGTCAAACCTGGAATACCCCATCGGCGTCGCGGCGGCACAGACCCTCGAGGCAAGCCAGGTGGGAGGGGCGACCGGCGTCAAGCTCGCGCTCTCCATGGTGGTTGCCGGGCTGTGGAGCGTTGCGCGCGACGTGTGGGGAATCATCCCCGCCTTGTTGTGCCAGCTGCCCATCCCGGGGGTTGCGTTTGGTCTCTACAACTCCCCGATGATGCTCTCCATTGGCTTTTTGGTGGGAGGCGCGGCCGTGGCGTTCTGGTTTGGTGGTGCGCTCTTGGCAAACCTGGGCATCATCGTGGCGGGGACGGGCATGGGCCTCTGGGACCTTGCCACAGCGCAGGCCATCGTCTCGAGCCTGGGCATGGGCCTCATGATGGGATCGGGGCTTGGCGTGGTCATCCGCGACGTCGTTCCCAAGGCGGCAAGCTATCTGCGTGGCAGTCAGACGGAAGGTGGCACCCTGACCGACCTGAGCCGCTCTGACAGGGCCTTGATGGGGCTTCTCGTGGCGGGGTCGGCGCTTCTTGTCTGCCTTGGCCTTGGGCTGAGCCCGGTCGCCACGGTGGTCATCATGCTCTTGGGCTTCGTGACCACCATCATGAGTGCCCAGTCGGTGGGACAGACGGGCATTGACCCCATGGAGATCTTTGGCCTCATCGTGCTTCTGGCCGTTGCGGCGCTAGGTGAGCATGACCAGGTGCGCCTCTTCTTTGTCGCGGGCATCGTTGCGGTGGCTTGCGGTTTGGGCGGAGATGTCATGAGCGACTTCAAGACCGGCCAGCTCATTGGGACGAGCCCTCGTCAGATGTGGATCGGCCAGGCGATTGGTGCGCTTCTCGGCTCGGTCGTCTCCGTCGCGGTCATGGTTGCGCTTGCGGGTGCCTATGGAACGGATGCGTTCGGCCCTGGCCAGCAGTTTGTCTCCGCGCAGGCGTCAGTCGTGGCGACCATGGTGAGCGGCATCCCCAACCTGCCTGCCTTTGTGCTGGGCTTGGTCGCCGGCATCGTGCTGTACTGCTTGGGGATTCCTTCCATGATGATCGGGCTTGGTGTCTACCTGCCCTTCTACATGTCGCTTTCCGCGCCGATTGGCGCCCTGGCAAAGCTTGCCTACGACAAAATCATGGGTGGCAAGGAGGAATCGGGCGAGCTGGGTCATGACGATACGGGCGTCATCGTCGCCTCGGGTCTTCTGGGCGGCGAGTCCATCGTCGGCGTGGTGATAGCGCTCGCGACGGTGATTGCCGGTCTGCTCGGATAGGATTCATGCCACGGAAGGGATGCCCCCTTGGCTCAGGATGTTCTCCTGAGCCAAGGGGGCATCCCTTCCGTGGCGTTGTCGCTGGATCTACAGCTCGTGCGGCTCGGGTGCCTTGTCGAGCTCGAAGGGCACGGCTGGGGTGAACGCGCTGACGAGCGGGACCACAACGAGCGAGAGCAGCATGGCGATGGCTCCGCAGTTTACCGGGCTCTGGATGAAGCCGATGAACATGTTGGCGGTGGTCAGGCCCACTCCGATGACGAAGCTCGCCCATACGGCTGCGCGGGAGATGCGTGCGCTGTAGAGCCCCCAAAGGAAGGGTCCCAGGAAGGCGCCGGCAAGGGCGCCCCACGAGATGCCCATGAGCTGGGCGATGAAGTTGACGGGAGAGGTGTACTGCCAAAGCGCGATGCCTGCGGAGAGCACGACAAAGACGACGAGCAGCGTGCGCATGCAGAGCAGCTGGGTTCTTTCGTCCATCTCCTTCACGAGGCGCCCCTTGATGAGGTCGATGGTGAGGGTGGACGAGCTCGTGAGCACGAGCGAAGAGAGCGTGGACATGCTCGCGGAGAGCACCAGCACGATCACCAGGCCAATGAGCAGGTCGGGAAGCGTGGAGAGCATGGAGGGCACGACCGAGTCGTAGACAGGGGCTCCCGTCGTGGGGTTGAAGGCGACCTGGTCTGCATAGAGTCGGCCAAAGCCGCCAAGGAAGTAGCTTCCACCTGCGACGATGACGGCAAAGAATGTGGAGATGATGGCTCCCTGCCGCACGGCCTCGTCGCTCTTGATGGCGTAGAACTTGCCGACCATCTGGGGAAGTCCCCAGGTGCCGAGCGAGGTGAGGATGACGACGCCCAGCAGGTTAAGCGGGTCGGGACCAAAGAAGCCGGCCAGGGCTCCCTGCATCTCGGAACCCTCGACGGGGATCTGGGAGAGGGACGTGATGGCCGCCATGAAGCCGCCGTTGTCCGACAGCACCGCGCCGATGATGGCGATGATGCCCACGAGCATGACGATTCCCTGCACGAAGTCGTTCACGACGGTGGCCATGTATCCGCCAAGGACCACGTAGACGCAGGTCACGATTGCCATGCCGACGATGCAGACCGTGTAGTCAATGCCAAAGGCCATCTCAAAGAGGCGCGAGAGGCCGTTGTAGACCGAGGCGGTGTAGGGGATGAGGAAGACGAAGATGATGGCGGCAGACGCCACGCGGAGGGCCTCGCTGCCGTAGCGGGAGCCAAAGAACTGCGGCATGGTCGCAGAGCCCAGGCGATGGGTCATCATGCGCGTGCGCCTACCGAGCACGACCCAGGCAAGGAGGCTCCCAATGAAGGCGTTTCCCACGCCGATCCACGTGGCGGAGATGCCGTATTTCCAACCAAACTGCCCAGCGTAGCCCACGAAGATGACGGCAGAGAAGTAGCTGGTTCCATAGGCAAAGGCGGAGAGCCAGGGGCCCACGTTGCGGCCGCCAAGGACAAAGCCCTCGACGCTTCCCGCCTGGTTGCGCGTGCGCAGGCCGATAAAAATGACGGCCGCGATGAACACGGCCATCATGAGGATCTTTGCAATCATTGTTTTTCCCTTCCTATCCGACTGGCTTTTGATGCCAGCTGCTTTAGGCAGCTAAAGCACGTGGGACATGATAAGGGAGTCGAGGTGCTACCTGGATGAGGAGCCATAACAAGACGCTCGTTTGCAATAATGGTGTGACAATCCATTCTCATTTCTGGAGGAGCGTGCATGAAGGTCGTCATTCAGCCGGTCAATCCTGCCTTCAAGGATTACGTGCTGCAATACGCGACAGAGGTCGAGGAGCCAAGCTACACGTTTCTGGGCGTCGAGGGCTACAACGTGTACGTCTTTGACTGCACGGCAGACAACCCCTGGACAGCGGTGGGCGGTCTTCAGGCGGCCATCAGGAGGCCCCCAATCGGCAATGCGATGTTTTGCCAGGTGAAGCCCTATGGCATGGTCACATGGCCACCCATTGTTGACAAGGACAAGTACCCGAGACCTTCCTAGGAGGTTGGCCCAAAGGGGGATACCCTCCGTTGTGCGAAGACGAAAGGTCTGCCAAAGAGAGGGGGTCGCGGCGCTCTGCCACGACCCCCTCTAGTTGACGAGAAGCTTTTAGGTGTTTCTTACTTCTTGCACTCGACGAGCTTGGCGCCTGCGGTGGTTGCGCCGACGACGGGCTCAACGGAGGCAAAGTCATCGGAGTTGGTGACGATGACCATGGTGGCCGTCGGCTTGCCCGCCTCGGTGATGGCGTCAAGATCAGCCTCGATGAGGAGCTGGCCAGCCTTGACGGCGTCGCCAGCTGCGACGTGCGCGGTGAACGGTGCGCCACCGAGCTCGACGGTGTCGACGCCAATGTGGATCAGCACCTCGGTGCCGTCGTCAGAGACGAGTCCCACGGCATGCTTGGTGTCGAAGAGCATCGTGACGGTGCCGTTGACGGGGGAGTAGCAGGCTCCGTCGGTCGGGAAGACGACCGCGCCGCCGCCCATGGCGCCGGAGGCAAACATGGCGTCAGGAGCCTCGGACATGGCCTTGGCCTCGCCGGTCATGGGAGAGGCGAGCACGCCAGCCTCGGCGACGGCGTCAATCTGGGCAGGAGTCGCGGGAGCGGCTGCCTTGGCAGCGTCACGTGCGGCAGCGGCCTTGGTCTTCTCGTCGTCAGCATAGAGCACGAACGTCACGGCGAAGGATACGGCAAAGGCCACGGCGATGACGATGGTGTAGGACATGGCGTTGGCGGTGATCAGGTAGCCGAAGAGGCCCGTGATGCCGTAGGCGATGGAGTAGAGGCCGAGCCACGCGGAGAGCAGGCCGCCCGCAGCGGCGCCGCAGATGGCGCCAATGAACGGCTTGACGGCGGGCAGGTTGACGCCGTAGATGGCGGGCTCGGTGATGCCGAGCATCGAGGAGATGCCGGAGGGAAGGGCGAGGCCCTTCTTCTTTGCGGACGCGGTCTTCACGAAGACGGCGAAGCACGCAGCGCCCTGTGCGACGTTGGCGGCGGAGATGATGGGGTTGAAGGCGTCGGCGCCCTGCGCGACGAGGCCAGCCTCAAGCGCGTTGAACATGTGGTGCACGCCAAGGACGACCGTCAGCGGGTAGATGGCGCCAGCGAGCGCGCCGCCCAGGCCAAACGGGATGCCCAGCAGGAACTTGAAGAACTCCATGACGCCTTCCTCGACCCAGGAGAAGATCGGGCCGATGACGACCATGGTCGCGAGGCCAGTGACGAGCACGGTCACGAGCGGGGTCACGAAGAGGTCAAACATGTCAGGCACATGCTCGTGCAGCCACTTCTCCAGCTGGCACATGAGCCACACGGCGACCACGACGGGGATGACGTGGCCCTGATAGCCCTGCAGCGGCACGGCGCCCAGAAGGGGCACGCCGGGGATGAGGGCGACCTGCGGCAGGTAGTTGGCGCTCATGATGGCGCTCGCGGTGGCCTCGGCAGCGCTTCCCAGGCCGAGGGTCTGGGCGGCCGTCTCGCTGCCGACGATGAGCGAGCCGAGGGAGCCGGGGATGGACCAGGCGTTCATGAGGCCCGTGTGGTTCATGATCATGCCGATGACGCCACCGAGGAACTCGTTGCCGCCAAAGACGCGGGCGGCCGAGAAGCCGATGAGAATCTGCAGGAACACGAACGAGGCGTTAGAGAACGTGTGAATGAGGACGTACCAGGGGTTGAGGTCGAGCGCCCCGCCCATGGCGTTGTTGATGCCCTCGGTGAGGCCCATCATGAGGCCGGATGCCACGATGGCGGGAATGATGGGGACGAAGACGTCGCCTAGCGCCTTGGTGGCACGCTGGATGGGGTTGCCCTTGGCAGCCGCGGCTGCCTTGGCGTCGTCGGTCGAGCCGACAGTGATGTTGCCCTGCTTGCAGAACTCGTCAAACACCTTGTTGACCGTTCCGGTGCCATAGATGACCTGAAGCTGACCGGCGGCCTGGAAGTTGCCCTTCGCAAGCGCGGCATCTTCCACGGCATCCATGTTGACCTTGGAGTCGTCGGCAATGACAAGACGCAGGCGCGTCGCGCAGTGCGCGGCGGAGACCACGTTGTCGGCGCCGCCGATTGCGGCAAGGATCTCCCTTGCTGCTTGCTCGTGCTCAGCTGCCATAACACCCTTCCTTTCCTAAACACAACCATTTCCACAAAGCCTTTGGAAAAGAGAACGACCCGAACGTACGGCCAAGAACGGTTATGGAATCGTTCTCATATGTGCGTAATGGTAGCGGTTCGTGGAAGAGATATGCACGAGAAATGAAAAATAAGTGGAGGAGTCTGCCGAGCGGCCCCTGCAAACGAAGAGGGGCGCTCGCATCATGCGAACGCCCCTTTCGGTGGGCTATGTGGAAACGGTTGGCCGTTGGGACCCTGGGAAGGAAAACCCGTCTATATCGAATCGCTGCCCACAAGCGGTCCGAACTACTTTGAGCATGCGACGAGCTTGGCGCCTGCGGTGGTCGGCCCTACGACGGGATCGACGGAGGCGAAGTCGTCGGTGTTGGTGACGATGACCATGGTGGCCGTCGGCTTGCCTGCCTCCTCGATGGCAGCGAGGTCAGCGGTGATGAGCAGGTCTCCCGCCTTGACCGCGTCGCCAGTGGCGACGTGGGCGGTAAAGGGAGCGCCACCGAGCTCGACGGTGTCGACGCCGATGTGGATCAGCACCTCGGTGCCGTCATCAGCAACGAGGCCAATGGCATGCTTGGTGTCAAAGAGCATGCTCACGGTGCCGCTGACGGGGGAGTACACCTCGCCGGAGGTCGGGAAGACGACCGCGCCGCCGCCCATGGCGCCGGAGGCAAAGACGGCGTCGGGAGCGTCGGACATGGCCTTGGCCTCGCCGGTCATCGGGGAGGCGAGGGTGCCGGCCTCGTCGATGGCGTCGATGTGCGTGGGGGCCGCAACGGCGGGGGCAGCCTTGGTCGCGCGCTGCTTGTCAGGCTCGTCGCTGTAGAGGATCCAGGTGAGGGCAAAGGCAACGCCAAAGGACGCGACGAACATGAGGCAGTACTGGACGGGCTGGTTGATGCAGAGCAGGATGCCGAAGAGGCCGGTGACGCCGGTGCCGGAAGCAGCGAGCTTGGTCATGGCGCAGATGAAGGCGCCCACGGCCGCGCCAGCCATGCCTGCGACGAACGGCTTGAACTTGGGCAGGTTGACGCCGAAGATGGCGGGCTCGGTGATGCCCAGCAGGCAGGAGATGCCGGAGGGGATGGCCAGGGCCTTGGTCTTCTCGGACTTGGTCTTGAGGGCCACGGCCAGGCAGGCGCCGCCCTG
>CADBRX010000080.1 GCA_902797175.1 uncultured Coriobacteriaceae bacterium | reverse complement strand
GCAGGCGGTGCAGCCCACGCACTTGGTCTTGTCAATGGAGTAGGAGATGAGCTCGCGGCACTCGCCGGCAGGACAACGATGCTCGTTAATGTGTGCCTCAAGCTCGTCGCGGAAGTAGCGGATGGTGGTGAGCACCGGGTTGGGAGCCGTCTGGCCGAGGCCGCAGAGCGCGCCGTCCTTGATGGCGTAGCACAGGTCCTCGAGCTTCTCGATGTCGCCGTCCTCGCCCTTGCCGGCCACGATGCGGTCGAGGATCTCGAGCATGCGCTTGGTGCCCAGGCGGCAGTGGACGCACTTTCCGCAGCTCTCCTTGGCGGTGAAGTCCAGGAAGAAGCGGGCCATGCTCACCATGCAGGTGGTCTCGTCCATGACGACCATGCCGCCCGAGCCCATGATGGCGCCTGTGGCCGCCAGCTCGTTGTAGTCGATCACGGTGTCGAGCTTGCTCGCCGGCACACAGCCGCCGGAAGGCCCGCCCAGCTGCACGGCCTTGAACTCCTTGCCGCCGCGGATGCCGCCGCCGATGTCAAAGATCACCTGGCGCAGCGTGGTGCCCATGGGGACCTCCACCAGGCCGCCGCGCGCGATCTTGCCGGAGAGGGCAAAGACCTTGGTGCCCTTGGAGTTCTCGGTGCCCATGGCCGAGAAGGCCGCACCGCCGTGGTTGATGATCCACGCCACGTTGGCGTAGGTCTCGACGTTGTTGATGTTGGACGGCTTGAGCCAGTAGCCTGCCTGGGCGGGGAAGGGCGGCTTGAGGCGCGGCATGCCACGCTTGCCCTCCAGCGACTCAATGAGCGCCGTCTCCTCGCCACAGACAAACGCGCCGGCGCCGGCCTTGATGCGCAGCGTGCACGAGAAGTCGCTTCCGCAGATGTTTTGGCCCAGATAGCCGCGCTCGGTGGCGTCGGCAATAGCCTTGCGCAGGCGGGTGATGGCCAGCGGGTACTCGGCACGCACGTACACGATGGCCTCGCTCGCGCCGATGCTGTAGGCGCCGATGAGCATGCCCTCGATGAGGCTGTGCGGGTCGCCCTCGATGACGGCACGGTCCATGAACGCGCCGGGGTCGCCCTCGTCGGCGTTGCAGATCAGGTACTTCTGGCCGGTCTCGTCTGCCTTGGCGTCGCGCGCGGCACGCCACTTGAACGCCGTGGAGAAGCCCGCGCCGCCGCGGCCGCGCAGCCCGGCGACGTCAATCTGCTGGATGACGTCCTCCTGGCTCATGCCGGTGGTCAGGATCTTGGTGATGGCCTGGTAGCCGTCGTGAGCAAGGTAGTCGTCGATGCTCTCGGGGTCGATGACGCCGCAGTGGCGCAGGGCCACGCGCGTCTGCTGGGACAGGAAGCGCTCGTCGTCCGCCGTGATGCGCAGCTTTTCCACCAGCGAAAGGTCGTCGCCCATGACCGCGTCATAGATGGCCTGGGCGTCCTTTGCCTGCACCCTGACCAGGCGGTGCAGGGTGCCGTCGTCCTCGTACACGTCCACGATGGGCTCCAAAAAGCACATGCCGATGCAGCCCGTGATGCCCAGCTCCACGCCGCGCGGGTTGTCCTTTGCCAGGAGCTCCTCAAGGGCGGTGTGCACCGAGCCTGCGCCGGCAGCCAGTCCGCAGCTGCCCTCTCCGATGATGATCCTCATCAGGCCTCGCCCCCTTTCGCGTCCTCGGCCGCGAGCTCGCGCAGGATCTTGCGGGCCTTGTCGGGCGTGAGGCTGCCGTAGGTGTTGCCGTTGATCATCATGACGGGCGACAGCGAACAGCAGCCCAGGCAGGCAACGTGCTTAAGCGAGAACAGCCCGTCTTCGGTGGTCTGGCCGTCCTCGATGCCCAGCTCGTCGCTGATGGCAGCGGAGATGAGCTCCGAGCCGTTCACGTGGCAGGCCGTGCCCTGGCAGAGCATGATCAGGTGCTTGCCCACTGGTTCGAGCCTGAACTGGGCATAGAAGGTGGCAACGCCCACGATGGTGGCGATGGGCGTTCCGGTGCGCTCCGCAATGTGCTCCATCACGTCCATGGGCAGGTAGCCGTAGATCTCCTGCGTCTCCTGCAAGATGGTGATGAGGCTGCCGGGAGTATCGGCATAGGTGTCGAGCGTGGGCTCGATCAGCGATAGGTCGACTGGTGCCAACGTACGCATGTACACTCCTTCCCCCTAAAGAGTTGGTACAAGTGCAGGTAGAACTACGTTATGCGACTTGCGATGCGTCCGTCAAAGCTGCCGAGTGATTTATCATGCGTTGGAAATACGCTGGTTACGCTAGTGGTTCAGGGCACGACCCCCTCCTGGCGGCGGGCATCTGTGGACATACGGTGCACTTGTGGAGACATGCGACGCACTTGTGGACGAATCGTGTTGTTTTAGATACAATAATCGGTCGCTGTCAAAAGCGAGTAGAAGGTAGGAACGGGTGAGCAAGCAAGACGCAATAGAGCTTGAAGGCACGGTCGTAGAGCCGTTGCCCAATGCCATGTTCAACGTTGAGCTCGAGAACGGCAAGACCATTCTCTGCACCATCTCGGGCAAGATCCGTATGAACTACATCAGGATTCTCCCGGGCGACCGCGTCGTCGTGGAGATTTCTCCCTACGACCTCACGCGAGGCCGCATCACCTATCGCTACAAGTAAAGATGGCGCCGTCTGGCCACTGGTACCAGGTCAGGCGGTTTCCAGCCTTGGATATTCACGCCTGCGGCTGGGCGAGTAGATAGCGTGTGTCAGCTCCACCTGGCGCACCACCGGCACCACCAGTACGTATCCGCACTACGGAAGGAAAGACAGATGAAGGTACGTCCTTCGGTCAAGAAGATGTGCGACAAGTGCAAAGTCATCCGTCGCCATGGCAAGGTTTACGTCATCTGCGAAAACCCGCGCCACAAGCAGCGTCAAGGCTAAGAGAGGAGCACCACGTTGGCCCGTATTAACGGTGTCGACCTGCCGCGCGACAAGCGCGTTGAGGTCGGACTTACATATCTCTACGGAATCGGCCAGACCCGCGCAACCAAGATCTGCGCTGAGGTCGGCATCAACCCCGACACCCGCGTCAAGGATCTCACCGAGGACGAGGTGACCAAGATCCGTGACTACATCGACGCAAACTACACCACCGAGGGCGACCTTCGCCGCGAGGTGCGTCAGAACGTTGCCCGCCTGATGGAGATTGGCTGCTACCGCGGCCTCCGTCACCGCAAGGGCCTCCCTGTCCGTGGTCAGCGCACCCACACCAACGCTCGCACCCGCAAGGGCAAGAAGCGTCAGATCGGTGCTCGCAAGAAGGGCTAGGGAGTAGGACATGGCACAGAAGAGAAACGTTAAGACCGTGCGCGTCCGCCGCGCCGATCGCAAGAACATCGCTGTGGGCCAGGCTCACATCAAGAGCACGTTCAACAACACGATCGTCTCGATCACCGATCCGCAGGGTAATGTCATTTCCTGGCAGTCCGGCGGTACCGTTGGCTTCAAGGGCTCCCGCAAGTCCACCCCGTTCGCGGCCCAGCTTGCCGCCGAGGCGGCTGCG
>CADBRX010000079.1 GCA_902797175.1 uncultured Coriobacteriaceae bacterium | reverse complement strand
GTTAAGTATGTACGCTATCGTTTCCACTGGTGGCAAGCAGTACAAGGTTGCCGAAGGTGACGTCATCGACGTCGAGAAGCTTGAGGCGCAGCCTGGCGACAAGGTCGAGCTTGACGTTCTCCTGCTTGCCGATGGCGCCGGCGTTGTCGTCGCTCCCGACGAGCTCGCCAGCTCCAAGGTCACCGCTGAGGTCGTAGAGCAGTTCAAGGGCAAGAAGGTGCTCGTCTTCAAGCTCAAGAAGCGCAAGCGCTACCATCGCACGCGCGGCCATCGTCAGAACCTGACGAAGCTCAAGATCGTCACCCTCCCCGCGCTCAGCGCCGAGTAGTCCACCCACACGAAGTTAGGCAGGTACCATCATGGCTCATAAGAAGGGTCTCGGCTCCTCGCGCAATGGTCGCGATTCCAACGCCCAGCGTCTTGGCGTGAAGATTTACGGTGGCCAGAAGATCAAGACCGGTCAGATCATCGTCCGTCAGCGTGGCACGCACATCACCCCTGGCGAGAACGTCGGTCGCGGCAAGGACGATACGCTGTTCGCCCTCGCTGACGGCGTCGTCGAGTTCAGCAAGGGCGTCAAGCACTGCGTGCACGTCCGCACGGCATAGTCGCCATCAGCTTTCTGTCGTTCAGACACAAGACGGGGTCCTGCTGCGGTGGGACCCCGTCTTTGCTACCATTTAGAGGCTATCACCATTCAAAGACAAGGAGGGCACGTGCCCACCTCTACCTTCACAGATCTCTGCCGCATCAACGTCAAGGGCGGCGACGGCGGCGCTGGCTGCATGTCCTTCCGACGTGAGGCCTTCGTGCCCAAGGGCGGCCCCGACGGTGGGGACGGGGGCAATGGAGGCAACGTCATCCTGGAATGCGACCCCCAGCTCTCGTCGCTCATCGACTACCGCTACAAGCATCACTTCCGCGCAAACCGTGGCACCCATGGCCAGGGCGCGCGTCGGCATGGCCGCGCGGGGGAGGACCTCGTCCTGCGCGTCCCCATGGGCACCGTCGTCCGGGAGCTCGACCTCGAGACGCTCGAGCCCCTCTATGAGCTTGCGGACCTCACCCAGCCGGGAGAGCGCGTCGTCGTGGCGCCTGGCGGGATCGGCGGCCGCGGCAACATCCACTTCGTCACGTCGGTACGCCGTGCTCCCGCGTTTGCCGAGAAGGGCGAACCGGCAATCGAGCACTGGATCGAGCTCGAGATGAAGCTCATGGCGGACGCCGCGCTCGTCGGGATGCCCTCGGTGGGCAAGAGCTCGCTCATCGCGCGCCTCTCCGCCGCACGTCCCAAGATCGCCGACTACCCCTTCACCACGCTCGTCCCCAACCTGGGCGTCGTGCGGTCAAAGTCGGGGGAGTCGTTCGTCGTCGCCGACGTCCCGGGCCTCATCGAGGGGGCGAGCGAGGGACGCGGGCTCGGCCACGAGTTCCTGCGTCACATCGAGCGCACCGCGCTTCTGCTTCACGTGGTGGACGTGACGGGGGGCTACGAGGGCCGCGACGCGGTCGAGGACTACGAGACGATCAATTCCGAGCTCGCGGCCTATGCCAGCGAGCTTGCCGTCCGTCCCCAGATCGTCGTTGCTAACAAGTGCGACATGCCAGGGATCGAGGACGCCGTGGCGCGGCTCAAGGAGCGCGCCGAGCGCGACGGGCACCCGTTCTTTGCCGTGTCCGCCGTCACCGGAGAGGGCCTGGACCAGCTCGTGAGCGTGACCGCCTCCGAGGTGCTGGGCCTGCGCGCGGAGCTTGCCACGGCCGAGCCCTCCGATGACCGCAGCGCCATCTACGAGCGCGAGCGCCAGCGCCGGGACCGCACGGTGAGCATCGCGCGCGACCACACGGGCGCCTGGCGCGTCTCCGGTGGCGCCATCGAGCGCATGGTGGTGCAGACCGACTGGGAAAACGACGAGGCCGTCTCGTTCCTGCAGCACCGCTTTGACCGCATCGGCCTTGACGACAAGCTCGCGGCGCATGGCGCCAAGCCGGGCGACGAGGTCCGCATCCTTGGCTTCGAGTTCACCTACGAGGGCGAGCCCGAGGACGACTACGCCGAGCTCGACGAGTCGATCGACCTTCTGGACGAGGGGGAGTGAGCGCCATGCTCGTTGTCGTGAAGGTGGGGTCGTCCACGCTCGTCGACGCCTCTGGCGCCCTCGACCGCGCCTACATCCGCACCCTCTGCGACCAGGTCGCCTCCCTGGTTGACGAGGGCCATCGCGTCATCGTGGTGTCCTCGGGCGCCGCTGCCGTCGGCAGGGAGCGGCTGGGGTTCACCGCGCGTCCCTCAGACATCCCGAGCCTGCAGGCCTGTGCCGCTGCGGGGCAGGCGGCGCTCACCGAGGCCTATGCCGAGGTGCTCGCCGACCGCTCCATCCCCTGTGCCCAGGTCCTCCTCACCAGGCGCGACGTCGTCGACCGCGAGGGCTACCTCAACGCGCGCAACACCTTCGGCCGGCTCCTCGACCTGGGTGCCGTGCCGGTGGTCAACGAGAACGACACCGTTTCGGTCGCCGAGTTCGCCTTTGGCGACAACGACATGCTCGGCGCCATCGTGTCCGCGCTCGTGGGCGCTGACCTCTACGTCATCTGCTCCGACGTCGAGGGGCTCTTTACCGCAAACCCAAACGTCGACCCCACGGCGTCGCTTGTGGAGCACGTGGAGCGCGTGGACGCCGACATCTCTCAGATGGCTGGCGGAGCAGGCTCGTCTGTCGGGACGGGCGGCATGGCATCAAAGCTTCGCGCCGCGCGCGCGATGATTGCGGCGGGCATCCCCACCGTCATCTGCCAAGGCCGTGAGCATGACGTGGTGAGGCGCGTCGTGGGCGGCGAGTCCGTGGGCACGCGCTTCGAGGCACCTAAGGGCTCTCCCCATGGGAGCGCGCTCAAGCTGTGGATCGGCCTTGCCGAGATGCCGCAGGGGTCGCTCGTCCTGGACGAGGGCGCCTGCCGCGCGGTCCTCGAGCGCGGGGCATCGATCCTTCCGGTCGGGGTCGTCCGTGCGGAGGGAAGGTTCTCGGCCGGCGACGTGGTGAACGTGCTGAGCGAGCAGGGCGACCTGCTCGGTCGCGGCGTCACGCGCTACTCCTCCGAGGAGGTGGCGCGCGTGCACGGCCTCAAGCTTGACGTCATCGCCCGCTTTATGCCCGAGAAGGACGGCCAGCCGGCGGTCCATCGGGACGAGCTCCTGGTGTTCTGACCCCTGGCACCTTGCCAGAGGAGGGGAATGAGATGGTTGCGACCTTTGCCGAAGAGGAAGTCGAGCGCGTGGTCGAAGGCGTCGTCGAGCGGGGAGACCTGCCCCTGCTCGGACAGGACCCGCATGCGACCTATCGCCTGGGGATCATGGGCGGCACCTTCGACCCGATCCACAACGGCCACCTCGTCGCCGCCGAGCAGGCCTTTGGTGACCTCGGCCTCGACGTCGTGGTCTTCATGCCCGCGGGTCGTCCCGCCTTCAAGCTCGACAAGCGCGTCTCGTCCGGCGAGGACCGCTATGCCATGACGCTGCTTGCCACCTCCGACAATCCGCACTTCCTGGCGAGCCGCTTTGAGGTCGACCGCGAGGGCGTGACCTACACGGCCGACACGCTCGAGCTCATGCGGCGCATGTATCCCGAAAACGTCGAGCTCTACTTCATCACGGGTGCCGACGCCATCGCTGACATCGTCCGCTGGCGCGACGCCGACCGGATCGCGAGCTGCGCTCGGCTGGTGGGTGCCACGCGCCCGGGCTACGACCTCGACCACGCGCGGACGACCATCGCCGCCTCGCCGTACCCCTTCGACGTCACCTACCTCGAGGTGCCGGCGCTCGCCATCTCGTCGAGCTACCTGCGCGACAGGGTCATGGGCGGGCAGAGCCTTCGCTACCTCACGCCCGATCCCGTGAGCGGATACATACAAAAGCATGGGCTCTACGGGGTCCCGCACGGCCGCTACGAAAGCTGAGGGGGCTTCTGATGGGTTGGCAGTGGAGCTGCGGAAGCGCAACGTATGACAAGCGGCAGAAAACGTGTCTCGAGCGCCTGGAGGGCGACCTGCGCGCCCATATGGAGGCCGTCAAGCCAAAGCGCTTTGCGCACTCGCTTTCGGTCGCGCGCACGGCCGAGCAGATGGCCCTCGCCTATGGCGTGAGCCCCTTCGAGGCCCGGGCGGCGGGCATCCTGCACGACTGGGACAAGGTCCTCTCGGCGCAGGAGCAGATCGACCATGCGCGACGCCTTGGCGTCGACCTCGGGGTGGATGCGGAGCTCGTGCAGCCACTCCTTCATGGCATCACGGCGGCCAAGACACTGCCTGAGCGCTATCCGGAGCTTCCGGCATCGGTCTGGCAGGCCATCGAGCGTCACACCATAGGCGCCGCCGACATGTCCGACCTTGACATGGTGGTCTTCGTCGCCGACGGCATCGAGCCCATCCGCAAGGACGTTCCCGCAATCCATCGCGTGCGGCATCTCGTCGAACAGGGCGCACCGCTCTCCGAGGTCTTCTGGGCCTCGTTCTCGTCGGGCGTCTCCTACGTGATCGAGACGGAGCGCTATTTGTATCCAGGCACCCTGGACATCTACAATGAGCTTGTACTAGCGCGCATGTGCAGAAGGTAAAGAAAGGATGCACCTATGCCAGTTACGTCCCTTGAGCTTGCGAAGGTCGCGGCAGTCGCGGCAGACGACAAGAAGGCGACGGACATCGTCCTCATCGACCTGACCCAGGTCTCCGACGTTTGTGACTATTTCCTCATCTGCACGGCTGCGAACAAGCCGCAGCTCGATGCCGTCATCGAGGCCATCGAGGAGAAGGTCAAGGCCAACTGTGGCGAGCGTCCCCTTGCGGTCGAGGGACGCGCGGGCTCCAACTGGGTGCTCATCGACTATGGCGTCGTCGTGGCGCATGTCTTCAAGCCGGAGGTGCGCGACTTCTATCGCCTTGAGCGCCTCTGGGGCGAGGCGCCGCGCGTCCACCTGGGCCTCGAGGGCGAGTCCGAGCCCGAGACCGAACCCGATGCGGCCTCGGAGGAGTAGACCCACCAAAGTCTTCCAAGGGGACCGTCACCTGGCGGAGGTCGCGACGTCTACTGCGCGTCGAACTTGCCCGTGGGCATGGTGTCGGAGATGCCGTCCTTGAACCTGAGGTCGCGTCCGTAGCCGATGGCGGCTGAGCCAAACCTCTTCTTGACCTCATCGGTGGCGACGGAGAGCTTGCGCAGGTCCCGCTTGCGTGGCTGAGCCAACTGCTCGGCATCGCCTGGCTCCGCAAAGAGCGAGAGCTGCTCTCCCGCGTCGGCCTCGAAGCCGCTGATGGCGACTCCCACGAGCCTGACGGGCGTTCCCTCCCGCCAGAGCTGGCCGAGCAGATCCTGCGCCACCGGACCAAAGGCGTGCTCGTCGTCGGTGCGGTGGGCGAGCTGGCGCTGGGCGGTGTGGGAATGCCTGAAGTCAAACTTGAGCTTGAGCGTCACCTGAGAACCCGCGAGGCCCTTTCTCCTCAGGCGGGCCCCCACGAGGGCGCTGACGTGGTCCACGGCGGCGCGCAGCTCAGCCTCCGTCGTGAGGTCGTGGGCAAAGGTCCGCTCGTTGGAGACCGACTTGACGTCGTCAGGCTCATCTATGGCCTTGACCAGGCTGCGCTCGCGGCCTGCGGCGCGCTCGACCATGTGCGGGCCAAAGACACCAAAGAAGCGCCTCATGTCGCGCTCGTCCTGCCGCGCGAGGTCCCCCAGGGTCCTGATGCCAAGCTCCTCGAGCTTTGCTCCCGTGGCGCTGCCGATGCCGCTCATGGAGCGCACGGGGAGCGGGGCCAGGAAGGAGGCCTCGAGGCCCGGCAGCACGACCGTCAGCCCGCGCGGCTTCTGGCGCTCGGAGGCAATCTTGGCGACCGTCTTGTTGACGCCGAGGCCGATCGAGCAGGTGATGCCCAGTTCGGCCACGCGCGCCTGGATCCTGCGGCAGATGCTCACGGGGCTTTCGCGCGAGAAGCGCCCTGGGGTGACGTCAAAGAAGGCCTCGTCGATGGACACCTGCTCGAGGAGCGGGGTCTCGTCCGCGATGATGGCCATGACCTTGTCTGACATCTCGCGATAGCGGCCGTAGTGCCCATGGGTCCAGATCGCCTGGGGGCAGAGCCGCTTTGCCTGGAAGGAGGGCATGGCGGAATGGACCCCAAAGGCGCGCGCCTCATAGGAGGCGGTGGAGACGACGCCGCGCCGCTCTGCCGATCCGCCTACGATGAGGGGCTTGCCACGCCATTCGGGATGGTCAAGCTGCTCGACGGACGCAAAGAACGCGTCGAGGTCCATGAGGCCGATGGCGGGGCCATCCCAGCCAAGGACGTCCAAGGCTCTGTCGCATCTGCTCTCCATGGGCATTAGTATATACGAACACGTGTCCGAAATTGTGCGTCAGAGCGTGACCGTGAAGGTGGTTCCCGCCTCTTTGGTGCTCGTGGCGGCAATCTTGCCGCCATGTGCCTCCGCGATGCCCTTGGCGATCGCGAGGCCCAGCCCAAAGCCGCCCGTCTCCCGGTTCCTGGCCTTGTCGGAGCGATAGAAGCGGTCAAAGAGGTGGTCGAGGTCCTCCGGCTCGATGACGGGGCCCTGGTTGTTGACGGAAAGCGTCTCGTGGCCCTGGGAGCGCGCGAGCCTGACGGAGATGGTGGACCCGGGTTCGGCATATTTGCAGGCGTTGTCGATGAGGATCTTGGCGAGCCGTTCCAGCCACTCCGGGTCGCCCTGTACGTGGATTCCGGGCTCGATGGTCGACTCGATGAGGCACGAGCGCTCGAAGGCGATGGCGTCGAACTCGAGCGTAGCCGAGTCCACGACGTCAGACAGGTCGACGTCCTCGCGCCGCATCACGCCCGACGAGGAGCCCTCGTCTGCGCGGGCCAGCTCGAGGAGGTCGTTGACGAGCGAGCGCATGTGCGCCGCCTCGTCTGCGGTGCTGTTGACCCAACGCATCGCGTCCTTGCCGAGCGAATCATCGTTCTTGAGGATGTCGGTGTTTGCGATGATGACGGAGAGCGGGGTCTTGAGCTCATGGGAGGCGTCGGCGATGAAGCGCCGCTGGTCCTCCCAGGCCTTCTCGACGGGAGCGAGCGCCCACGACGAGAGGAGCCACGAAATGCCAAAGAGGGCGGCGAGCGCCACGACGACGATGATGGCGTCGTTTCGGAGCTGGTCTGAGAAGGCGCTGTCCGCGGCCGTGGTGTCGACGATGGCGACGCGCAGGTAGCTCTCCTGTTCATAGACGCCAAAGTAGTCCTCGTCGTCGGCGTCGTCATCAAAGAGGGGCTCGACGCCCTCGCTCTCGTAGCGGTAGGCGCGTCGCCAGGCGACGTGGAGGTCGGCTATGGAGCCGCTCTCGTCGCTGGATTCCAGGGCCTCGTGGACGACCTCGGCGAGCACGGACGAGTTGATGGCGAGGGGGGAGCGCCCAGTCCTTATGACCATGCCGTCCTCGGACACGTCGACGGCAAGGGCAAGGAGATGCCCTCCCTTGTTCTGGCCGTCCCCGCCCCCATGGTTGCGCATGCTTCCGAGTTCGGGAAGGTGGTCGAGGTCGTCGTTGATCGCCCGCTCGAGCGACTCGTCAATGAGGTCGCGCTGCGTGTTGTAGGCGGTGAGGAGCGTCGATCCCAAGACGCACACCAGGACAAGCCCCGTGAGCGCCACGGTGATGAGGACGAACTTCCTTCTCAGTTGGCCGAGCATGTACCAGTCCCTTATGCTCCGAGATTCTCGAACACCTCAAGACGATACCCCAGCATGCGCAGCGTGGTGATCTGAACCTTCGAGCTGAGATGGTTGATCTTCTTGCGGAGGAACGAGACGTACGCCTCGACGGAGTTCTCGGAGGCGTCCGCATCGGCACCCCAGACGCGCGTGAGGAGGTCCTGCTTGGAGACGATGCGGGAGGTGGAGCTCATGAGCATGCGCAGGACCTCGAACTCCTTGCCGGAGAGGTGGACGCTCTTCTCGCCGCAGGAGAGGTCGTGGGTCGTGAGGTCGAGCGTGAGGTCGGCATAGGTGATCTGGTCAAGCATGACGTCGCCCTGGCGTCGGGTGAGGGCGCGCAGGCGCGCGAGCAGCTCGGGGGCCTCGAAGGGCTTGGTCATGTAGTCATCAGCTCCGGCATCGAGGCCCTCGACCTTGTCGTTGGTCTGGGTGCGCGCGGTGAGGAGCAGGACGGGCACGGAATCGCCGCGACGGCGCAGCTCGTGCACCACCTCGAGGCCATCCATGCCGGGGAGCATCACGTCTAGGACGACGGCGTCGTACAGCCCGCTGTCGGCAGACATGAGGCCGGACCGGCCGTCATAGACCGCCTCTGCGTTATAGCCCGCGTCAACGAGGATGTGACAGATGGCATCTGCGAGGTTCTTCTCGTCCTCGACCACTAAGATGTTCATAGGCAATCCTCCTAGTAACACACTTAAACAAACCTGAAAAATGCCAGTTCAATACGACAATCGTAGACTAAGTATCTGAATTTCATCTTAAAGGATGACCATGTACAAGTTGTTCTACATTCATTCACAAAAACTGCACCTTGCGCTGGGTGCCCAGTGTCGTATCATGGATAGCTGCTGTATGGCTATGCGGCGCAGCCTCACTCACTAGACCACGTGCGCCGCCCGTTTGGAGGAGTTTTCATTGGCAGTTAAGATTCGTCTGGCCCGTCACGGCGCCAAGAAGCATCCGTACTACCGCGTCGTCGTCGCCGACGGCCGCGCCCGTCGTGACGGTCGCTTCATCGAGCTGGTCGGCCGCTACAACCCGCTGACCAACCCCAAGGTCATCGACATCGACCTCGAGAAGGTCGACGCCTGGATCGCCAAGGGCGCCCAGCCGACCAACGCGGTCTCTCACCTGATCGACATCGTGCGCGAGGGCACCCCTGCGCCCGAGAAGAAGCACAAGCTCTCCAAGAAGCAGGCCGCCAAGGCCGCCGCTGCCGCGGAGTAGTTTCGTGTCTGACACGTTCGCAGACGCCGCCACCAGCGAGATGCCCTCCGACAAGGTCGCCGACCTTGTGGAGTACATCGTCTGCGGTCTCGTCCAGGACGAGGACGCGGTCTCCCTCGACGTCACCGACGGCGAGGACGGTGCGCTCATCGAGGTGACCTGTGCAGCCGAGGACGCTGGCCGCATCATCGGTCGTCGTGGCCGCACCATCAAGGCCATCCGCACGCTCGCACGCGCCCTTGGTTCGCGCGTGGGCACCGCGGTCGAGGTCGAGGTCCTGGGCTAGCGCTTTGGTGCGCGAGCGATACAGAGTCATAGCCCGTGTGGAGAAGACGCACGGGAAGAAGGGGGAGGTCGTGACGGTTCCCGTTCACGGCCTTCCCCTTGTATTGGACGACGGCATGCACGTCGTGCCCGTGCCACCTGCCCTCAAGGGCGCGCGTACGCTCACGGTCGAGTCCGCGTCCGATGGCGAAGCCGGTCAGCTCGTCGCCTTTCGGGAGGTACGCGACATCGGGGCCGCGAGCGACCTCGTCGGCAAGACGCTTCTCGTGCAGGAGGCAGACCTGCCCTCGTCCTTCTCGATGCATGACGTCGTGAAGCTCGTCGGCAGGGAGGTCGTCGACGAGGAAATCGGCTCGCTTGGCCTCATTGAGGAGGTCATGCATGGCGTCGCCAACGACGTGTGGGTCGTGCGGGGCCCCCACGGCGAGGTGCTCGTCCCCGTGGTGGACGAGTTCATCGTCTCGCTGCCCGCAGAGGGGCCCATCGGCGTCAAGGTGCCCGACGGGCTCGTGGAGGGCGACTGACATGCGCATCGAGGCGATCTCGGTCATACCTCAGGTCTTCGAGCCCTATGTGAGCTCGTCCATCCTGGGCCGCGCCCAGAAGGCGGGCGTGTTCTCGTTTGAGGCATACGACCTGCGCGAGTGGACCCACGACCGTCACCGCACCGTCGACGACGCCCCCTTCGGGGGAGGTCAGGGCATGCTCATGAAGCCCGAGCCCATCTTCGAGGCGGTGGAGGACGTATCGGCGCGCGACGCAGTTCGCCCGCATGTTGTGTTCTTCTCCCCGTGTGGGACTCCCTTCACGCAGGCGGTCGCCGAGCGACTCTCCAAGAAGGAGCGCCTGCTCTTCGTCTGCGGGCGCTACGAGGGGATGGACGAGCGTGCCTACACGCTGGCCGACGAGGTCGTGTCTCTGGGGGACTACGTGCTCACCGGTGGCGAGCTTGCGGCGCTTGCCGTGACCGACGCGGTCGTGAGGCTGTTGCCTGGCGCGCTCGGAGACGAGATGAGTGCCCTTGACGAGTCGTTCTCGGACGGGCTGCTCGAGTATGCTCAGTACACGCGCCCCGCGGAGTTCAGGGGGATGTGCGTGCCTGAGGTGCTGCTCTCGGGAGATCATGGCGCCGTGGGGCGCTGGCGCAGGGAGAGCTCGCTCAGGAGGACCGCGGCGCTGAGGCCCGACCTCATTTCGTCTGCAGGCCTGAGCGAGTCGGAGCGTGCCCTGGTGGCACGCCTCCTCGAGGAAGAGAAAGAAAGCGCGGGGGAAGGGGGAGCGCATGGCCAAGCACTTTGACCGATCCGCCATCCTTCCCGAAGACCATTCCGCGCTCGCCGAAGGGGCGATGACCGAGGGGGACTTCGTCGTCACACCCGAAGCCGATCCCTTCCAAGGGGCGTCCGAGCCCAGGGACGCATACGAGTCCGTCGACGTGTTCGAGGCCTCTGACGCAGCCGACCCCGAAGGCGGGGAGCAGAGGGAGCTCATGCCCGCATGGCTCGACTTCCTCCTCACGGCTCTCGTCACCATCGCCATCGTCTTGTTCGTGCGCGCCTTCGTCGCCGACACCTACGAGGTCCCGACGGGCTCGATGCTCGAGACCATCCAGCTGGGGGACCGCCTGGTGGGGGAGAAGCTCTCGTATCGCTTCCGCGCGCCCCGCGCGGGCGAGGTCGTGACCTTCCAGGACCCGACCGATGCGCGCATCACCCTCATCAAGCGCGTCATCGCCACCGAGGGGCAGACCGTGGACCTCGTGGACGGCATCGTCTGTGTCGACGGCGTCGCGCTTGACGAGCCCTACGTGCTCGGAAAGGAGAGCTGGCCCATCGACCGCTTTGCCCCGACGCTTTCCGAGGAGATCTCGTACCCCTACGTCGTCCCCGAGGGGCATGTGTGGGTCATGGGGGACAACCGCACCAATTCGCTTGACTCGCGCTACTTTGGCGCCGTGCCCATCGACACGGTCGCCGCGAGGGCGCTCTTCATTTTCTGGCCACCAGCCGACGCGGGCACGCTCTGAGCGAGCCTGCGCCGGAAGAGTTTCGACAATCGAGGGAGAGGGACGTGGACACCAACGCAAGTACCCTGACCTTCCAGGACATGATCCTGGCACTCACCAAGTACTGGGCCGACCTGGGCTGCACCGTCATGCAGCCCTACGACAGCGAGGTCGGCGCAGGAACCTTCCACACCGCGACGACGCTGCGCAGCCTCGGTCCCGCCGCATGGCGCACCTGCTACCCGCAGCCCTGCCGCCGCCCTGCCGACGGCCGTTACGGCGAGAACCCCAACCGCATGCAGCACTACTACCAGTTCCAGGTCATCCTGAAGCCGTGCCCTGCCGATTCCCAGGATCTCTACCTGGGCTCCCTCAAGGCGATCGGCCTCGATCCGGCCGAGCATGACGTGCGCTTCGTGGAGGACGACTGGGAGAGCCCGACGCTCGGTGCCTGGGGGCTTGGCTGGGAAGTCTGGATGGACGGCATGGAGGTAACCCAGTACACCTACTTCCAGCAGGTGGGTGGCATCGAGGTCGATCCCGTTCCCGTCGAGATCACCTATGGCCTCGAGCGCATCGCCATGTACATCCAGGGCGTCGACTCGGTCTACGACCTGGTGTGGAGCTACCTCCCCGACGGTACGCCCATGACCTACGGCGACGTGTTCCACGAGAACGAGTACGAGTTCAGCTGCTACAACTTCGAGGTCGCCAACGTCGACCTCATGAGGCGCAAGTTTGACGAGTACGAGGCCGAGTGCCACAGCTGCCTTGCGGCCAAGCTCCCGCTTCCCGCCTACGACTGCGTCATGAAGTGCAGCCACGCCTTCAACATCCTCGATGCGCGCGGCGCCATTTCGGCGACCGAGCGCGCCAACTACATCCTGCGCGTACGTACCGTGGCAAAGGCCTGCTGCGAGGCGTACCTCGAGCTCGTCGCCTCCAAGTCCGAGGCGCACAGGGAGGTGGCATAAGCCATGGCAGACACCCGAGACTTCCTGCTTGAGATCGGCTGCGAGGAGATGCCCTCCGCGCCGCTCATGAAGGCCCAGGAGCAGCTGGGAAAGCTTGTGGAGAAGGGGCTTGACGCCTCCGGCCTCACCCATGGGGCGGTGAGGACCCTCTCCACGCCCCGACGCCTCGCCGTCATCGTCGAGGGCTGCGCCACGGCGACCGACGAGATACATGAGGTGCTTCGCGGGCCCAAGGCGCAGATCGCCTTTGACGCCGACGGCAATCCCACGCGCGCCGCAGAGGGCTTCGCGCGCAAGAACGGCATCACGGCCGCAGAGCTCGTGCGCCGCGTCGAGCCCGATGGCAACGAGTACGTCTTTGCCGAGCGCTCCGTCGCGTCCGTGAGTGCCCTCACGCTGCTCTCCACCCTCTGCGAGCAGACCATCGCCTCCATCCAGTGGCCCAACTACCGCAGCCAGAGATGGGGGAGCGAGCACCAGACCTTCGTGCGCCCCATCCGCTGGATCTGCGCGCTTCTGGGAGACGAGGTCATCCCCGTCTCGTATGCTGACGTCACGAGCTCCAACGTGACCCGAGGGCATCGCGTGCTCGCCCCCGGCGACCATGTCGTGAGCGAGCCCGCCTCCTACGAGTCGGTGCTCGAGGATGCCTTCGTGCTGGGCGAGGTGCGCCGCGCCGAGGTCATCCGCACCGCCATCGCCCAGCTCGAGCAGGAGCGCGGGGGAGCCCATGTCGACACGCCCAAGGGCGTCTTTGACGAGGTCGTGAACCTCTGCGAGTGGCCGACGGTCGTCGTGGGCACCTTTGACGAGGAGTTCCTGGCGGTCCCGCACGAGATCATCGTCGAGGCGATGCTCAAGCACCAGCGCTACTTCCCGATCTATGCCGCGGACGGCTCGCTCACGCGCGAGTTCGTCATCGTCTCCAACGCCAATCCCGCCGTGAACGACACGGTGCGCTCCGGCAACGAGCGCGTCGTGAGGCCGCGCCTCGACGACGCCAAGTTCTTCTATGACGAGGACCTCAAGGTGGGGCTCGACGCCTTCCGCGAGCGCCTCTCGCAGGTGGTCTTCCAGAAGAAGCTCGGTACGGTCCTGCAGAAGTCCGAGCGCATGGAGGTGCTCGCCAACAAGGTCGCCCTTGACGCGACGGGCGACGGCTCTGTCGCGCGCGAGGCCGCCCGCGCGGCGCATCTCGCCAAGGCCGACCTCGTATCGCAGGCCGTCGTCGAGTTCACGAGCCAGCAGGGCGTCATGGGTGGCTACTATGCCGCGGCGCAGGGCGAGTCCCCGCTCGTCGCGACCGCCATCGCGCAGCACTACCGCCCGCGCTTTGCGGGCGACGTGCTTCCCGACACGGTCGTGGGCAAGGCGGTCGCCATCGCCGACAAGCTCGACACCATCTGCGGCATGTTTGCCATCGACGAGCCGCCCACCGGCTCTGTCGACCCCTTCGCCGTGCGCAGAAGCGCCATCGGCGTCATCGCGATGCTGCGCGAGCTCCCCGGCGTCTCGCTGACGCCCCTCATCGAGCTTGCGCTCTCCTCCCTTGCCGACCAGGGCATCGAGTTCGACCTGGCTGAGGTCGCAAGCAAGGTCTCGGCCTTCTTTGCCGGGCGCCTCGTGGCCATCGCCCGCGACGAGGGCGTGGCGCCCGACACCATCGAGGCGGTGAGCGCGGTGGGCGTCATCGACCCCGTGGAGTTCCTCTCGCGCGCCCATGCGCTCGAGGATGCCCGCGACGGCGCGCCCGAGCTCTTTGACGACCTCGCGACCGCCTACGCGCGCGCTGCCCACCTCGCCGACGCCTCCCTCGGCTGCGAGGTTGACGAGACGCTTCTGGGCGATGCCGAGCGCTCGCTGCTTGCCGCCTGCGAGCGTGGGGCCCAGAATGTGGAGAAAGCGTTGACTTCCGGAGACTATGCCGGCGCCACTGCCGCTCTCGCCGACCTCAGAGAACCAATCGACCGGTTCTTTGATGACGTTCTGGTCATGGACGAGGACACTCGTGTAAGGGAAAACCGCCTCCGTCTTCTCAACCGTTTCGCCGCCGTATTTGGTGGTGTCGCCGATATCGGAGCGCTTTCTCGAAAGAAGTAGGGGTAGAGTGGTAGAGTCAGCCCCCGGACTTTGGAGGAAAAAACATGGCAGAGCCCAACGTTGAAGACCTGATCGTCGAGGAGCCACCGGTCGTTATCGTCATCTCCGATGCTCGCGGAAAGACCGCCGCTGGCGTCGTCGAGGCTGCGGCTGCGCAGTTCGTGGAGGACGTCATCGTCATCAAGCAGCTTGGCAATGTGCGTTCCATTGACATGGTCAAGGACTACCTTGACGCCAACGTGGAGGACGGCAAGGACGTCGCGGTCTTCCACACCATCGTCAACCAGAACCTCCGTCGCGAGATCCGGCGCGAACTTGACGCGCGCGGCATTCCCTCGATTGACCTTCTCGGCCCCTCCATCACCATCATCTCCACGCTGACGGGCGAGGAGCCGGTGTACGAGACGGGACGTCGCACCAAGGTGCAAATCGAAGAGGCATAGTGGCCTTTTGTCTGGTACTATAACTTGTGGTAACGAGAGCGCCTGCTGCGGGTGACCGCTGCAGGTGCTCTGTTGGAGAAAGGACGGCACAAAACGTGCCGTCAAAGTAAAAGAAACGGAGTGTGAGTATGGCTGAGAAGCATGTATATCGCTTCGGGTTTGACGCCGACGGCAACAACGTGAGCGAAGTTGCCGG
>CADBRX010000078.1 GCA_902797175.1 uncultured Coriobacteriaceae bacterium | reverse complement strand
TGGGTCACCGCACCGCGCGCAATCATGCTAGGCGGGTTCTGGCTATAGTCAAGCCCGCCAAGACGCATAGCAAATTATCGGTGCAGGAAGGTAGCTCATACTCCTCACCTGCTTTGACCGTCGCTGAGTCCATGCTGCCCTGACCGGTGCCCGGGTCAAACGAAACCGTGTAGGTCTCGACGGCATCCTTCTCGAACACGGCACAGACATAGCGCAGGGGCTCGCTGTCACCTGCGACGACTGTCACGCCTGGCTTGTAAGTGAAGCTCGCCTCGGTTGAGATGGCTTCGCCCTCCCACGCAAGGGTCTCGCCAGGAGCCCACTCGATGCTCACGTGATACCAGCCCACAAAGCGGAACCCCTCATCCGCCTGCTGGTAGACGGTGCACTCGTCGCCCTTATAGAACTGCAGGACCTCGCCAGCAACAAAACTCGTACCGTCCTTGGCCACGATCTCGGGGTACACGTCAGCGCTCGGCGTGTACTTGACCGCGACCTTTCCTCCTTGGGCGGAACTGTCTGGGCCGATTACCTTGGTGTTTCCGACCCACATCTGCACCTGGTCTCCCTGGGGAGAGTCATCTTGCTCGAAGACGGCGCAGATGTACGGACGAGCAAGGCTGATTGGTGCGTCAAACTCGTAGGTCCGATCGGTCGAAAGCGGATTGCCCACATAGAGCTTGCCTTCCGCTCTGTCGGGGTCGCCTTGATACCAACCCACGAACTTGCGTCCATCCTCGGGGAAGGCCTCGAGACGCACCTTGCCGCCATCCTCAACGAAGTTGTTGGAAGGACTCGTCCGCGAAGGGGATCCCTCCATGCCGGGATAGTCCATCCAATAGGAACCTCCTGGGTTTCCCGTGTCATCGACATCCGTGATGAGCACTCCAAAGAAGGACGACGCAGCCGTTGGCGTGTCAGCCTGGGGGACCAGCGTAGAGAGAGGCTCCGTTGCGGCCGCATCCTTGTCTGCAGCCTTGTCGGCAGAAGGCGTCACCTCCTTGGAAGGTTCCGCCTCGTCTTCGGTTGCCTGCGGAGCGTCAGACTCTGCAGGCTCCTCATCGCTACTTGATGCTTCAGCCACGGCAGGCTCTTCGGGAGCATCCGTCTCTTCAGACTTCGTCTCCTCCTCCCCTGCCGGCTGCGTCTCGTCTGCGGTCGTCTCTGCCTGTTCGGTCACTTCCTTGGCAGCGGCTTCCTCACCCTCACCCTGGGCAAGCGCCAGCACGCTGGAAGGGATGAGGCCCCACACGAGTGACAGCGTGACGAACAGTGCGACAGCTTCCTTGAAGCGTCTTTGGTTCAGCCTCTTCATGATCGTCATGGCAATCGGTCACCTTTCCGTCGAATCCGCCACCAATACAGCGGTTCAGGCGTTTCTGACAGCACAGTCCCGCCCGCGACGCCAACCACGGGCAGGGTACCAAGTACACAAGCATCATTCTGAAGGGATGGATAAAGGTGGCCAGACTCATTCAAGGACAGCTCGTCCAAAAGGGGTACAGTTTTGGTACAGGTGGGGTGTACCTGCGCGTTTTCACGCTCGCACTTATGCATGGTACAGGTAGTGACGGCGTATTATCGAAGCGTCTAGCAATCCTGAAAGATGGGCCCCGAGGAGGTGCACATGAGCGAAGGCGAGACTTCCGTCGAGCGTCTGTTGCTCAATACGGCACTACTCGTGGGAAGCTGCTTCCTGCTTGCCTCCACCGGATGGCTGTCGTGGATGAGGCACGTGATGACGCTTGCCGGACCCACGCAGACCGAAGTCCTGACGCTGGTGCTGGGATACCTGATTCAGTCCGTGGGCATCGGCGTGTTCGTCTCGCTGGAACGGACCACGGACAGGGCGCGGCAAGAACAGCTCGCGCTCGCCTCCGCAGCGGGATATACCCTACTCATCGCTCCTTCGACGCTCGCTGACAGCCTTGCCACTACCCTTGCCTTCGGCTACCTCGCCAATGCCATCTGTGGCATGCTGCAGGGCTACTACCTTGTACGGCTCGTCTTGTCGGTCGAATCCGACCAGCTGGGGACGGCCTTTGGATGCGCGTATGGGGTCTCTACGGTGGCGAGTTGGCTTCTCTCGCTTGTAGGCGGAGGAATGATGACGGGAGGTATTCCGTGCCTTGCCGTCTGCGTGGCTCTCACGGCGGTCGTGCTATGGACAATCCGTCGAGAGGCGCAAGGCTCGCGGATTAACGAGGGCCTGCAGGCCGCCGACGGTGCGACACCAGAGGAGAGGCCCGAGAAGGCTCTGCTTGTACTTGCCTTCATCACGGTGACCATGGTGAGCCTCGTGAAGAATGTCGGGTTTGCCTTCCCCACCGAAGACCTGTCGGAAAGCGTCGACCTCGAGCTGTCACGCGTGCTCTACGGCATCGGTCTCGTGGCGGCAGGAATCGTGGCTGACCGCGATCGCCGAGTGAGCATGGCTCTTTGCGCAGCGTCGCTCGCCCTCCCCTTCCTCACCCTGTCACTGCTTGGAGCAGGCGCACCTCCCATCCTGCTTTGGTCGCTGGAATACCTGCTCTTCGGCTTCTTCACGGTGTTTCGCGTGACGCTGACGGCAGATTTGGCAAGGCGTGAGGGCTTGCCATGGGTCGCGGCACTGGGCATGCTCTTTGGCCGTATCGGGGATGCTTTCGGGACGGAACTATCCCTTTCGCTCGCACACTGGCCACTCGTTCACGTTGCCGCGACCACCATGGTCTTTGCCATCTCGATGGCACTTATGTTCATGTTGGAGCAGAAGCTGTACAACGCGCCCCCTGAGGCTGTCGAGCCCAAGCGGGACGAGAGTGAGCTGTTTGCGCAGTTTTGCACCGACCATGGTCTCTCGGCGCGCGAACGCGAGGTCCTGCCCCTGCTCATAGCAGGCAGGACCAACGCGGAAATCGCAACCGAGCTCTTTGTGACCGAGCGCACCATCAAGTATCACGTGCACAACATCATGGAGAAGACCGGCTGCACAAGCCGTCTTGAGGTTGTCGACAGCTACCTTACCGGCATGCGCTGACAGGGAGCTATGCGGTGGGCGCCCTGGAGGGTCCTATGCCTGCTCACTGCCGTCAAGCCAGCGCCTGCGGCTGTAGAAGTTCCACGTCGTAACGCAAAGGCTAGCGAGGACCTTTGCCACCGAGACCGTCAGGCGCGTCGTTCCCAGCAAGCGAACGACGACCTCCACGATGACCTCGTTGATGATCATGCCCACAAACAGCAGGCCAAAGAAGGCGAGGAACTCCCTCATCCGAGACCAGTCCTTGCGATGCGTGAAGACACAGCGCATCTCGACAAAGTACGTGAAGAGGTTGACCACCACAAAGGATATGCCCGCCGCATTGACGGGACGCATCCCCAGATGAAAGGTGAGCAGCATGAGGATGAGGTAGTCGAGGGCAAAGGCAATGGCTCCCACAATGGAGAACTTCTCTACCTGCTCGACCAGCCTGCTCACGTTCGCTCACCTCCAACAAGCAAGCATTATGGCACGGCAAGATTTCGGTTTGGGTACCTGCATCCGCAGATGTTACGTCAAGTCACAAAAGACGACCCGCGTGCCGTGTACCTCAAGCAAGGGGAGCACGTCGTCCATCTCCACAAAGAGGGTCGCTGTGTTCACCAAGGGGTGCGCGTCAAAGCGGGCGTGCCTGAGCCCCTCGTCAAAAACGAGCGTCACCTCACACGACTCGTCGTTGAGCACGCCAAACGGGGTGACCGATCCCGGCTCCAAGCCAAGTCTTGCCCGCAACAGCTCCGCGCTCGCAAACGAAAGACGCCTGCTTCCCAGGCGCTCGTGCAGATGCCGCAGGTCAACCTGCGTCTCGACCAAGGCACAGACAAGAAAGAACTGCCGCTTCTTGTCGTCACGCAAAAACAGGTTCTTGGTCGCCACCCCATGATCGGGAACGACCTCGGCCGCCTCGGCAACCGTCAGCACCGCCCTGTGGTGGGCGACTTCGTACGGTATGTCATGCTCATCGAGCAAGGTGTAGAGTTCCTCTTCGGTCATGGACACCTATTCCTTTAGCAAGTGGATGGACAACCATCAAAGGCGAATATCGTAGCGATGAGGACCGTATGGGAGATTATCCTTCTGGGCGAGTTCCGCAGCAAAGCGAGGACCGTTTGAGCCCGGAAGGATAATCCCCCACCCCTGTCAGCAAGGCGAGGAACGGCTGAGCCCGAAGGCTTGGCACCAAACACGCGTCCGAGCCCCGCTACGCAAACTGCGAGTTGTAGAGCGCCGCATACTTGCCATCCAGCGCCATGAGCTCGTCGTGTGTACCTGTCTCCAGAATGTCGCCGTGCTCCATGTACAAGATCTTGTCGGCGTCACGAATCGTCGAGAGCCGGTGCGCAATGACAAAGCTCGTACGGCCCTTGAGCAGCTCCGCCATGGCCTCCTGGATCACCTGCTCGGTGCGCGCGTCCACGTTTGAGGTGGCCTCGTCCAAGATCATGATCTCGGGGTCAGCCACGAGCGCGCGGGCAATGGTGAGCAGCTGCCGCTCGCCCTGGCTCACGTTTTCCGCGCCCGACGAGAGAACCATGTCGTAGCTGCCCGGCATCGTGCGGATGATGGAGTCCACGCTTGCGGCCTTCGCGGCTCGCACCACGTCCTCCTCCGTCGCACCCGCGCGCCCATAGGCAAGGTTGTCGCGCACGGTGCCCTCAAAGAGCCACGTGTCCTGCAGCACCATGCCAAAGCGGCTGCGCAGCTCTGCACGTGTCATCTCGCGTGAAGGCACGCCGTCCACCACGATGCTGCCCCCGCCCACCTCGTAGAAGCGCATGAGGAGGTTCACGAGCGTGGTCTTGCCCGCTCCCGTGGGACCGACGATCGCCACCTTCTGCCCCGGCTCAACGGCAAAGCTCACGTCGTGCATCAGCTCCTTGCCTGGAGCATAGCCAAAGCGCACGTGCTCAAACGAGACGCGCCCCTCGCGGCTGGCGGGAACGCTCGGCTCTTCGGGGTCAGGCGGCTGCTCGGCGGCATCCAGCAGGTCAAAGATGCGCTCCGCTGCGGCCATGGCCGCGGCAAGACCACCTGCCATGGCGGCAATCTGGGTGAAGGGCTGAGAGAACTGACGAGAGTACTGCAGCATGGCCTGGACGTCACCCACAGCGATGCGTCCCTGCAGGGCAAACAGGCAGCCCAGTGCCGCCGAAAGCGCATAGCCCAGGTTGGTCACCGTCGTCGTTATGGGACGCACCGCACCGGACGTCACCGATGCCTTGCGCGCCGTCGTGGCAAGTCGCTCGTTCAACTCGTCAAAGCGCTCGATCGCGCGCTGCTGGTAGTTGAACGCCTGCACCACGTTCTGGCCGTCATAGAGCTCCTCGATGTATCCGTTGAGATCGCCCAGCTGGCTCTGCTGGTCGGCAAAGTAGGTACGGCTCTTGGTGATGACGCCCAGCGACGCCACAAGCGAGATGGGCACCATCAGGACGGCAATGAGCGTCAGCCATCCCGATATGCGTACCATCATCACGAAGATGCCCACCACGGTGACGAGCTGGCTCACGAGCTGCGTGAGGTTGCGGCTGATGGCGCCATCCACCATGTCCACGTCGTTGGTGATGACGGAGAGGATCTCTCCGCTGGTGCGCGCGTCGTAATAGTCAAGCGGCAGGCGATGCACTTTCTCGTCGATCTCGTCACGCATCCCCTGAAGCACCTTGGTCGTCATGCGGTTCATGATGACGCCCTGCAGCGCCTGGAACGCCGACGAGGCCAGATAGATGCCCGCGAGCGTCAGGAGCAGCTGCGTGATGTGCGGCCACGCAAACTGGCCCGAGGTGACGCCGTTGTAGAGCTCGGTGGTGACGTTGCCCGATATGCTCGGCTGAAGGACGGAGAACGCCGAGGTGGCAAGGATCATCACGACCACAAGCGTCAGCTGCGCCGCATATGGCTTGAGGTATCCGAGCAGACGAAGCGCGGCACCCTTGGTGTCGCGGGCACGGCGAAGGTCACCGCGGCTGGAGTGAGGTCCCGGCATCAGCGCTCACCTCCTTCCGAGGCAAGGGCAGGCTCCGCGGCACGGTTTGCTCCCTTGCTGCGGCCCTGTGGGGGCAGGCCCGCCGCCTTGCGCAGCGTGTCGACCACGGCCTGCTCGCCCAGCTGCAGGGTCGCGATCTCACGATACATCTCGCACGAACCAAGCAGCTCCTCGTGAGTCCCCTTGCCCACGCAGATCCCGTCGTCCAGCACGATGATCTGGTCAGCATCGACGATGGTCCCCACGCGCTGTGCCACGATGAGCACCGTCGCGTCCCCCAGCTCCCTGCGAATGTTGTCGCGCAAGGTTCGGTCCGTCTTCATGTCAAGCGCCGAGAACGAGTCGTCAAACAGGTAGAACTCCGCATCGCGCATGATGGCGCGTGCGATGGCAAGGCGCTGGCGCTGCCCGCCGCTGAAGTTCGTCCCGCCCTGCGACACCTCGGCGTGGACGTCGCCATCCTTCTCCTCGACAAAGTCGCGCGCGCACGAGATGTCGAGCGCGCGATGCCAAGCGGCGTCGTCACCCCGCTCGTCTCCCCAGTTGAGGTTGCTCGCCACGTCTCCCGAGAAGAGCACGTTCTTCTGCGGCACGTACCCCATGAGGGAGCGGAGGTCCGACAGCGCGTAGTGCTTGACGTTGATTCCGTCGACAAGGACGTTGCCGAGCGTCACGTCAAAGAGCCGCGGGACGAGCCTGAGCACGCTTGACTTGCCGCTTCCCGTAGGGCCGATGATGGCGGTGACCGTACCTGGCTCGCAGGTGAAGGTCAGGTCACGCAGGACGGGCTCCTCGGCGCTCTCGTACTGGAAGCTCACATGCTGGAACTCGAGCCTACCTTTGCTCGTGCGCTCTGCCAGCGAGCACGTCCCGTCCACGATGGACGGCTCGGAGTCGAGCACCTCGCAGATGCGCCCCGCGCATGCCGAGAAGTTGGGATACATCATGATCACGGCAGAGACCATCATGATGGACATGAGAATCATAGAGATGTACTGCACGTTTGCCACAAGCGCTCCGACCTCCATGACGCCATCGGCCACAAAGCCCGACCCGAGCCACAGCACGCCTGTCGTGGTGAAGCCAAAGATGACGCCGATGAGGGGCATGAGCAGGGCCATGAGCCTTCCCTGTGCGATGGCGACCTCGGCATGCGCCGCATTCGCCTCGCCAAAGCGCTCGATCTCGTACTCCTCGCGGCCAAAGGCGCGGATGGGTCGCACGCCCTCGAGCGTCTCCAGAAAGACCCGATTGAGGTTGTCCAGGCGCTTGCGCATCTGCTTGGAAAGCCGTGAGACCACCCGCATGATGAGCGCGGCAAGAACAAAGAGCACGGGCACCGACACCAGGAGGACGACGCTCACCCGTCCACCCGTGGCACTCGACAGGACAAGTCCCGCAACCAGCATGAGCGGCGACATGACGCCAATCATCATGAGCATCGTCACAAACATCTGCACGTTCGATACGTCCGAGGTCGATCGCGTGACCAGGCTTGCCGTGTCAAAGCGGTCCATGTCCGCAGACGAGAAGCTCTGCACCTTGCGAAAGATCCGGGAACGGAGGTCGGCAGCAAGCCTTGTCGAGATGCGCGCCGAGAGCACCATGGAGGCAAAGGAGGAGACGCATCCCACGAGGGCGAGCACCACCATGGCAACGGCAATGCCCACGATCACCTCTTGGGCGCCCGCAGCAACTCCGTCATCGATCATGCGCGCAAGCAGCGTGGGCAAGCCCATCTCCGTCGCGGCGCCCAGGAGCGTGAGCACGAGCAGGGCCACGACCTGCCGCCAGTCAACGCGTACGTACTTGAGAACCCCCATGTGGCACCTCTCATCGGTCGTGACTCACGCAGAAAAGAAACCGCCCCTTGCCGTCATGGCAAGAGGCGGTTGGGAAACGCTAGGGCTTACACCTCGTGCACCGACTTCTCGCCGCACTTGGGGCACGTGGCCCTGAGCTTGCCCTTGCCCTTGGGCAGCGCAAACTCCGCATGGCAGTGCGGGCAGCGCACGTACGCCTTGATCTTGCGGTTGTCAAACTTGACCTTCTGGCGATGGAACCATGCCCCAGGCTTGGTGAAGAAGGTCATGAAGGCACGGTTCTCCTGCTGGCGCGCGGCATGGTTCGTGGAGAGGATCCGCGCAAAGGCAACCACCAGCAGGACCAATGCCAAGATGCCCATCCAACGGCCAACCCAGTTGGATAGAATCGAAAGGATGAGCGACACCAGCACCAAGACCGTACCCAGCTGGTCGCCACCATACCTTCCCGCCATGAACGTCTGCACGTTGCTGCGCAGCTTGCTAAAGAACTCCTGCATGATAGACATCACTCCCTGATAACGTGCTCTGTGATGTTCAATCTACCCAAACAGGCCCTCACTCAATCATGGCGCATGAGAACACGTCTCACAGCGTCATGCCAAAGCTGTAGCCCTCGCCCTCCTTGTGCTCGGTGAGCTGCACAAAGCCCAGGTGCTCGTAAAAGCCCACCGCACGCGCATTGTTGGGTGCCGCACCAAAGGTGATGCCCCTCACCCCGTGTACGCGCATCGTGTCGAGCAGGGTCTCCATCAGGCGGCGGCCGTTCCCGCCGCCCGTATAGGGTTCCTCGATGTCGATGTGCAGATGCGCGGGATAGAGGTCGGCCTTCTCCTCAAAGTATGCGAGCTCTTCGTCCACGCGTGCCGCGTACTCGCTCGACAGCGCACGGATCTTCTTGGCGTAGGGCTCAAAGAGCGGCTTCCAGCTTCCAAAGTCCTCACAGCCCAGCACGTACCCATGGGCAACGCCCTCGTCGTCCACCAGCATGTATGCCAAACCGTGCTCGAGGTAGGGGTCACAGTACATGAGCAGCGTAAACTCAGCGTGCGTGGGGTCCGTGCGTGCGCGCTCGCTTGCCGTGGCAAGGCAGACGGCACGCATCTCGTCCCTGTGCTCCGGCGTGTACGGCACGACCCTCATGGCAGCTCCTTCGGCCTTGGCCCGCCTTGCTATCCCTCGAAGGGGACCACGTGCTTCACGGCATCCGCAACCGCGACCTCGGCCTCGTCGGCATCGAGGTCAAGCAGCTTGTAGCGCCAGTTGCCCATGCCCATCTCGTGCATGTAGGAGAGCTGACGCAGGCCATGGCGACTGGTGATGCGCTCCACCAGGTCGTGGTTGTGCACGAGGCCCGCGTCGGTCATGGCCCAGACCAGGTCCACGCATGCGGAGTCGATGGCGCAGATGTCCGTCGAGGCGAGGATGCCCACGTTGGGCGTCACGACGGGCTGTGCCGCGGTGCCCTCGCAGTCGCAGCTCACGCTCATGTTGCGCATGACGTTGACGTAGACCACGTGCTCACCAAAGTGGTCGATGGTCGCCTTGGTGGACTCGGTGATCTTCTCCATGAGCTCCTCTTGCGCCACGCTCCACTGGGCCCCCCAGGTCTGGCCGTTATCGGAGGTCTGGGAATGGATCCACTTCTTGCCCTCCTTGCCGGAGGCGCAGCCGATGCCGATGTTCTTGTTGGAGCCGCCAAAGCCGCCCATCATGTGGCCCTTGAAGTGGGTGAGGGTGAGCATGGAGTCGTAGTTGGGCAGATGGGAGCCCACAGCCATGGTGTCAAACCAGCGGCCGCCCTCGACGGGGAACTCCACGTAGCCCTCGTCGTCCGTGATGTCCACGGGGCAGAACGTCCAGCCGTTGACCTCAAGGGTCTTGAGGTGCTTCTCGGTGGTGTCGCGATCGCCCTCGTAGTAGGTGTTAGTCTCGATGATCGTGGCATCGGGAAGGTCGTTGTCGATGAGCTCCTTGACCCAGGCGGAGGGGATGATGTTGGGGCCGTGCTGCTCGCCCGTGTGGAGCTTGACGGCCACCTTGCCCGTCAGATGCGGCGCCACCTTGGCGACCGCCTTGCGCAGGCCCTCGGGAGAGATGTCGCGCGTAAACCAGACGATGGACTCGTCGCCGTCGCGCTCGCTCATGGGAATGTAGACGTTGCCGTTGGTTGCGGGGATCAGGTTGTGGATGGCCATGGAAACACCTTTCTCTCGTTACTGCATACCGCTTTATCATAGCTTCTTTGGCACCGACGCCTTGGCTTCCGCTGGGAGCTACTCCCCTAGCGGCAGCCAGGGCGTCGACTTTCGTTGGAAACCAATCCGCACCCAGGGCACTCCCGAGGAGATATGGGCAAAGTGTCGCGCCTGTGTGAGCATTCCCGCAGTTGGGTATCATAGTGTCAGCAACTACGGACAAAGGATGCGTACTTGAACGGAATGATGCTCCAAGGTTTTAGCTGGTATCTGCCCCCAGATGGCCAGCACTGGCGTCGCATGGCCGAGCGCGCGCCAGAGCTTGCCGCACGCGGCTTCACCGCCGTGTGGCTCCCGCCCGCCTACAAGGGCCAGGATGGGGAGAATGACGTCGGCTATGGCGTCTACGACCTCTGGGACCTGGGCGAATTTGACCAGCGCGGCACCGTGCGCACCAAGTATGGCACGCGCGAGGAATACGTGGCCTGTATCAAGGCCATCCAGGCAGAGGGCATCCAGGTCCTGGGAGACATCGTGCTCAACCACAGGCTGGGCGGAGACGAGCTTGAGGAGGTCGAGGCCTTCGAGGTCGACCCCCACGACCGCAACCACGTCCTTGAGGAGGAGCCCAGCACGATCAGCACCTGGTCGCGCTTCACCTTTCCTGGGCGCGCCGGCAAGCTCGACCGCTTCACGTGGGATGCCAGCTGCTTTACCGGCTGCGACTGGAACGAGGAAGAGAAGCGCTCGGGAGTTTGGCTCTTCAAGGACAAGGAATGGGCGACCGACGTTGACGGAACGGAGAACGCCAACTTCGACTACCTCATGGGCATGGATGTGGACCTCGCCGACGAGCGCGTGTACAAGCAGCTCGTCAAGTGGGGCAAGTGGTACCTCAAGACCACGGGCGTCGACGGACTGCGCCTTGACGCCCTCAAGCACATGAGTCGTGCCTTCTACCAGCGCTGGATCGCCGACATGCGCGCCTCGGTCGACCACGAGCTCTTTGTGGTGGGCGAGTACTGGCTCTACGACGTGGGCGCGCTCAAGGCCTACATCGGCAAGGAGGAGTCTCTTTCGCTCTTTGACGTCCCCCTGCACTTCAACTTCTTCCACGCCAGCCAAAACCGCGACGCCATCGACTTCACGCATATCTTTGACAACACACTCGTCATGGAGGATCCCATCCGCACCGTGACCTTTGTGGACAACCATGACACGCAGCCCGATCAGTCGCTGGAATCGACGGTGCAGCACTGGTTCAAGCCAGCAGCGTACGCGCTCACCCTCCTGCGCGAGGCGGGCTATCCCTGCGTGTTCTTTGCCGACCTCTACGGACTTCCCAACGACGGCATCCCCGCCGTGGCAGAGCTCCCGCTGCTCATGGAGATTCGCATGAACTGTGCCTATGGCGAGCAGCACGACTACTTTGACGAGCCGGACATCGTGGGCTGGACCCGCGAAGGCACCAAAGAGGGACCGGGATGTGCCGTAGTCCTCTCCCACCGTGACGGTGGCCAGAAGCAGATGGAGGTGGGAGCCGCCCATGCCGGCGAGCGCTGGGTGTGCGTGCTGGGCGAAGAGGCCGCCGTCGAAATCGACGAGAACGGCTGCGCCGTCTTTCCCGCAGGCGCCGCACTCGTATCCGTCTACCTGCCAGAGGCGGCCGCGGAGGCGCTCTCCAACATCCCCATCATCGTGCGTCCGGGACGCGAGGAGTAACGCCTCCGCTACGCCAGCCGGACTCACAAGGGTCCCACCCCTTTGAGTCAAAATGACTCAAAGGGGTGGGACCCTTGTGAGTCAGGGGGGTATTTGCTAGTCGACAAGCACCTTGACGCAGGCCTTCTTGAGCTGCCTGGGCGCATCCTTCGTGCAGGCCGGCTTGTGTGCGTCCGCCGGCGGCGTCACGCACAGCTCACCCTCCTTGAGCAGCACCCAGGTAACGCGTGCAGAATCCGCGGGGTCCCCATAGAGGCCAAAGTCATCGGCCGCCGCGTAGGCCTGCTCCTCGGGGCACTCCCCCACGGGCGCCACGCCAATGAGCTCCTCGCCCGAGATGACGTAATGGATGTCAAGGTAGCTGCGGTGGGCCTCAAAGGACTTCTCCGTGGGAAGGGCCGTCGTCACCTCCATGATGTTGGCATAGATCTCGTCGCCCTCGATGTCATGGCGCCCTGGCTCGAGCGAAGCCATGTCTGTCTGGGCGATCCACTCAAACGCACGGGCCAACCTGCCGGCACACACCTCGCCCAGAGGGACGTCCTCAAGCTTTGCTGCGATCATCGCGACCTTCCTTCCACACGCTCATCGATACATGATACGTAAGGGTGGGACCCTTTCGTATCGGCCAAGACTACGTCAGCTCATAGGGTACACCGAGTGCGCCATCTTGGTTCTCCACGACGTACACGGCACAGTTGCCCACGTATTTCGACCAGTAGCTTCCCTGGGACTGGGGCGTGAGGTATTCGAGGATGCCCTTCATGGCGATGGCGTGCGTCGATACGAGCACGTCTCCCCCAAGCGCTGCGACCTCCTCGACGAACGCGCCCGTCCTTGCGACCACCGACGCGAGCTGCTCCATGCCCTCGGGAGCGGGAACGTGCGCGAAGTCTCCAAAGAAGGCGAGGATCTCGGGCGGGAGGTTGTTGAGGTCAGTCCCCTCGTAAGGGCCGTAGTCCATCTCGATGAGGCGGTCATCCACCGTGATGGGCACGCCGGGAGCCACGAGCTCCGCCGTCTGGATGGCGCGCACCAAGGGGCTGGAAAAGGCACGCGTGAAGGTGATGCCCCGCTCCTCCAGCATCCTATGCGCGTCGAGCGCCTGATTGATGCCCGTCTCGTTGAGTGGCTGGTCGCTTCTCCCCTGCAGCGCATGGGCATTGTTGAGCGCCGTCTGTCCATGGCGTATGACGTAGATCACGGGATGCCTTCCTCGTATTGCCGGCCCGATGGCCAAAAGATACAGATGCGTTGATCACCAGAATTGTCGGTGTTAACTGTAGCAGCTGCATGCCCTATATGGGCGGCAACACGCGACCACGACAACGCCCGTCGCCCGCACGCCGTGAGCTGCAGTACACTTGCAGCAGGAACCTCGTCGCGCAAGGGGCGTGAGCCAGCCATGAAGAGCCTCCCTCACACGTTGCTTCGCATCTGCCTGCTCGCGCTGTGCCTTCTGCTTGTAGGCTGCTCACGCGCGCGCCAGGGCACTCTGAAGGAGCCTTGGCCCCTCGCGGAGAGCGGCACCCCACTTGAGAGCGTCCTTCCCGACGAGCAGATGCGCGCCTCCGCGCTCAGGGTGCTCAACTCAGAGAAGCCTTGGAAGCTTGCCGGCATCGATCCCGATGACGGTGACCGCCTCATTGAGGGCCTGCCCAACGAGCTCGACAAGGCCACGACCATCGAAGCCCTCGTGGGTTCGCGTCCGTGGACCAACGCCCGCGACATCATAAGGAAAGGCTCGGATTTTACCGCGACCTACCAGCTTTCCGACGTGGTGCCCGAGGGCTATGTGCGCGTCGAAGCGTTCGTGGGCGGATGGGAGGAAGAAGGCTACCACAGCACCTTCCAGTTCGTGGTCATCATACGCGAAGCCGACAACGTGCCCGTGCTCGCCGCCATGACCTCCATCACGAGCAACGATGCCCCTCCCCTCGAAGGCTAGGCAAGAAGGAGGGGCGGATCCTTTCGAACCCGCCCCAACATGAATGCCTGTCAACTCCGGCCTCGCCTACGCGAGGTCCTCGCCGTTGGTCTCGATTACCTTCTTGTACCAGTAGAAGCTCTTCTTGCGGCTGCGGGCCAGCGTGCCCTCGCCCGCGTTGTTCTTGTCCACATAGATGAAGCCGTAGCGCTTGTCCATCTCGCCGGAGGACGCGCTCACGATATCGATGGGCGCCCACATGGTGTAGCCCAGCAGGTCGACGCCATCCTTCTCCACCGCGTCAATCATGCACTTGATGTGCTCGCGCAGGTAGTCAATACGGTTGGAGTCGTCCACGGAGCCGTCCGCCTCGACCTTGTCATAGGCGCCAAAGCCGTTCTCCACGATCATGAGCGGCTGGTCGTAGCGCTCGGTGAACCAGTTGAGGGCGTAGCGCAGGCCCAGCGGGTCGATGGGCCAACCCCAGTCCGTCAGCTTGAGGAAGGTGTTGGGCACCATGTCGCTTGCGGCGTCGCCCACGCCGGGGATGCCCGCCTCGTAGAAGTTGAAGTCGGGGTTGTCGTCGCGCGCGGCCACCGCAAAGCTCATGTAGTACGAGAAGCCGATGTAGTCAACGATGCCCTCTTTGAGGACCGCGATCTCCTCGTCGGAGATATCGAGGTCAAAGCCCATGCGCTCCCAGTAACGGAACATGTACTGCGGGATGCGGCCCTTGGCGTGCACGTCGCAATACCAATAGCGCTTGTGATCGGCCCAGGTCTTCTCCATCTGGTCCTTGGGATCGCATGTCTCGGCATAGAGCGGGCAGTAGGCAATCATGCAGCCGATCATGGCGTCCGGGTCGATCTCGTGGCACGCCTTGATGGCCTTGGCGCTGGCGATGAGCTCGTTGATGGAGGCCTGGTACATGAGCTCCTCGGGCTTGTCGCCAATGTCGAGCACCGCGCCCTCCTGCAGCATGTGGTGCGCGATCGGGGCCGCAGACTGGTTGTTGATCTCGTTGAAGGTCATCCAGTACTTGACCTTGCCCTTGTAGCGCTCAAAGCACACGCGCGCAAAGCGCTCGAAGAAGTCGATGCAGCGCTTGTCGGCAAAGCCGTTGTACTCGGTTGCCAGGTGGTAGGGCATCTCAAAGTGCTGGAGCGTGATGACCGGCTCGATGCCATACTCGTGGCAGCAGTCGAACATGTCGTCGTAGAAGGCCAGACCCTCCTCGTTGGGCTCGGCGTCGTCACCGTTGGGGAAGATGCGCGTCCAGGCGATGGAGGTGCGGAACGCCTTGAAGCCCATCTCGCCAAAGAGCGCGATGTCCTCACGATAG
>CADBRX010000077.1 GCA_902797175.1 uncultured Coriobacteriaceae bacterium | reverse complement strand
TGGGGCTTCATCGAGATCATGGGCTGCCCGGGCGGCTGCGTCAACGGCGGCGGCCAGCCCATCCAGCCGCAGTGGGTGCGCGACACCGTCGACCTCAAGGCCGTCCGTGCCAAGGCCCTCTACGACGCCGATGCCGCCATGGAGCTGCGCATGTCCCACGAGAACCCCTCCATCAAGAAGCTCTACGAGGAGTGGTACACCGAGGGCTACGGCAAGGGCAAGGCTCACCAGGCCCTGCACACGAGCTACGTCGCTCGCGAGCGCTATCCCAAGGCGTAAGGCCTAGGACCTTTCCGTAAGGGCAACACGAAGGGGTGGGACCACGATGGTCCCACCCCTTTTGTCTGCCGCGGGCAGTGGCTGACTCACAAGGGTCCCACCCCTTTGAGTCATTTTGACTCAAAGGGGTGGGACCCTTGTGAGTCACCAGGACCTCCTGCCAGGCCCAATCAAGACGGGATGACCCGCAGGCCAAGCGTCAATTCGACGCCGCGAGTGCGGCCTTTCGCTGTGCCAGGGATTGCCTGAGCTCTACTGCCCCGCGCAGGCACAGGCGGCTCAGCGGGCTTGCGGCAAAGAGGTTCCAGAGCAGGGCCATCGGGAAGTTCTTGAAGACCGTGCCGATCCAGATGATGGGCAGTTCGGCCAGCGGGCGCCCGGCGAGTGCCACATTGAAGAGCGCACTGGCAAACAGGCTCATGGAGGGGCACATCACGAGCGTGGTGCAGGCGATGACCACGCACGAGCGCCACAGCGTGCTGTCTCGCCTGGGATCGATGAGGCCGCCTGCGATTCGTGCGCCAAGACGGTTGCCGTAGGTGTTGGACAGCACGAACACCACAGGGATGATGAACCACAGCTCGGAAAGGGCGGCGGGGACGACCTCCCAGGTCATGTTGGAGAGCCCTCCCGGCATGAGTCCGTATCCCATCTTGACGGCGTTGTTGTACAGCTCCATGCCCAGACTCATGAAGACGCACATGCAGAGGCCGTAAAAGAGTCCCTGCATCTTTGACTTGGGTGTGGTCAGCTCGTGGGGTTGGTTCGTGGTGGTCACGACAGGCTCCTTTCACACAAAAACGCGCGGCCCCTGGCTTGGGACCGCGCGTCTCGCTCTTATCGGTTGTGCCTCTCCGCGGTTGCGGACGGGGGCTACACGCAAGGAAAGAGTCTAGCACGTACGGGGTGTGGCTCCACGTTTTCTCAAGAGATCGGGGCGGTGATGCGGAACTACCCACGATTCATGGGTTAATCCGACGGCGGGGAGTTCCCTCAGCTCCTTGCCGAACGGAACCACCCATGGATTATGGGTGGTTCCGACGCAGAAGGCGCAAATCAGCCACACAGAGTGCGGAACGACCCACGAATCATGGGTTGTTTCGTTTGCCATAAACACTCACAGGTGAACCTTGACCAGATTGAGTGGTACGTTCGTCCCAAAGAGGGCTGCGTTCGTTCCTACGCCACAGCGCGTGGCTGCAAGCAGCCTCTTGAGGAGGCTTTTCGCATCCTCGTCGCCCGGCATCGTCTCTCCTGGCTGCCGCGGAACCGTATCCAGGAGTGCTACCTTCTCCTTGAGCCTAGAAAACGTGGTGAGCTCGTCGACGTTGAGCGCGTAGATGGTCCAGCCCTTGTGAGCGAGGGCCTCCCGGCGCTTGCGATCAGCCTCCGCATCACGGTGATAGTCCTTTCCGTCAAACTCCACGCCCACAAGCACCTCTGTATAGGCGGTGTCAATGCGCGGTTTGCTCGTCCCCGCGATGCGCGCCTCATTTGCGTCGAGCGTTACCTCATGGTTGAGCTTGGGCAACACCATGCCATATCCACCCATCGCGGTGGGCAGGCTCAGCATGCACGACACGACCGTCTCCATGGGGCTTGCGCTCCCGTCCCTTATCCAGCGCAGCGCCTTGCGTGCCGCCTTGACGCCTCGCATCCCGGAGACAGCGTCGGTGGCGGCGCGTAGCTTGTCGACGCTTGTCAGAGCAGGCCGTTCGTAGAAGCCGGATATCATCTGCGCAAAGGGGGAATACGTTCCGCAGAGCTCGTGTCCCAGCACCACAGCGCCAATGAGCGAGGTTTCTCCTGCCATCTGAATGAAGGCGAGCTCGGGTCCGCAGCAATACACATCTTCCCTGATTTGCTTTGTGAGGTATGGGCCCAGTGCGCCAAGCGAGCAACAGTGAGTCCGCAGCGACGCGTGAAAGTGACCATGCCTTGTTGGTGGAACCAATAGGTGTACAGGCCGCTGAAGCAGCCCCAGCGAACGTAGGTCCAGCTCCGTTGGTGAGCTTCCCACGTGTGCAAATTGCGGAAGCGGGAGCGGCTCCTTCATGATGGTCGCTTTGTCTACCTGCGGTGGAACGGAGCGAAGTCGTTCGAGAGACGAGTTATGGCTGAGCAAGATGGGCATGGTGCCACCTCTCAAGGTCGAAGCTATGTTGATGGGGGTGCGCGGAACCTGTCCGCAAAGACGTGCGTGGACCTAGTCTCTGTTGTGGCATTGGCCAAGTCAAGAGGTTGCCGGCAGGCGGCGTGCGTCCGCGTCGGACGGAACTGCCCACAGATCGTGGGTCGTCCCGGTGTCCACAGTTCAGATTTGCCGTGTAGCGTTCGGAAAGACCCACGAATCATGGGTCTTTCCGACAGCGGGGAATACTCTCAACCCCTTGCCAAGCGGAACAACCCATAGATTGTGGGTAGTACCGACGACGGAAGCGGGGATGACCAGGGTACTGACTCGCAAGGGTCCCACCCCTTGTGAGTCAGGCCACTCGTCGGAGACTCACTTATTCGTCCTTTAACCAAGCAAAGAAAGAACCTATTCTGATAGAGAAACAAAAGAGAGGAATCCCATGGACACCCAACGCTGCCGAGAGTTTGCCGTGCTCGCCCAGACCTGCAACTACCTGCAGGCCGCAGACCAGCTCTTCATCTCTCAGTCATCGCTCTCCAAGCACATCAAGGCGCTCGAGCGCGAGCTGGGAGTGGAGCTCTTCAACCGCACGACGCGCCGCGTGCAGCTTACCGAACAGGGGCGCATCTTTCTTCCCTTTGCGCGCAAGCTGGCTTCGACGGCACACGATGCCGAGGTGGCGCTGGCGGACGCGGCGGACAACGAGCGGCGCATCATCGATATCGGGTCGATCCCGATCATGGTGCCTTACGGAATCACCGCCCTCCTGCACGGCTTCGAGCGCGACCACCGCAACGTCCGCCTGCGCATTGCGGAGGGGGACGCCGACAAGCTCAAGGGAATGCTGCGTGCTCGCCAGCTTGACCTGGCCTTCATTCGCGAATGGGATGGGTCCGCGCACCTTGACGATGGCGACGAAGAGTTTGCCACTGCCGAGTTTGCGAAGGATCGCCTGGCAGCGGTGCTGCCCTCGGGACATCCGTTGGCGGCACGTCAGAGCGTGAAGCTGTCCGAGCTGGCAAACGACGAGTTCCTGCTGCTTCCCAGCGGCACCGTCATGGACGCCCTCATCATGGACGCCTGCGCCACAGAGGGCTTCGTGCCCGAGGTTCGGTACCGCGGCACGCGCGCCGAGAACATCATCGACCTCGTGTCGCGCGGCATGGGCGTGTCGCTGCTCATGCGCACCCCCGCAACCTACCTCGCGCGCACGGGCGTGAGCATCGTCGATCTGGAGCGGACCATCGAGACCAAGGTCATGATCTATCGCCTGCGCGACCGAGAGCTGACTCCCGAGGCGCGCGCCTTCGTTGATTACGCAACGTTGTCACAGGGCGCCTAGATTAATGTCTTTATGGAATAAGCCAAGCAACAACTAGAATTGTTTGGGAATAAGTGGCCTTCTACCATGGACTTAGTAAGACGACTAAGACTTGGAGGCCGCCATGGTCATCGACGCAAACATGTATTGGGTTCCCGAGAGCCTGTTCACGAACAAAGAGGTGCTCGAGCGCTTTGTCGCGGAGGCTCCGCAGGACGAGAACACCCGCGCCTACCTCAAGGAGGCGGACGGCGTTCGACAGGTGATTGTCGAGAAGCCCGCGGGCTACGAGGCGCTCAACTATGCTCAGGGCGACTACGTGCTCGAGCGCATGCTTGCCGACATGGACGAGGCAGGCGTGGATGTGGCCGTGCTCAAGGTTCCGGGTGCCAATGAGTGGATGAGCCTCGAGACCTGCAAGTTCTTCAACGACGGCATGGCTGACTACGCCCGGCGCTCAAACGGGCGCATGGTTCCGCTTGCCGTGATTCCCGCGCTCGACTTCACGCCCGAATGCGCGGCCGAGATCGATCGCTGCATGAACGAGCTGGGCTTTGCCGGAGTGCAGCTGTGCAGCCATTACGGAAACAAGTACCTGGATGACCCCGCCTTTGCGCCGCTCTTTGCGTGCCTCGACGCGCACGGCGCCACGGTGTACGCCCATCACGTGCCCGTGCCGGTGGATTGCGCCTCCATCGTGGACTACAACAACCTCCGCCGCAGCTACGGCCGCTGCCAGGACCAGGTCACCGCCGTCGGCCGCGAGTTCTTCAGCGACTTCTTCGTGCGCTATCCCCACATCAGGATGGTGCATTCCATGCTGGGAGGGGGATTCTTTGCCGTGTCGGAAATGCTGCTGCCCAAGCCTGCCAAGCGCGCCGATGCGGTCCAGCGCTTCCAGACCGACAACGGCGAGCTCGCCCAGCGCCTGCACGACCACATCTTCTTTGAGATGAGCCACGCGCAGCCGTGGGGTGCGACGCAGCTCAAGTGCGCCATCGAAGTGCTCGGTGCCGACCACGTGATCTTTGGCACGAGCTATCCGGTGCGCCGCGAGTGGCTGCTCGACGGGCCGGCGTTCGTGCGAGACCTCGGCCTTTCCCAAGAGGATGAGGAACTCGTCCTTGGTGGCACCGCCCGTTCGCTCTACCATATCGCGTAAGCCAAGAGGCAGAAAGAGGAGCCATGCTTGCAGGAGCGGGAAAAGCACGTATCAACCTTGACGGGGTCTTGCCCTTTGATGGCTTTGACCTCGAGCTCGATCCGCTGCACATGCGCTCGGTCGTCTTGCAGAACCCTGACGACACGCGCTGTTGCCTGCTTTCGGTCGACGCCACCTCAATGCGCGATGACGCCGCCCTGCGCGGTGCTGCGGCGCGCATCGTTGGCTGCGCCGAGGACCAGGTCTGGGTCACCGTCACGCACAGCTTCAGCGTGCCGCACGTGCGCACTCCGGAGCACCTGGCAAGCGACGCCGAGCGCGCACGCAACGTGCTGCTTGCGGAGCGCCTGGTTGCTGCGGTCGAGGAGGCGTGCGGTCAGGCTGTGGCGACGCTGCAGCCTGCGTGCCTCGAGACGGCGCGCGGCCGTTGCGACGTCAACGCAAACCGCGACGTGCTGACGGAAAATGGCTGGTGGCTGGGCATTGACCCCCAGGGCTTCTCCGACCATTCGGTGCGCGTGCTGCGTGTCGCGTCCTCCCGTGACGGGGTGTGCATTGCCACGCTCTTCGTGGCTGACGTGCAGTCGTCCGTGACCCAGGGCCATCGCGATGGCCAGGGCAACGCGCTGGTGAGCGCTGACCTGGCAGGCTGTGCAGCCAGGCTCCTTGAGGAGCGCCTTGGCGGCGTTGCCATCTTCCTGACCGGTGCCGCGGGTGACCAGACCCCGCGCGAGAAGGGCCTGGACGCCCTGCCGGCGTTGGGAAACCTGCTGGCACGGAGCGTCGTGGACGCCCTGGTGAGCGCACAGCCGCTGCAGGCGGACGAGCTCGAGCTCGCGCGCGTGGTCGTGACGTGCCCCGCTCAGCGCCGTGCGGACTTCCACAGCCTCGCGCACACGCGCAGCTACACGTTTGAGCCCCAAGGCACCGAAGACACGGTGCTTTCGGTGGCACGCCTGGGTGGCCTGACCGTGGCCGGTCTGCAGCCTGAGGTCGACAGTGCCTTTGGCGCACGGCTGCGTGCCGCGGGCGAGGGGCACCTCGAGCTCGTCACCATGGTCAACGGTGCCCAGAAGTACCTGCCCAGCGCAGAAGCCTACGACCGCATCACGTACGAGGCCATGAACTCGTCCTTTGCCCGCGGGGCGGACGAGGTCCTGGCCGATGCCATTCTCAATACCCTGAAGGAGCAATCATGAACGTTGGATCAGCGCGCCGCAAGCTCACGCCCCAGACCGACGAGGTCTACCTCATCGGCTACCGCAACCTCGAGAACCGCCTGCATCCGGCCACGGGCATCTACGACGACGTCTTTGGCAACGCGCTCTACTTTGAGCAGGACGGCAAGGAGCTCTTCGTCTTTTCCTGCGACTTCATGGAGATAGACGAAGGCACCGCCGAGGATGTCAAGACCTTGCTGCACGACCGCTACGGCATCGACCGCGACTGCGTGCTGCTGTGCGCCACGCACAACCACACGACGGTGGTCGCCTATCATCGCACCTGGTGGACGGGCAAGTTTGACCAGGCCTATTACGACTGGTACCTCGAGACCGTGGCGAGCGCCTTTGAGGAGGCGCGCGACAACGCGCGATCCGCCACGTGCCGTCTGGGCAAGCAGGACATCCTTGGCTGGTACAACAACCGCATCACCAACGAGCCCGCCGACCAGGAGGTTATCGTCGTCAAGTTCTGCGACGCCGCGACGGGCGAGCCGTTTGCCGGCCTTGTCAACTGGGCGTGCCACAGCGCCACCTGCGGCCCGGACGAGACACGCATGAACTCCGAGTTCGCGGGCATGACCAGCAAGAAGCTCGAGCCGTACTTTGGCTTCTTCCCGGCCATGATCGTGGGTGCGGCGGGCGACTGCTCAAACCGCAACACCCGCCAGGGACGCGGCGTGGAGGAGGCTGAGCGCATCTCCTCGGGCATCGCGCCCCAGATTGCCGCCATTCCCGTGGAGACCGAGGTCACCCTGGACGCCATCGAGGTCCAGACGGTCCACCACATCGTGCACAACGAGAAGGGCCACGAGGTGGCGCTCTGCAGCGTGATCAGCCTGGGCGGCCTGCACCTGTTTGTCTCGCCCTGCGAGTTTGGCGGCAAGCTGGGCAAGCGCATGAAGGCTGCCTGCCCGGTTGAGGGGCTGGTCTTTGGCTACACCAACGGCTACCTGGAGTATTGGCTTCCCGAGGAGGAGTACGGCCTTTCCTTCGAGACGCAGAAGTCCATGGTTCCCAAGGGAGATCCCGAGATTCTCACCGAGAAACTCGTCCACGCAAGCGAATTGCTCGCGCGCTAAGCAGCGACACTTCTATAACCTGTAGGGGCTGGGTGTGACCCAGCCCCTTTTTGTTGCTTAGGGAGCCTTGCCATGAATCAAGCCGCCGATAATCCCTCCTGGAAGCCGAACGCCCTCGATGTGCGCATGGGCATCTCCGTGCTCATCTGCTGCGCCGTGGCGACGCTTCTCTCCGAGCTGGGGATCAAGTTTTCCGTGGGCGAAGCGCATCTCGACATCATCCAAAAGATGACGGCCTGCATATCGTGCCTGCTCTGCTGCCAAGATGGCCTTGAGACTAGCAAGAAGGCCGGCATCACGCGCGTGCTCGTGACGGCTGTCGGTGGTGCGGTGGGCGTGGGTGCGGTGGCGCTCGACCTTGCGCTGGGCTCCAACGTGTGGATCTTTGTGCCCCTTGTGGCCGTCGGCCTGGTCGTGACGCTCTGTGCCTGCCGCCTGGCCGGGGCGCCTGCCTTCAACGCGCGCATTGGCGGCATAACCTATTTGCTCGTCGCGTGCACGCTTACGGGCACCAACCGCATGTGGTACGCCGTGTTCCGGCTGGTCTCCACCGTGTTTGGTGCGCTCGTGGTGAGTGCCGTGACGTGGTTTGCCGAAGGCGCCTCACGCACACGAAGCGCGCGTTAGGCCTCTCAGGCCAGATGCTTGTGCAAGAAGCTCTCGACCACGTCGAGTGCCCCTACGCACCGAAAGCCGTTGGACCCGTGATGGGCGTCGGGCAGCTTGTAGAACGTCACGTCCTGCCCTGCGGTGCGCAGCGCCTCGTACAGCCGCACCGACTGGTCAAAGTTCACGAGTTGGTCGCGTCCTCCGTGCATGATGAGCACGGGTGGCAGCGCGCGCTCGCCAACGGGAGGAATGTAGCTCAGCGGGCTCGCCGCGGCTGCAAGCTCAAGGTGTTCGCGGACCGTCACGCCTCCCAGCACCATCCCCTCGGGCGAGCCAGGCCCGTTGTGGTCCTGGCTTGACGGTACGGTGTTCATGAGCTCAAGTGCTGTGGGCCCATACCAGTCAACCATGCACGACACCTCTGCGCTCTCCTCCCCGCAGTCGGGCGTGTCAAGCTCGATGAGCCTGCCCTCTGCGGTGATGGCGGGCTTGTCCATACCTGCGGTAAAGGCTGCCAAAAGCGCCGTGTGGGCCCCTGAAGAGTCGCCCCACAGGGCCATGCGCGTGGGATCCACATGCAGCTCCTGGGCGTGAGCCCGCACAAAGCGCACGGCAGTCTTGGCATCCTGCATCTGCGCGGGAAACGGTGCGAGGTCGCTTTCGCGGTACTGCACGCACACGACGACGAAGCCATGGCTGCACAGGCGCACGTGGTCGGAAAAGTGGGCGTAAAGGTGCTGCGCGTGCCAAGCGGAGCCCTGAACAAACACGACGCAGGGGAATCCGTCCGCCCCGTAGCTCGCCTTGATGGGGTCTTTGCTCGACGGGATGAGCGCGTACAGCTTCCGTGGGCAGGGTGAGCCGTCTGCCAGGACGCGCGTCACATAGGTGAGCTCGCGACACTCCGCCTGATAGCTGTCGTCATCGACAAGGCCGCCGAGCTCGACGCAGCCCGCAGGCAGCGCCTCGTTGCGCGGGAAGTCATCGAGCGCGACATCGATGGGAGGGACGTACGGAGGAAGAGCGGTGTCCATGGTGACTCCTTTCAAAAGGGTGATTCCAATTGTACGTTCCGGTCAAACAACGAGCGACGCCCCGGTGGTCCGGGGCGTCACAAGGAAAGGAAGGCAAGTTGTGGCTGTCGCTCTGCGTTGCTTATGCGGCGGCCTTCTCGGCTGCAACCTCTGCGTCGGACTTGGTGCCCAGGACGAACACGGCGGCAAAGGCGACTGCGGTTGCGATGAGTCCGCCCACGGCCAGGCCAATGAAGCCGGCGTCGATGCCGTTGGGGCCGATGTAGCAGGGGAGACCGAGCCAGCCGTTGGCGCCGGGGTTGTACCACTTGGCACCAGCACCACCTGCGATGGCTCCACCGATGCCGGAGGCGATGAAGGTCGCCCACATGAGCTTCTTGCGGGGGATCAGGATGCCGTAGAGGGCAGGCTCGGCGACGCCGAAGAAGGAGGAGATGAGGGCCGGGATGTTGAGGGAGGTGTTGAGCTCCTTGTCCTTGGTCTTCAGGACCATG
>CADBRX010000076.1 GCA_902797175.1 uncultured Coriobacteriaceae bacterium | reverse complement strand
GTTCACCTACAGCTACTACATGTCCATGACCGCCACCACGCACGATGACGGCGAGGAGATGGCCGGCAACATGAGCCTGGGCGGCAAGAACCCGTACCTCAAGGCGAGCGACTGGGGCTGGCAGATCGACCCGATCGGCCTGCGCTGGACCATCAACACCGTGGCCGAGCGATACAACAACATGCCGCAGATGGTCGTGGAGAACGGCTTTGGCGCGTACGACGAGGTCGTCATCGAGGACGGCGTGGAGCGCATCCACGACCCGTACCGCACCGACTACCTCAAAGCCCACTACGACGCGCTGAAGGCCGCCGTGGAGGAGGACGGCGCCAACGTCATCGGCTACACCTGGTGGGGCCCGATCGACGTCGTATCCGCCGGCACCGGCGAGCTGCGCAAGCGCTACGGCTTCATCTACGTCGACAAGCACGATGACGGCACAGGTGACCTGCACCGCGCCCGCAAGGACTCCTTCTTTGAGTACCAGAAGCTCATCAAGGAGAGCAAGGGAGAGTAGCCTCTCCGGCATAGGGAGTTAAGCTCTCGTGGGCGCCCGCGGCATTTTGGTTGCGGGCGCCCATGACTCAAAAGGGTGGGACCCTTGTGAGTCATTTTGACTCAAAAGGGTCCCACCCTTTTGAGTCACGAGGCAGGCCAAAGCTTCGTCTAGCGATAGAGGAGCGCGGAGGGCAGCAGGAAAAGGTACGGCGCTGTGACAAAGGCAAGTCGCAGCGCTGCGCGTTTGGCCATGTCTTTCTCGATTCCCGCCTTGCGCAGCACCACGCCGTCAAGCACATAGATCAGGACCCCAGAGAGCGCGATTGCCCCCACCGTGACCGACAGCGCGAGCGGATGTAAAAAGGGGTTGAAGCAAAGCGCGTACGAGAAGTCCGGCGCCCAGTCTGCCCCAATGGGATCGCAGGCGAGAAAGCAGGCAAGCAGCAGCGCGCTCCCCACGAAGTCGGCCGCAAAGCCCGCCAGGCAGACCTTCCAGGTGTGTCTGCGGCAAAGGTCGCCGCGCCCGTCCACACCTTTAAGGCCCCACCACAGCACGATGCGGTCAATCAGGTAGTTGGCGGGTATCAGCAGCAGCCAAAGCCACGAGGGAAGCCACACCACAAGCCAGACGGGAAAGAGGACGTTGTAGAGCGCCGGCCCCCTGTGGCGACGGCTCTCGCGGCGCGAGCTACGCATAGAACTTCTTTGCGTTGGTGGCCGAGGCGCCCCAGTCCTGGTCGTTGGGACGCGGCATGAGGCCGCCGCCCAAAATGTGGATGTGGAAGTGCTTGACACTCTGGCTCGCGTCGTCGCCCGTGTTGACGAGGATGCGGAAGCCGTTATCGAGCCCCTCCATCTGCGCGATGGTCTTCACGACGCCAAAGCAGTGGCCGAGCGTGGCCTCGGGCACGTCGTCGGCGATGTCGCGGTAATGGTCCTTGGGGATGATGAGCACGTGCGTGGGCATGAGGGGCTCCATGTCCCTGAACGCGATGCACTGGTCGTCCTCGTACACCTTGTTGGTGGGAATCTCTCCCGTCGCGATCTTGCAGAAGATGCAGTTCTCGTCGTGCATGGCGTACCTCCGCTCGTCGTTTGCCAATGGGTGCGAGAATACCCCTCTTTGGGCATGCGGGTGGCTCGCGTTTACCAGCTTGACAACAAAGCGTGTAAGATGGGCACAGGGCGCCGCAGGCGCACGGGACCACGAAGCGAGGTTGCTATGGGGCTGCTCTCCCTCTTTAGAGAGATGATGGATGGTGGCGGGACGTCCGACGACAGGCTCATGAAGCAGGAGCTCGCCCAGGTGCGCCGGATGGCCGAGGCGGCCGAGAACGGCGAGCAGATGGAGCGCGACACGCCCATCGGGCCCAAGGTCCGCCGCCGCTATGTGTTTACGGGCTCGGTTCAGGGCGTGGGCTTCAGGTGGACCACGACCAACCTCGCCAGCTCGGCCGGCGCGACCGGTTGGGTCAGAAACGAGAGCGACGGCTCGGTCACGGCAGAGATCCAGGGCATCCGCGAGCAGATCGACGCCGTGATAGAGGGGCTCGACCGCTACTACAACGGCAGCAGGTGGATGGGCGGCTTTACCATCAGCTCCGCCCATGACGTCCCCCTCGTCGAGGGCGAGCTTGACTTTCATCCCAAGTACTAGGTGGCGGCACGCCAAGAGGTGCGGGCCGCACGCGGAGGTGTTCCCATGAGCAGCGCATTGGTTTTGCAGACGGACTTTGGCATGGCAGACGGTGCCGTGAGCGCCATGTATGGCGTGGCGCTGGGTGTCTGCCCCGACCTGCGCATCTGCGACCTCACGCACGAGATCCCCCAATACGACATCTGGGAGGCCTCGTATCGCCTGATCCAGACCATATCGTACTGGCCCGAGGGGACCGTGTTCGTGAGCGTGGTGGATCCGGGTGTGGGCTCGGCGCGGCGCAGCATCTGCGCTCGCACGAGCGAGGGACACTACGTGATCACGCCCGACAACGGCACGCTCACGCACGTCAAGCGCATGCTGGGCATCGATGAGGTGCGCGTCATCGACGAGTCGACCAACCGCCTGGCGGGGTCCGCCCAGAGCTACACCTTCTATGGCCGCGACGTGTATGTCTACACGGGCGCGCGGCTGGCTGCGGGCATCATAGACTTCGAGGGCGTGGGGCCGGCGTTTGACCCGGCCGACGTCATCGAGCTTCCCATCGTGGAGGCGACCTTTGACGGCGAGCGCGTGCAGGGGACCATCGACGTGCTGGACGTTCGCTTTGGCAGCCTCTGGACCAACATCGCGCGCGAGCGCTTTGACCAGCTGGGCGTGACGTATGGGCAGCGCGTGGAGGTGACCATCGAGGACGACACCCGCACGGTGTACCGCAACTTCCTCACCTACGCGCGGAGCTTCTCGGAGGTGTTCGTGGGGGAGCCCCTGGTCTACGCCAACAGCCTGGACTGCATGGCCGTGGCCATCAACCAGGGCAGCTTTGCCAAGGCCTACGGCATCGGCACGGGCACCAACTGGAAGATCACGCTGCGCAAGGCGCCGCGGCTCGTGTACGAATAGGCGCATCGACGAGGGGAGAGACGCCATGAGCGCACACGACAAGCCCATCCTCGTGTTCCAGACCGACTTCACCTACGCCGAGGGGGCCGTGAGTTCCATGTACGGCGTGGTCAAGCGCGTCGACCGCGAGCTCGAGATCTTTGACGGCACCCACTACATCCCGCGCTACGACGCCTGGAGCGCGAGCTATCGCCTCTACCAGAGCCTGCCCTTCTGGCCGGAGGGCACCATCTACGTGAGCGTGGTGGACCCGGGCGTGGGCACGCCGCGGCGCGCCTGCATGGCCAAGACGGCAAGCGGCCATATCGTGGTCACGCCCGACAACGGGGCCCTCACGCACCTGGCGCGCCACATCGGCATCACCGAGGTGCGCGAGATCAGCGACGAGCATCGCTATCCGGGCACGCGCGGCACCTCGGTCTTCCACGGGCGAGACGTGTTTGGCTACACGGCGGCGCTCCTGGCGAGCGGCCAGATCAGCTGGGAAGAGGTGGGGCCTACCTATCCCGTGGACCAGATCGTGTGCCTTCCCATGCCCGAGCCGGCGCTGGCAGACGGCGTGCTCACGGGAATCGTCGACATCATCGACCCCAACTTTGGCAACGCCTGGACCAACATCCCGCTTGAGCTCTTTGACAAGGCGGGCATCGCGTATGGGGACGTGCTGCGCGTGGTCGTGCACCACGGTGACGAGCTCGTGCTCGACGAGCGGATGCCGCTTGTGCGCACCTTTGGCGAGGTGGGGAAGGGCGAGCTTCTCGCCTACACCAACGAGCTCATGAACGTCTCGTTCACCATGAACCAGGCAAGCATCGTGGAGCGCTACGGCATCGGCTTTGGCGGCGACTGGACGGTCACGTTCGAGAGGTAGTGCCTGCGCACCAGGAGGGGAGGCCAGCATGGACCAAGATGGGGCTAGCAAGGACCAGGAGCAGATCGAGGTTCCGGCATGCGTGCTCTGCGGGACGAAGGTGGGCGCCTACAAGTTCTTTCACGGTGCCAAGGACAAGGACCTGCACCTCTGCGTTGACTGCATGCCAAACGTGACGAAGTCGCTTACGCGCGAGCAGCTCGACCACATGAGCGTGGAGCAGCTCAAACGGCACATGGAGGTGCGCGACGAGCTTGCCGCGAAGTACCGGGACTCCTTCGTCGCCACCAAGAAGTTCTGCGTGGGCAAGAGGCGCACCGTGCCCATTCTCGAGGTTGACGAGGAACATGGGTGGTGGGCGCTTCCCAAGTCGCCCATGCCTCTTGCGCTGTCCATCAGCTCCATCCAGGACGTCGAGGTCAGCCTGACGGCGGACGACCTGGACGAGAGCGGGGAGATGCTGGAGGAGTTGGTCGAGGGCTTCTCGATCAAGGACTACCTGCCATTTTTGCGTACGATCCTCAACATGCTCTACAAGTCCAAGCACACCGACCTCGCGCCGATCCCCGAGGGGCAGTTCGTGAGCTACCTCAAGCTGGTGCTCTCGCTGGACGATAGGGAGTCGGGCCTGGGCAAGGTGGAGGCCGACCTGCTGCCGTTCATGCTCAGCCTGCCCTCGCGCGTCAACGCCGGCTACGACTGCGCCTACGAGGTCATCGAGTACTTGAAGCAGCTCGCGAGCGATGACTACAAGCAGCGGAAGAAGACCAGGAAGCGGCTTGACCTGACGCGGAGCGACCGCCTGTTCACGTTTGCGGCGAGTGGCCTCATGTCCGACGACGAGGCGGAGCTCCTTCGGTACTACCTGGAGCGCGTCCCCCCGATGGAGAACATGGGGGCGCCCGGCACGGCCTATGGCTTTGTGAAGACGGTGGTCGACGCGGTGAGCGACAGCCTCATCTATGGGGAGAGGGAGCCCAAGCTGAAGACGCTGCACACGGCGGACCTCGACGTGTTCCTGGGAGCGTTCTACCGCTATGCGCCCGGGCTTTCGCTCAGCGACGTGGTGTACATCATGGACGACACCAAGATCCAGTCCGGCAAGGGCGGCCTGCTGTTTGCGCAGGACTGCTTTGCCGTGGACGACTTCAACCAGGGTCTGGGGGAGTCGGAGGAGCTGGTCCAGCCCATCCAGTACGACGACCTGCTCTTTGTGGGGGCGGGGGAAGAGGACGACCAGCTCGTCCTGGCGTATCGCGACGATCGGCGCATAGTGGTGAATGGCGGCAGGTACGCCCACTTCATCTATGCGGTCGTCAACTGCATCCTGCTGCTCTTGCCCGAGCGGTAACCTCACAAAGGGTGGGACCCCTTTGTGAGGTTGGAAGGGATGAACGCCTTTGCTTAGATGCCGCTCTCGTTGAGGTAGCGCTCCTGCTCGGGTGTGAGCACGTCGATGGCCTTGCCCATGAAGGCGAGCTTCTTGCGGGCGACGTCGAGGTCGACCTCCTCGGGCACGTCCATGAGCATCTCGCTCAGCTGGCCCTGGTGCTCCACCAGGTACTTGGCGGAAAGCGCCTGGATGGCAAAGGACATGTCCATGATTTCGGCGGGGTGGCCGTCGCCGCAGGCGAGGTTCACGAGACGACCCTCGCCCAGGACGTAGATCCAGTTGCCGTTGGTGAGCTTGTAGCCCACGATGTTCTCGCGCATGTCGCGCGTCTCGACGGCGTTCGCGCGCAGCCACGCCATGTCGACCTCGCAGTCGAAGTGGCCGGCGTTGCAGCAGATGGCGCCGTCCCTCATCTGGAGGAAGTCCTCCTCGTCGATGACCTTCTCGCAGCCGGTCACGGTGATGAAGAAGTCGCCCAGCTTGGCGGCCTCGTTCATGGGCATGACGTCAAAGCCGTCCATGATGGCCTCGATGGCCTTGACCGGGTCGATCTCGGTCACGATGACGCGGGCGCCCAGGCCCTTGGCGCGCATGGCC
>CADBRX010000075.1 GCA_902797175.1 uncultured Coriobacteriaceae bacterium | reverse complement strand
GGAAGGGTCAGCACGCAGAAGAGCGAGCCCAGGAAGATCAGGGGCAGCACCTGCATGACGGAGTTCTTGATGGTCTGGATCCAGTCGTTCTTGACGATCTTGTTCATCTTGGGGGCGAAGCTGCCCTCGAGCCAGGAAATCAACGCTTCCATGGTCATCTCCAAATGGTCGAAGTGGGATTGGCAAAACTTGGCGGGGCTAGCCCTCGCGCAGCACCCTGATGAGGTGCTTCATGGCCTTCTCGCCGTTCAGGGTGGAGTAGTACTCGGGCTCCATGAGGATGATCTTCACGGGCTTGTCCGCATACTTCTGCGAGAGGTCCTCGGCCAGATACTTGAGGTGCGGGCCGATCATGAGGGCGTCGATGCTGTCGATGTAGCTCTCGACCTCGGCCTCGGAGCGCGCGGTGATCGTCGCGTCGATGTTGTGGGCAGCCGCGGCCTTCCGCATGTTGACGGCCATGAAGCCGCTGCTCGCACCGGATCCGCAAACCAGCAGGATGTCAAGGTGACGCATGATGTTCCTTCCTTTCGTTGCCTGTGCTTCTCGTTCCGGGATATGTCCCGTCTTGCTATGGCTAGTTATCTCACCTTGCGCAACGTCGTTCCAATCGACTTCTTTCCTCAGCCGCGGAACCGGGTTCGTCACGGGCAGCTTTCCTCGGGTGCGGAAAGTTGGCTACGGCACCATTCTCATGTTTGGCATACAGTAATAAACAACTATCAAGAGCCAGTCGTCATTGGCACCTACGGTCGAAGGGGCAGCCCGTTGCGAGCAAACCAGAAGCGCATCATAGAAGTGCTCAGGGGCCACGAAGGCTGGGTTGACGCGCGCTACCTGGCCGAGACCCTCGGGGTCACCACCAGAAGCGTGCGCAACTACGTGCGGCGCATCAACGAGCAGGGCGGCAAGCCCATCATCGAGTCCTCCTATCACGGCTACCGGCTTGTCCAGGACCAGCCTGTCCCAAACGCGTCGCAGGCAGCCGGCCATGACTCGTATGGCGCGCGTCCCCAGGAGCGGCGCGCCGACGCCATCCTTCGCAAGCTCATCTCCCTCAACAGCCCCGTCAGCATATACGACCTCTGCGACGAGTTCTTCGTCTCCGACTCGACCATCGAGGCGGACCTCCGGCGCGTGCGCGAGTCCATTCGCCTGTTCGACCTCTCGCTTGCGCGGTCGCGGGACACCGTGATGCTGGAGGGCTCCGAGGCAAGCAAGCGGAAGCTCATCAGCCAGCTGCTGACCGCGGAAAGCACGGGCAGCCTCTTCGCGCTCGCGGGCAACGGCATCGTGCTGGAAGGCTATGACAAGACGAGCATGATGAACATCGTCAGCTCATGCCTGGAGGAGCATGGCCTGCGCAGCGACGACTTCGGGTGCAACAACGTGGTGCTGCATCTGGTCATCATGATCGATCGCATGCGCCAGGGCATGGAGATGCCCGATGACGGCAGCTCGGAGAAGGTCTTCGGCACAAGCGCGTGGAACGCGTCGCGAGACATCTGCGACGCTATGGCCAAGCGCTACGACATAGACATCCCCGAGAGCGAGGTGGGCTACCTCTCCCTGGTGGTCGCCTCGAACAGCCGCAGCGTCGACTACTCCTTTGCTTCGCGCACCGACCTGACCTCGCTCATCGACCAGCGCGACATCGAGCTGACCCAGCGGGCGGTCAGCGCGCTGGAGCACGCCTACTATCTCGAGCCCTTCGACAGCGACTTCATCATGCGCGTTGCCGTGCACGTCCACAGCCTGCTGCAGCGGGTGGAGGGCAACGTGGGCTCGCACAACCCGCTGCTCTCGAAGATCAAGGAGCAGTATCCCCTGGTCTACGACATGGCCGTGTTCTTCGCGCGCGCCATCACCAAGGAGACCGGGACGACCCTCTCGGAGGACGAGATCGCCTTCCTCGCCTTCCACATTGGCGCGTATCTCGAGATGAACGGGCCTGGCAGCGAATTGGTAACAGCTACGTTCCTCTACCTTGACTACCACGACCTGTACCAGATCGCGCTCGACCGCATCCGGGCCGAGTTCAAGAGCAGCCTCTCCATCGTGGCGGCCGAGTCGATTGCCAGCTACGATGGGTCGCAGGTGCCTACCGACCTCGTGCTCTCGCCCGTGGAGGTGGAGGTTGCGCCAACCAGCCAGCTCGTGGTGCTTTCGCCCATCCTCAACGACGCCGACCTCCAGGCGATCCACAAGGCCGTGACCGTCCAGGCGGCGCGCAAGCGTGAGTCGCGGGCCCTCGCCCTCATCAAGCGGTTCCTTACGCCGGACCTCTTCACGCACAACCTCTATCGCGACGACCCCACCCAGATGATCGAGGTCCTGGCGGCGGACTGCCTCGCGAAGGGCTACGTGAACGAAGGCTTCAACGACGAGGTCCTTGCGCGCGAAGAGATGTCTCCCACCTCGTTCGGAAACCGGTTGGCCCTACCCCATACCATGACGGCGTCCGCCAACCGCTCCTTCCTTTCCGTGGTCACCAACGACCAGGCGATGATGTGGGGGCCGCACGAGGTGAACCTCATCATGCTGATGGGCATCTCCACAAGCGACCGCAAGGCCTTCCGCACGCTCTTCGACAGCCTCATCGAGGTCCTCAGCGATACGGCCAACGTGATGCGCCTGTCGAGGTGCCCCACCTACGACGACTTCGTGAGCCAGCTCAACGAGATGGTGGGACGCTAGCGTCCATGCAACG